>NZ_JBITDP010000003.1:125103-240467 GCF_044454405.1 Streptomyces sp. NPDC051555 | reverse complement strand
TTTTTTTATTTCGTTGATCCGGGGGGCGCGCGGCGGGGGGCGGCGGGCGCCCCGGCCCCGGGGGGCCGCCGCCCGCTCCTGTCTCCGCCCCGCTTGCCGGCGGCCCCGCCGGTCCGGGCGCGCAACACCACCAGCAGGCACTGTTCTGGGGCTCTGCCCCAGGCCCCGGCCCTCTCTCCGAGGGGGAGGAGGCCGAGTGCGGTGCGGCTCCATCGTGGTGGTGGGTGGTCGGGGGTCGCGGGAGGGGTCCCTCGTCGCCCGGTCACCGGAGGCGTACCAGGAACCCCCGGGGGCCGCCAAGGCCGAGCGCAAGCGTCACCGGGTGAGCCTTGGCGGCCCCCGGAGAACCCTGGTATGGCGAAGCTGCCCGACCGACGAGGGACCCCTCCCGCTCAGGCACCGATGCTGCCAGGGCGCCGGCCCTGCACCGTCCGGCCACCTGACCGGCACCGAGTGCGGTGGTGGGTCAGCGCTTCGGGCGGGTATCTGCCGGATAGCCCTCGGTTGGCTCGCCGGACCGGCGTACCGTGGCGCTGGAGGTGGTCAGCATAACTACGGAACTGGCGGACAACGTCCGTAAGTACCGGCGTCGGGCCGGGATGAGCCAGGAAGAACTGGCTTACGCCGCAGGCGTCTCGCCGGGGACGGTGCGTAAGGTCGAGCAGGGTGGCGCTGTCCGCATGGAAACCCTTCACGCCCTCGCCCGCGCGCTGAGCGTAACCACAGCGACGCTCTTGGCACCGGACGCTCCAGAGCCCGTGGGCCGTTCGGAGGACCCGAACCGCGTCAACCTGATCCAGCTCCGTGCGGCCCTCACCCCACCAGTGGGACTCGCAGACTCGGACGGCGAGAGCGCGGAGGAGGAGCCGAACCTGCGCCGCTTCCGCCGTGCGGTCCATGACGGTGCGGTGCTCTACCACTCCGACATCTACAAGAGCGTCGCATCCCAACTGCCCGCGCTCTTGCGGGACGCGAACAGCGCGGTCGCCCACTTCGACAGCGGCGAGGAGCACGGCCAGGCACTTTTGGCCCGAGCCGAGGCGTTGCAGTTGGCGGGGCGGTACCTGACGCAGGTACGGCAGTATGACCTCGCCTACACCGCCCTGGCTGGCGCGATCACCGATGCACGCCGGGCCGGGGACACACTCACCGGGGCATCCGGCGTGATCGGGATGTGCTGGCTGCTCCTGCGCCAGGGCCGGCTGGACGAAGCCGAACAACTCGCCTCCCAGACCGCCGATCTGATCGAACCGAGACTGTCCCGAGCGACGCCGGACGAATGCGCGGCTTGGGGATGGCTGGCGCTGCGCGCCGCGGCTGCCGCAGGCCGCAACAACCGGCCCCAGGAAGCCCGCCACTACCACCGCGTCGCGAACACGGCGGCATCCGCCGTGGGACGGGAGTACACAGGCTCGTTCTTCCGGCACTGGACGACCTTCGGGCCGCTCACCGTCGGCATGAAGGGCGTGGAAGACGACATGATCGTGGGAGACGCTCGCGCGGTCGTCCGTAAATCCGGCGAGGACGCCATGTCACCCAAGGCGTGGAAGAGCGCTGGGCGGCCGAGCGGTGAAAACTGGAACCGCCACCGCCTGGACGTGGCCCGCGCGCACGCCCGGACCAACGACCTGTCCGCGGCGATGGACGAGCTGACCGGAGTCCGCCGTGCATCCCCGGAGTGGCTGAGGCATCAGCGGATGGCCGCCGAGACCATGCAGGAGATCCTGAAGAAGCGCAAGCGCACCCTCACCGCAGAGATGCGCGACATGGCCTCCTACCTGGCCGTCGTCGGATAGGTGCCACGCAACGCAATACTTCCGGCACCCTCCGTCGCCAACTGGCATGCTTCATAGGTGGAGTGACGGACAGTTGGCCCCTACGGTCGCCGTATTCCATTCGGCGACCCAGGTGGGGGTGCACGGTGAGCACATCCAGGACCGACGCGGACCGCATGCGCCGCAGAGATCTCCACGACGCGGCAGCAGGCGTGACCGGTCCTCGCTTACTGCCATGGACCACCCAGGACGGGAACCCCTGCTACCTCAGCACCGACGGCAGGGGCTACCTCTCCTCACTCGCCGACAGCATCGAAGAAGTACAACTCGACATGGGCGAGGAACTCCTGGGGTACGCCCGCCAGGTCGTGGCGCCCGGAGCCAAGGAACTGTCGGCCGTCGAATACCGGTGGCTCGCCTGCCGGCTGACCGAAGCCCTGACCGATGCACTTCGAGTCGCCGAATCGCGCGGCGACCGCATCCCCACCCCGCCTGAGAACCCCAACTCCTGACGGCAGTAGCGACGGCAACAACCACGGATTCAGGCGCACAACGACGGACTCCGGCGGACCGCCAAACCCCTCCCCACCTGCAAAGAAACAGCTAGGGGAGGGGCTGCCAGCACACGTACTATGTGCTGGCGGGCGCCACACCGGTCTTCGTTCATAATTGCGGCGGCGTAGTTGACGCAGTGCATGCTGAGGCAGAAGCAGTCGCCGACCTTTCAAATTCGCAGCGTCCTCAGGTGATTGAAGCTCTGCAAGTTCCTGGGAATGCTCCAGTCGTTGCTCACAGTGACGGAGGGGCAGGTACTAGGCGGGTCCATCCGGCCATCCAGGAAATTCTTGATTCCATCCCGGCTGCTCAGCGTGGAGTTAATCACGGAGGATGCGGATTGGTTCAGTGCCTTACTGAAACTTTGGATTCCGGCCTCGATCCAACTGGGGCCACCGCCGCTGCCACAGTGGGGCGGGCCAGAACGAACGGGAGTTTCAAAAAGCTCATTCCGCCATGCAGTAGTTGCCAGGTTCTAGTCGAGCACTTCGATATCGATTTCAGGATGGCGCAGTAGATGCCTCGATTCTCCCGAGAGGTGGAGGGAGTCCTGCGGGCCGCTGGCTGGCTGCCGGATCGCCGGGTTGGCCTTACCCAGTGGAAAGCGTCAGTGTCAGAGTTCAGTTGGCATGCCGCGGCAGAGAGCTTTCTTCAAGAGTTTGGTGGCCTTCGAGTAGATATTAGCGGCCCTGGAATTACCTGTGTACGGGAGCCGTTCGAGTTTGATCCAGAGCTTGCTATCGGAGAGGGTGGGCGGTTTGTGGAACTCTCTGAATTGTTCGGTCGTAGATTCTTCCCGTTGGGGGAATTTGGGCAGGGGGAATTTTTCCTGGCGATCGACGAACAGGGTGTAATCTACCTCCTTGGGGCGTGGGCGCTAAGGTATGGTGCGGGCGATTTGGCCTTAGAGCATCTCGTTATGGGAGTTGCACCGAAAAGGCTTGTCCGGCCTGCCTGAACAGTTTCATAGCCACGCCTGCATTGCTGCGGTGTGGAGGTCGTTGGCCAAGTCCTATCCCTTTGGGTGCCGACCGGCCCCTCCGGATCTGTTTCCGGAGGGGCCGCTTGGGGTTAACGGCAACATCAGCGGACGACTGGTGTGCAAGGCGGTCGGTCCTCACTGGGGCCTGTAGCGGGGTGTTAGCCGACTGCGTTGAGAATTGGGGTCCAGGTCGGGCCTGTCAGAGTCGATACAGCTTGGCCTTCGGGGAGCGGGGGGGCGGGCCTGGTGGGCTTCGGGGTTTCGGGGGTTGTGCCGCCGCCTTCGCTGTTCCATTGGGTTAGTTGGAGTTGGGCTCCGGTGGATTTGAGGGTCAGGGTGAGGGTCCAGCGTTGTGCGGAGCCTGGGGTGCGGTCTGCTGCGTTGCGTTCCGACAGGACTAGTGCGCCGCCGGGGAGCGTGGGGCTGGGCGGGAGTTCGGTCAGGGTGCAGGTGTCGCCCTTGGGGCGGGCGGGGGTGCGGTCGCAGGTGAGGCCGTCGCCGTCGCGGAGGGGGAGTTTGAGGCGGACCGCCGAGATGCCTACGAAGGCGGGGCCGTGGCCGTCGTCGAAGAGGAAGCCGCCGTTGGCGACGTAGCCGGCCGAGGGGTCTGCGGGGTTGTTGCTCTGGCCGCTCTGCTGGCTGTACTTGCCGCCGGGGAAGGTCTGTTGCAGGGCCTGGATCATTTGGTCGCCGGAGACCGCGGACCGTGGGAGGGCCAGCGCTGCCGGTTCCATGTCGGAGCCGGCGGAGCGGATCCCGGCGAGGGCGTCGGGGAGGAGGAGGCCGCCGGTCGTGAGGACCGCGCAGGCGGCGGCGCCGGCCAGGATGCCCGCGGTGCGTCGGCGGCGCTGGTGGGTGCGCCCGCGGGTGATGGCGTCGTTCAGGAGCGGGGTGAGGTCGGGTTCGAGGGAGTCCGTGGTGCGGTCCAGGGCGTGGGCCAGGTCTGATTCGAACGGCATGGTGGTCTCAGTTCTTCGTCGCTGGGGAGTGGAAGCTGCTTAGTGGGGGACCAGGTCCGAGAGGGATTCGCCCAGTAGGGCGCGGAGTCTGGCGAGGGCGCGGGTGCCCTGGGAGCGGATCGCGCTGTTGCTGAGCTTCAGGGTGCGGGCGGTCTCCTCGATGGTGTGGCCCTCCCAGTAGCGGAGGAGGAGCACTGCCCGGTCGCGCGGCGGGAGTTGGGACAGTGCGTCCATCAAGGTGATGCGGAGGGTGGAGTCGTGGGCGCTGGAGTCCGCGCTGTCGGGGACGGTGCCGGTGGGGCGTTCGGCCGTGCTGCGGCGGCGCCGGAGGCTGAGGAACGTGCGGACCATGACGGTTTGGGCGTAGGCCGCCGGGCTGTCCGCGCGGGACACGCGACCCCAGTGCACGTAGATCCGGCTGAAGGTCTCCTGGACCAGGTCCTCGGCGAGGTGGGCGTCGCCGGCCGCGAGGGTGTACGCCGAGCGGTAGAGGGCCTTCGCCCGCGCTGATACGAACTCCAGGTATGCGTCCTCCTGTGCTGATTTCACTCGGTCCCCGCCCGTTCGTTTGCGTCGCTTGCCTGGTGATCGCGGTGCATACCCCTCTTGACTACGCGGGACGGCCGGATGTCGCGGAGAATTTTTCGGTGGTTGTGGAGGTGGGGGACTTCTACACTCCGCGGATGGATAGTGATCTTCTCCGGTTGACCGTTCTGGGGTGTGCGACGCCGTATCCGAGCGTGGACAACCCTTGCTCCGGGTACTTGGTGGCTGCCGGTGACACTCGGGTGTGGGTGGATGCGGGGACCGGGACGCTGGCTCAGTTGCAACGGCACGTGTCGATTGAGGACTTGGATGCGATCTGGATCTCGCATCTGCATGCCGATCACAGCGCTGACCTGCTCACCACCTACTACGCGGCACTCTTCGCGGATGTGGAGCTCGCCGCCCCGATCCCGCTGTACGGGCCGCCGGGTATTGCCGACCGGCTGGCCCATTTCCTGACCAATACTGCGAGCCGCAGCCCGGTCGAAGCGGCCTTCGACGTGCATGAGTTGTACGACGGGCATCGGGTGCGTGTGGGTGAGTTGATGCTGACGTCCCGGGCGGTGGCGCACGGGATTCCGGCCTTCGGGCTGCGGGTCGAGGGTGGGGGCGGGTCGCTGGTCTACTCCGGGGATACGGCGCCGTGTGCCAACCTCATCAGTCTGGCCGATGGGTGCGACGTGCTGCTCTGCGAGGCCGAGAGTGCGCAGGCGCCGGCCGAGGGTGAGCAGGTGCATCACACGCCCGAGGACACCGGGGATACGGCGACTGCGGCGCGTGCGGGGCGGTTGATCGTCACGCACGTCGGGCGCTTCCTGAGCCCGGAGGAGGCGGTCGTGCGCGCCTCCGCCCGGTTCGATGGGCCCGTCGAGTACGCCGCTCCCGGCGCTACCTTCTCGATCGGCTAGGCCGCCTCGGGGCCTCTGCGCGGTCCCGGGTGCCGCCGCCCGCCAGGCAGGCGAGTGCGGCGCCCGCGGCCACGGCTGCGGCGGCGACGATGAGGAGGCGGTGGTCGAGGAGGGGGAGCAGGGCGGCGCCCAGGGCCAGGAAGACGGTGTTGGGGGCCATGAGGAGGGTGTTGGCGGTAGCCGCCACTCGACCCAGGAGTTCGCTCGGGGTTTCGCGCTGTACGGCGGTCATGGCGGCGATGAGCGCGCACGGCAGGCCCAGTCCGATCATGGCGCTCGCGACCAGGTCGACCGGCGTGGACGGCAGGGCGCGCAGTGCGACGCCGAGGGCGAAGAGGAGGACTCCGGCGGCGGTGAAGACGCGTTCGGGCAGGCGGCGCAGCAGGGCGCCGGCGAGCAGGCCGCTCAGTACGGATCCCACGCCCTGCGCAGCGTAGAGGATGCCGACGAAGGCGGGTGCGCGGTGCAGGCCCGAGTCCACGACCGCGTAGACGCAGGCGCCGTTGATGCCGGCCATGCCCATGGTGAAGGCGCCGGTCAGGGCCAGGCGTCGGAGGGTGGGGTGGGTGCGCAGGAAGCGGACGCCTTCGGAGACCTGGGCGGTCCAGGGCTGGCGCTCGGCGCGGGCCGGTCGGACTTCGCGGACCCGGATGAGGGTGTGGGCCGCGGCCGCGTCCATCAGGACGGTGGAGGTGCCGTAGACGATCAGCACCGCGAACAGCAGCCAGACCCGGTCCGCGGAGTCGACGAGGACGAGGCAGGGCAGCAGGGCGGCCATGGCCAGGTTGGACCAGATCAGCAGTCGCCGCCTGTGGACCCGGTCGGCCGCCGTTCCGATGATCGGAGCCCGGAGGGCATCAGGGCCCACACGCAGAACGTGGTCAGGCCCGCCAGGCTGTCCGGTCACGTGATCGACCCGACACCACCGCGCCGGTGAGGTAGAACCCCACGTTCCGGTCACGCGTGACGCGGCCCCAGTCCCGGCCCATGTGGCCCCCTGGTAGTGGTACGTACCAACTCCCTTTCCGTGAGCGGGGCTTGAGTGCCCGGTGGCCTCGCGCGATGGTGCGGGGACCGCCTCGTCCGTGCCGATCGGGCGGGCGGGCGTGCTCGGTGCGGCTGTGTGTGGCGGATCCGGACATCCTGGGGAGGGCGGGTCGTCGCGGCGCCGACGGCTCGGCTGATGGGGAGGTCGGTGGGGGGAGTGGACTCACTGGTTCCGGCCAGTGGGGGGCGGGGCGGGGGCGTTGGCCGTATCACGTCCTTACCGGGGGCGTGGGGGAGTGGTGGCATGTGCATGCCCAATTCGGATCCGGATTGCGGATCCGGGTTCGTAGCTACCGGACGGAGTACCCGGACATGATCCTGCGCAGATTCGCCCTCGGGGCCGCGGCCCTGACCCTGACGGCCGTTGCCGTCCCGACCGCCACCGCCCATGCGGACAGTGCGTACGGCGCGTACGTGCCCCCGGGCCGGGTCACCGTGGAGGTGGTCGGGGCCAATGGTTCCGGGTGTCCTGCGGGTACGGCCGATGTGGCCGCGGCACCTGACAACACCGCCTTCACCGTCACCTACAGCGACTACCTGGCCCAGGCCGGGGCGGGGGCCGGGGGGACGGACTTCCGGAAGAACTGTCAGCTTGCGTTGCGGGTGCACGTGCCGCAAGGGTTCACCTACGCCATCGCGCGCGCCGACTACCGCGGCTTCGCCAGCCTCCAGCGCGGGGCGTACGGGCAGGAGCGCGCGGGCTACTACTTCCAGGGCCAGTCGCAGACCGCCCGCACCACGCACCAGTTCAGCGGCCCGTACGGGGACAACTGGCAGGCCAGCGACCAGACCGGCTACGCGGACCTGGTCTGGGCCGCCTGCGGCGAGGACAAGATCCTCAACGTCAACACCGAACTGCGCGTCTACGCGGGCTCGTCCAGCCCCCAGAGCACCAGCTTCATGAGCATGGACTCGACGGACGGCAGCGTGAACACGGTCTACCACTTCGAGTGGAAGCAGTGTCCGGCCGCCTGACCCCCGCCCCACCCCTCGAACGGTCAGGAGCGACAACGATGTCTCTTTCCCTGTCCCGAACCCTGCTCGCCGTCGGCGCGACCGCCGCCCTCCTCGTCACCGCCGCCCCCGCCCAGGCGGGTCCCATCACCGTCCCGCCGGACAAGATCGTGATTGAGCTCGCCACCGTCAACGGCTCCGGCTGTCGAGAGGGGACGGCGCAAGTCGCCGTCGCGCCCGACAACACGGCCTTCACGGTCACCTACAGCGAGTACCTCGCCCAGGTCGGCCCCGGCGCCCCGCCCACCGCCTTCCGCAAGAACTGCCAGCTCAACCTGCGCGTACACGTCCCGAACGGCTTCACCTACGCCATCGTCCAGGCCGACTACCGCGGCTTCGGCAGCCTCCAGCGCGGGGCCACCGGGCAGGAACGGGCGGGCTACTACTTCCAGGGCATGCCGCAGACCACCCAGCGCACCCACCAGTTCACCGGCCCGCTCGACGACAACTGGCAGACGACGGACAAGACCGAGTACGCCGACCTGGTCTGGGCCCCCTGCGGCGAGCAGCGCAACTTCAACATCAACACGGAGCTGCGCGTGAGCGCCGGTACGTCGGCCCCGGGCACGACGAGCTTCATGGCCATGGACTCGACCGACGCCAGCGTGAACACCCTGTACCACCTGGCTTGGCAGGTCTGTCCGACCCCGAGGAAGTAGCTCGTGCGTGGGCGGTTGCCCCGTTCTCGGTACCGGGGTGCGGCTGACTCGTTACGCTCGGTCGCCGACCGGAACGTGCGCCGCACGGCGCGTACTTAGGGGTGACCGCCCATGGTCAGCATTCGTGAACTCGACCCCAGCGCCTCCCCGCTGGACTACTACGGTGCCGAGCTGCGCCGCCGGCGCGAAGCCGCCGGGCTGAAGCAGGCGCAGCTCGGCGACATCATCTACTGCACCGGCTCCCTGATCGGCCAGATCGAGACCACGAGGAGGGTACCGACCCGGGACTTCTCGGAGCGGGTGGACGCGGCCCTGGGGACCGATGGAGAGTTCGGCCGCCTGGTGGGGTTGGTGCTGCGCAGTCAGTTGCCGACTTGGTTCCAGGCCTACGCCGAGATGGAGGCCCGGGCCACCTTCATCTCCACCTACCAGGCGCAACTGGTGTACGGCCTGCTCCAGACGGAGGCCTACGCCAGGGCTGTTCTCGCGACTGGGCTGCCGAGCAACCTCGACGATCTGGTGGCGGCGCGCATGGAGCGCCAGCGAATCCTGGACAAGGATCAGCCGCCCATGACGTGGGTGGTGCTGGACGAGGCTGCCCTGTATCGACCGATCGGCGGTCGTGAGGTGATGCGCCAGCAACTGGTGCACCTACTGTCGCTTCGGGAGCATCGCTGGACGCGATTGCAGGTGCTTCCCTTCTCGGCCGGTGAACATGCCAGCCTGATCGGTTCGTTCACTGCGATGCGCTTCGACAGTGACCCGGACATCGTGTACTCCGAGGACCTCATTTCCGGGCACATGACGGCCAACCCTGACACGGTCAAGGAAGCTGCCCTTCGTTACGCTCACCTGCAGGCTGCCGCCCTTTCGGTCGAGGAGTCGGCAGCATTGATCACCCGCGTAATGGAGGAACGTTATGGACATGAGCCAGGACCTGACCAACGCGCGGTGGCGTAAGTCCTCGTACAGCGGCAACACCGGCGGCGAGTGCGTCGAGTGTGCACCCCTCGATGACGCCGTCGCCGTACGGGATTCCAAGGTCCCCGACGGCCCCGTCTTCACCGTCGGTCGGGCCGCCTTCGCGGCCTTCGTCGGGGCGCTCTAGGCAACCGGAGGCCCCGTTCCCGCTCAGCGGGAACGGGGCCTCCCTTGCGCGCCCACCCCCCGCCTACCATCTGCGGCACCACACCACCGCAGCCGGGAGGCACCCATGCTCGACGAACGGCTCCGGCGCGAGGCCGCGGGGCTGCTGCGCACGGCTGAGCTGCGGCGGGAGCCCGTACGGCCGCTGAGCGAGACGTACCCGGGGATCGGTACGGGCGACGCGTACGAGATTCAGCTCCACAACATCGGCCGCCGCACCGCGCGCGACGGCGCCCGCGTCACCGGGCACAAGGTCGGGCTCTCGTCCCCGGTCATGCAGGCCATGATGGGCGTCGACGAGCCCGACTACGGGCACCTCCTCGACGTCATGGAGCTGCGCTCCGACGTCCCCGTCCCCCTCGCCGCCTACTGCGCGCCCCGCGTCGAGGTCGAGGTCGGCTTCGTGCTCGGCGCCGATCTGCCGGGGGAGGGCTGCACCGAGGCCGACGTGCTGGCCGCGACCGAACGGGTCGTTCCAGCCCTGGAGTTGATCGACAGCCGGATCGCGGACTGGCGGATCACCATCGCCGACACGATCGCCGACAACGCCTCCTCCGCCGGGTACGTGATCGGCGAGGGGCGCGATCCGCGCGAGTTGGACATCAGGGCGATCGAGGCCCGGCTGGACGAGGACGGCGAGGTCCTTGCCGCCGGGCGCGCCGACGCCGTCCTCGGCGATCCCGCCACCGCCGTCGCCTGGTTGGCCCGTACGGTCGCCCGCTTCGGCGTACCGCTGCGCAAGGGGCACCTCGTCCTGCCCGGGTCCTGCACCCGCGCCGTCGACGTGCGCGCCGGGCGGACCTACACCGCCGACTTCACCGGGCTCGGCCCGGTCTCGCTCTCCTTCTGCTGAGGTGATCATGAGTAAGAACGCGACGGCCGAGAAGGCCACCGCGGCCATCGTCGGCTCCGGGAACATCGGCACCGACCTGCTGTACAAGCTCCAGCGCTCCCCGCACATCGAGCCCCGGTGGATGGTCGGGGTCGACCCCGACAGCGAGGGCCTCGCGCGGGCCCGCCGGGCCGGGCTCGACGCCTCGCACGAGGGGGTCGACTGGCTGCTGGCCCGGGGTGAACTGCCGGACCTGGTATTCGAGGCCACCTCCGCCTACGTGCACCGGGCCAACGCCCCGCGCTACGCCGAGCTGGGCATCAAGGCTGTCGACCTGACCCCGGCCGCCGTCGGCCCCGCCGTGGTGCCGCCCGCGAACCTCACGGCCCACCTGGACCGGAACAACGTCAACATGATCACCTGCGGGGGCCAGGCCACGATCCCCATGGTGTACGCCGTGTCGCGGGTCGTTCCGGTGGCCTACGCGGAGATCGTGGCGTCGGTCGCCTCGGTCTCGGCGGGCCCCGGGACCCGGGCCAACATCGACGAGTTCACCCGGACCACCGCCCGTGGCATCGAGGAGATCGGCGGCGCCGCGCGCGGCAAGGCCATCATCATCCTCAACCCGGCGGATCCGCCCGTGATCATGCGCGACACCGTCTTCTGCGCGATCCCCGAGGACGCTGACCGGGACGCGATCACCGCCTCGATCGAGCAGGTCGCGGCGGACGTGGCGACGTACGTGCCCGGCTACCGGCTGCGCGCCGAGCCTCAGTACGACGAACCGTCCCCGATGAACGGCGGCGCGGCCCGGGTCGCGATCTTCCTGGAGGTGGAGGGCGCGGGCGACTACCTGCCGCCCTACGCCGGGAACCTCGACATCATGACCGCCGCCGCCGCCAAGGTCGGCGAGGAGTTCGCCAAGGAGATGTTCCGGTGAAGAACCCCTACTCCGACGCCCTCGACATCCGGATCACCGACTCCTCGCTGCGCGACGGTTCGCACGCCAAGCGGCACCAGTTCACGGGCGAGGACGTGCGGTCGGTGGTCGCCGCCCTCGACGGGGCGGGCGTGCCCGTCATCGAGGTGACGCACGGGGACGGGCTGGGTGGATCGTCGTTCAACTACGGCTTCTCCCGCACCCCCGAGCAGGACCTCATCAAGATCGCGGCGGAGACCGCCCGGCGCGCGAAGATCGCCTTCCTGATGCTGCCGGGGCTGGGCGTCAAGGACGACATCCGGGCCGCGCACGCGAACGGCGGCTCCGTCTGCCGGATCGCCACCCACTGCACCGAGGCCGACATCGCGGTCCAGCACTTCGGGCTGGCGCGCGAGATGGGCCTGGAGACCGTCGGCTTCCTGATGATGGCGCACTCCACCACCCCGGAGGAGCTGGCCCGCCAGGCCCGGATCATGGCGGACGCGGGCTGCCAGTGCGTGTACGTCGTCGACTCGGCCGGGGCCATGGTCATGGACCAGGTCACCGACCGGGTCGCGGCGCTGGTGGCCGAGCTGGGCGGGGACGCGCAGGTCGGCTTCCACGGGCACGAGAACCTCGGGCTGGGCGTGGGCAATTCGGTGGCCGCCGTGCGCGCCGGGGCGATCCAGATCGACGGTTCGACCCGTCGGCTCGGCGCGGGCGCGGGGAACACGCCCGTCGAAGCCTTCGCCGCCGTCTGCGAGCGGATGGGGATCCGGACCGGGATCGACGTACTGAAGATCATCGACGCGGCCGAGGACGTGGTGCGGCCCGTCATGAACGAGGAGTGCACGCTCGACCGGATGGCCCTGCTCATGGGCCACGCCGGGGTCTACTCCAGCTTCCTCAAACACGCCTACCGGCAGGCGGAGCGCTACGGCGTCTCCGGCGCCGACATCCTCCTGCGCGCGGGCGCGCGCCGCCTGGTCGGCGGCCAGGAGGACCAGCTCATCGACATCGCCGTCGAACTCGCGGCCGAACGCGCGGCCGAGCTTGCGGCCGAACGCGTCGCCACCCAGGCCCGGAAGTAAGGAGCACCCTCATGACGACTGTTGAAGTGCCGGACGAGGTCAGGGTCATCGAGGCCGCCGCCGTGCCGACCCGTTTCGCCCGCGGGTGGCACTGCCTGGGGCTGGCCGCGGACTTCAAGGACGGGGCCCCGCACGAGGTGGCCGCGTTCGGGACCAAGCTCGTGGTCTTCCAGGGGGTGGAGGACGGTGAGCTGCACGTGCTCAACGCCCACTGCCCGCACATGGGCGGCAACCTGGCCCACGGCAGCGTGAAGGGCGACACCGTCGCCTGCCCCTTCCACGACTGGCGCTGGAGCGGCAACGGCCGCTGCGCCGCGATCCCCTACGCCCGCCGGGTCCCGCCGCGCGCCCGCACCCGGGCCTGGACCACCTTGGAGCGCAACGCGCAGCTGTACGTGTGGCACGACCCGGAGGGCGCCGAGCCGCCGGCCGGGATCACGATCCCGGAGATCGAGGGGGTCGGCAGCGCGGAGTGGAGCGAGTGGAGCTGGAACTCGCTGCGGGTGGAGGGCGCCAACTGCCGCGAGATCGTGGACAACGTGGTCGACATGGCGCACTTCTACTACGTGCACTACGCCTTCCCGCACTACTTCAAGAACGTCTTCGACGGGCACGTGGCCACCCAGTACATGGAGTCCACCCCGCGCGGCGACGTGGACCTCGGCACCCTCTCCACCGGCGGCGGGCTGCGCTCCGACGCCTCCTACCACGGGCCCTCGTACATGATCGACAAGCTGTGGAGCGACGTGGGCGGGGGCGTCGAGCTGGAGTCGGTGCTCATCAACTGCCACTACCCGGTGGACGAGAACAGCTTCGTGCTCATGTACGGCACCATCGTCAAGAAGCTCCCCGGGATGAGCGACGAGCAGGCCGCCGAGGCCGCGCGGCTGACCTCGGAGGGCCTGGCGGTCGGCTTCGAGCAGGACGTGGAGATCTGGCGGAACAAGACCCGCATCGACAATCCGCTGCTGACGGAGGAGGACGGCCCGGTCTATCAACTGCGGCGCTGGTACGAGCAGTTCTACGTCGACGCGGCCGAGGTCACGGACGAGATGACGCACCGCTTCGAGTTCGAGATCGACACGACCCGCGCCACCGAGGCGTGGCGGGCCGAGGTCGCCGAGAACCTCGCCCGGCGGGCCGGGGCCGGGGCCCCGTGACGACCCCGGTGGTGTGCGGGGAGTGCGGGAACCGGGTGCTGTGCGAGAAGTTCAGCCCCGCCCACACCCAGGTGCAGTGGGCGGGGGAGGGCGCCGCGCTCTGCCCGCGGATCGGGGCGCGGGCCGCCGCGGCCGGGGTGCCGGGCGCCCGTACCCACTCCTGCCCGGCGCTGCGGGCGAGCATCGCGCGCGCCGTGGCCGAGGGACGGCTGGAGGTGCCGGCCGATGCCTGAGACGCCCGATGAGCTCTGGCTGCGGGTGGTGGAGCGGGTCCAGGAGACGCCGGACGCGGTGTCGCTGGTCCTGGAGGCGCGGGGGCGCGGGGCCGCCCTGCCGTACCGGCCGGGGCAGTTCCTGACCCTCCGGGTGCCCGGGGGCGGGGCCCGCTGCTATTCGCTGGCCGGCTCCCCGCACACCGGGGATCCGCTGCGGATCACGGTCAAGAAGGTCCCCGGCGGGCTCGGTTCCGCCTGGATCTGCGAGCAGCTGGCCCCCGGGGACGAGGTCCGCGCGCTGCCGCCCGCGGGCACCTTCACCCCGGCCGACCTGGACCGGGAGCTGCTGCTGGTGGCGGGCGGCAGCGGGATCACCCCGCTGCTGTCCATCGCGAAGTCCGCGCTGGCGGTGGGCCGGGAGCGGGTCACCCTGCTCTACGCCAACCGGGACCCGGAGTCGGTGGCGCTCGCCGGGGAGCTGCGCGAGCTGGTGGCCGCGCACCCCGGGCGGCTCACCGTCGTGCACTGGCTGGAGTGCCTCCAGGGGCTGCCGACCGCGGACCGGCTGGCGCCGCTGGTGGCCCCGTACCCGGCCGCCGAGGCCTACTTGTGCGGGCCCGCGCCGCTGATGGACGCGGCGGAGGCGGCCTTGCGGGTGGGCGGCGACGGCGCCCGCGGGATCCACCGGGAGCGCTACTTCTCCCTCTCCGGGGACGTGTTCACGGAACCGGAGCAGCCTCCGAGCGCCGATTCCGGCTCGGTGGTCGTCGCCGAGGTGGACCTCGACGGGGTCACCCACGCCGTGGACTGGGCGCCGGACGCCCCGCTGCTGGACGCGCTGCTCGCGGCGGGGGTGCCGGCGCCGTACTCCTGCCGCGAGGGCGCGTGCAGCGCCTGCTGCTGCCGGGTGGTGGAGGGCGAGGTGAAGATGGTCCGCAACGAGGTCCTGGACCGGGACGACCTGGCCGAGGGGTACGTCCTGGCCTGCCAGGCGCTGCCCCTGGGCCCGCCCGGCACCCGCATCCGGATCAGCTACGCGGGCTGACGACGCACCGGCTACCTTGACCGCACGAGGCGTACAAGGGGGGACACATGGACGGTGACCTGCGGCGCGCGGCCGTGGCCGCGCTCGTCAAGCTCGGGCGCGGTCCCGATTTCCGGGACGGGGCGGACGCCGGTCAAGCGCTGGCGGCCTTCGCCGAGCTGCCAGAGGCCCGGGAGCCGCTGCTGGAGTTCCTGACCGACGCGGGGGACACCTACGTCACCCTGGTGACCGCGAAGGCGTTGCTGCGGCGGAACGACGAGGCGGGCGTCTCGCTCGTCGCGTCCGCGCTGGCCGTCGCGAACGACAACCACGGCGACCACCTCCACGCGGCGATCATCGAGGTGCTCGGCATCTTCTCCCAGGACCTGGACGACGCGGTCCGGTGCTGTGAGGAGTTGGAGCGGGGCGGTGGCGACGACATCGCGGCGCGGGGCGCACGGGAGATGCGGAGCATCCTGCTCGGGATCGACCCCGTTCTCCGAGCTCAACAGCCGGAATAGCGGACCGAAAACGGACCGGACCCGGCCCCCTGGCGGGGGGTCGGGGCCGGTCCTTCTCGTGCGCTGCGGTATGACTACCCGCTACATCCACTCGCTGAACCGCAGCCAACCCATCATGTTGTCCATCGTTATCTCCGGGACACCCGGCCGTTGGTCCGGGGGCGGTGCGGAGCGGCCCGCGCGCCCGGGACCGTACAGCTCCCGCCACACCGCCCGAGCGCAGGCCAGTACCAGCGGACCCAGTCGGGCGTGCTCGCGTTCGCCGTGGTGCGAGTCCGTCGGGGACAGAGCGGACACCGACACCGCGGCCACCGCGCGGCCCGCGCCCCGCAGCGGCGCGGCCACGCAGGAGATCCCGCGGAAGCTCTCGTCCCGGTCGTGGGCCACCCCGCGCTCGCGGACCGCCGCCAGCTCCGCGCGCAGCGCGGCCGGCCGGGTCAGGGTGCGCGCGGTGCGCGGGCGCAGTCCGTGCGCCAGTACGTGCTCCAGGTCGCCGGGGTCGCCGAAGGCGAGGAGGGCCTTGCCGGAGGCGGTGCAGTGCGCGGGCAGCCGCCCGCCGACCCGCGAGGGCACGCCCGCGGCCTCCGCGCCGCCGATCCGCTCCAGGCACACCACCTCGGCCCCGTCGAGCACCGACAGGTGCACGACCTGCCCGGTCCGTTCGTGCAGCGCGTGCAGCAGCGGCAGGGCGGCCCGGCGCAGCCGGTTGTGGTGCGAGGCGAGCGCGCCCAGCTCCAGCATGCGCATGCCCATCCGGTAGTCCCGGCCCTCCCGGTCCAGCCACCCCAGCCCCACCAGCTGGTCGAGGATGCGGTGCGCGGAGGAGCGCGGGATGCCGGAGCGGCGCACCACTTCGGTGAGCGAGAGCCGGGGCTGCGGACCGTCGAAGGCGCCCAGCACCCGCGCCGCCTTCTCCAGCAGCGACAGCGGTACCGGGTCGGTGTCCACGGCAGTCATGACCTGGTCGAGCACGAGGAACCCCCTGCGTGAGGCGTTGGGGCGACCCTGCCACGGGCCCCCGGACGCGGGGAAGGACCCGGACGTAGATATTTCAATCAGTAATACTTCGGGCAGTCATCCAGGCAGTCATCTTCGGCCTTCCCGCTCAGTGGGAAGCACGCGTTCCGTGCCCCGCGGGCCCCGGCGTACGTTCCTCGCCATCCGATCCGGAGCGCCACTGGAACGCCGGAGCACCAGAGAAATGGGGACACCATGAGCGACGAAGAGGTCCTCGCAGCCGTCCGCGACCTCGCCCCCGCCCTGCGCGAGCGCGCCGCCGAGGCCGAGGCCCTGCGGAAGGTCCCCGAAGCGAACGTCAAGGAGCTGGAGGCCGCCGGCTTCTTCCGGCTCCTGCAACCCCGCGCCTACGGCGGGTACGCCGCACACCCGGGCGTCTTCTACGCCGCCGTCAAGGAAGTGGCCAAGGCCTGCGGGTCCACCGGCTGGGTGTCCTCGGTCGTCGGCGTCCACCCCTGGCACGTCGCGCTCTACGACCCCCGCGCCCAGGAAGAGGTCTGGGGCCCCGACCGGGCCGCCCGGATCTGCTCCTCCTACGCCCCCACCGGCAAGGTCACCCCCGTCGAGGGCGGTTTCACGATCAGCGGCCGCTGGCACTTCTCCTCCGGCTGCGACCACGCCGACTGGGCCCTGCTCGGCGGTCTGGTCACCGACGCCGAGGGTCGGCCCGTGGACATGCGGACCTTCCTGGTGCCGCGCGCCCAGTACCGGATCGACGAGGTCTGGGACACCGTCGGCCTGCGCGGCTCCGGCTCCAACGACATCGTCGTCGAGGACGTCTTCGTCCCCGAGCACCGCGCGCTCAGCTTCGGCCCGGTCACCGAACTCCGGGTGCCCGGCCACGCCGTCAACCCGGAGCCGGTCTACCGACTGCCCTACGCCTCCGTCTTCACCACCACCATCTCCGCGCCCATCGTCGGCATCGCCGAAGGGGCCTACGAGGCCCACGTCGCCGCCACCCGCGAACGCTTCCGGACCTCCTACGGGCAGCAGGTCGCCGAGGACCCCTTCGCCCAGGTCCGCATCGCCCGCGCCGCCAGCGACGTCGACGCCTCCTGGCTCCAGCTCCAGCGCAACATCGCCGAGCTGTACGAGCTGGCCGAGCGGGGCGCGGAGCTTCCGCTGGCGCTGCGCGCCCGCACCCGGCGCGACCAGGTCCTCGCCACCGAGCGCTGCGTGGCCGCCGTCGACCTCCTGATGGAGAACTCGGGCGGCAGCGCCATGCGCACCGGCCCCGGCGCCGTCCAGCGGGCCTGGCGCGACGTCCACACCGGCCGCGGACACGCGGCCAACGACCCCGAGCGGGCCCTCGTCCTCTTCGGGCAGAGCGCTCTCGGCCTCGACATCCAGGACACGATGCTGTGAGCATGACGACGACCCTCACCCACGAGAACACCTCGCGGACGCTCGAAGCGGGCGGTCTCACCCTCCACTTCCACGAGGCGGGCCCCGACGCCTCCGAGGCCACCGACGCGCCCGTCGTGCTCATGCTGCACGGCGGCGGTCCCGGCGCCTCGGGCTGGTCCAACTTCGGCCCCAACCTGCCCCACTTCGCACGCCGCTTCCGCACCCTGCTCGTCGACCAGCCCTGCTACGGCCGCTCCGACAAGCGCGCGCCCGAGCGCGACTACTTCTCCCACAGCGCGGGAGCGGTCGTCGCCGTCATGGACGAACTGGGCATCGCCCGGGCCCACTTCGTCGGCAACTCGCTCGGCGGCGGAACCGCCACCCGACTCGCCCTCGACCACCCGGACCGGGTGGCCAAGCTGCTCCTGATGGGACCCGGCGGGATCTCCCTCAACCTCTTCTCCGCCGACCCCACCGAAGGCATCAAGCGACTCTTCGAGTTCAGTTCCGCGCCCGAGCCGACCCGTGAGCAGATGCGGACCTTCCTCACCACCCTCGTACACGACCCGGCGCTCGTCACCGACGCACTCGTCGAGGAGCGCTACGCCCAGGCCACGGATCCCGAAGCGCGCCTGGGCAACGCCCGGATGGGCGCCGCCTTCGCCAAATGGCCCGAGGGCGGCATGCTCTGGCGCGAGGCGCACCGGATCGCCTGCCCCGTGCTCCTGACCTGGGGCCGCGAGGACCGGGTCAATCCGGTCGACGGCGCCTTCCTCGCGCTCAAGACCATCCCGGACGCCCGCCTGCACGTCTTCCCGCACTGCGGCCACTGGGCGCAGGCCGAGGCGGCCGACGAGTTCAACCGCCTCGCCACCGACTTCTTCCTCCACTAGGGGCCCACGATGGACATCCGCGCACTCGGCTACCTCCGCATCGAGACCGCCGACCTCGCCGCCTGGCGCACGTACGCCCTCGACGTCCTCGGGATGGCCGAGGCCACCGGAGGTACGGACACCCTCCTCAACGTCCGCATCGACGACCGGACGCACCGTTTCCAGTTCGTCGCCGGGGAGACGGACCGGCTGCTCGCGGCGGGCTTCGAGGTCGCGAACGCCCACGCCCTGGAGGACGCCGCCGCCGAGCTGGAAGCCGCCGGCTTCCCGGTCAAGGAGGGCGACGCGCTCACCCTCGCGGACCGGCGGGTCCAGGGCCTGATCCACTGCGAGGACCCCAGCGGCAACCCGCTGGAGATCTACTGGGGCCAGGCCCAGGACCACGGCCCGCTGCCCGCCCCGTACGGCAACCGCTTCGTCACCACGGGACCGGACGGCGCGGACCTCGGCCTCGGGCACGTGGTGCTGCCCGCCCCCGACACCGAGGCCACCCTGCGCTTCTACGAAGACCTCCTCGGCTTCCAACTGCGCGACTCGATGCGGCTGCCCCCGGTCGCCGTGCCGACGGGCGCGCCGGGCAAGGACTTCCACTGGATGCACTTCCTCAGCCCCAACCGCCGCCACCACAGCCTCGGCCTCTACCCGGGTGCGCTGCCGCCCGGCATCGTCCACTTCATGGTCGAGCTGGAGACCCTCGACGACGTCGGCTACTGCCTGGACCGGATGAACCGGGCCGGCATCCCCATCGCCTCCACCCTCGGTCGGCACTCCAACGACCGCATGGTCTCCTTCTACGCCCAGGCCCCCGGCGGCTTCCAGGTCGAATACGGCTGGGACGGGCTCCTCGTCGACCCCGCCACCTGGACCGCCAAGGAGATCACCTCGGACAGCCTCTGGGGCCACCAGTGGAACGGCTGACCACTCGCGACACGATCGCCCCCGCCGCCTTCCGCCAGGTGCTCGGGGCCTTCGCCTCCGGGATCACCGTGGTCGCCGCCCTCGACGGCGACGGCCGCCCGGCCGGACTCGCCTGCCAGTCCTTCGCCTCCCTCTCCCTCGACCCGCCGCTCGTCCTGCTCTGCGTCGGCAAGGGATCCACCAGCTGGCCCGCGGTCCGGGCCGCCGGACGCTTCGGGGTCAGCATCCTCGCCGAGGAACAGCGGCCGGTGTGCGAGGCCCTCGGGCGGCGCGGCGCGCAGAAGTTCGCCGAGGTGGACTGGGAGGTCTCGGCGCACGGCGCGGTTCGTATCGCCGGGGCCCTCGCCACCGCCGACTGCGCCCTGGAGGACGTCCACGAAGCCGGTGACCACTACCTGGTCACCGCCCGGGTCCTGGAACTGACCGCCCGCGAGGGCGGCTCCCCCCTGCTGTACTTCCGCAGCGACTACGCCACCGGAGCCTTCGGATGACCGACACCGACACCGACCCCCGCGCGCACGAGCACGCGTACGAGTACGACGTGGTCGTGGTCGGGTCCGGCGCGGCCGGACTGGCCGCCGCCGTCACCGCCCGGCTGCGCGGCCTGAGCGTCCTCGTCGTGGAGAAGACCGACAAGTACGGCGGCTCCACCGCCCTGTCCGGCGGCGCGATCTGGGTCCCCGGGAACCTCCACCTCGACGCGGCGGGCCTCGGCGACACCCGGAAGCGGGCCCGTACCTACCTCGACGCCACCGTCGGCGACCGGGTACCGGCCGCCCGCAAGGACGCGTACCTGGAGCACGGGCCGCGCATGGTCCGCGAGTTCCACGACCGCACCGCGATCCGCTTCATGTACACCCCCGGCTACCCGGACTACTTCCCCGAGGCGCCGGGCGGGATGCCCCGGGGCCGCTCCGTCGAGCCCCGCATCGTGGACCTCAAGCGGCTGGGGGCGCTGCGCCACGACATGCGGCGCGCGGGCCTGCCGACGTACGGGCTGACCATGACCTCCTACGACTTCCGCTTCCTGAACATGGTCGGCCGTACCTGGGCCGGCCGCCGGGCCTCGCTGCGGGTCGCCGCCAGGGCGGTCAAGGCCCTGGTCGGCGGCCGCAAGCTGGTCTCGCTCGGCGAGGCGCTGATCGCCCGGATGCGGCTGTCGCTGGACCGGCTCGGCGGCGAGCTGTGGCTGTCCGCGCCGCTGATCGGCCTGGTCACCGAGGGCGGCGCGGTCACCGGGATCCGCTGTCTGCGGGAGGGCCGCGAGGTCACCGTACGGGCGCGCGGCGGGGTGGTGCTGGCCTCCGGCGGCTTCTCGCACGACCAGGGGCTGCGCGAGAAGCACCTGCCGGGACCCACCTCCACCGCCTGGACCCACGCCTCGGCGGGGCAGACCGGGGACGCGCTGCGGCTCGGCGAGGAACTGGGCGCCGCCACCGACCTGTTGGACAAGGTGTGGGGCGCGCCCTCGCTGTGCCCGCCGGGGGAGCGGCCCTTCTTCCTGGTCGCCGACCGGGGCATCCCCGGCATGGTGATCGTGAACGCGGCGGGGGAGCGGTACGCCAACGAGGCCGCGCCCTACCACGCGTTCGTGGACCGGATGTACGCGGCGGACCGGCCTGACGCGACGACCGTGCCGTCCTGGCTGGTCCTGGACGCCCGCTCCAAGGCGCGCTACCTCTTCGCGGGCCTCTTCCCCGGCCAGCCCTTCCCGAAGCGGTGGCTGGAGAGCGGCTTCGTACGCAAGGCCGCCACGGTCGAGGAGTTGGCCCGGCGGATCTCCGCCCCGGGCCTCCCGGGCGCGATCGGCCGCTTCAACGGCTTCGCGCGGGCGGGCGTGGACGGGGACTTCGGGCGCGGGGAGAGCGCCTACGATCGCTACTACGGCGACCCCACCCTGCCCCACCCCAACCTGGCGCCGATCGACAAGGGCCCCTTCTACGCCGTCCCGGTCCACCCCGGGGACATCGGCACCAAGGGCGGCCTGGTGACGGACGGGGACGGCCGGGTGCTGCGCGAGGACGGCGCTCCCGTACCTGGGCTCTACGCCTCGGGGAACTGCTCGGCCGCGGTGATGGGGGAGACGTATCCGGGGCCGGGCGCGACCATCGGCCCGGCGATGGCCTTCGGTTGGGCGGCGGTCAACGCCATCGCGGGGGAGCTGGATCCGGAGTTGGCGTAGTCCGGCCGGGTGTCGTGGAGCCGGGTGTTCCGGCCGGTGGGGCCGGGCACATCCCGCGCATGAGTACGAACGCCATCATCGTCGGGGGCGTCCTGGCGTCGTTCGTCGCCTTCTTCGTGCTGGGCTGGCTGACGGACCGGGGCCGGGGGAGCCCGCCGAGGCGGGGCCCGGGCGACGAGGACGGCGACGGCTGCGGGGGCGGCGCCGACGGCTGCGGTTGCGGCTGTTCGGACGCGTGACACCGGCGGTCGGGCGCGCGGAGCCGGGTGTTCCGGGCCGGGTGGACGGGCACGAACCGGTACATGACTCGCTTCGGGGTGTGGGTGGCGTGCTGCACCGTGCTGTGTCTGGGCACATGGATCACGCTCGCGGGGATCTGGTACAACCCGGGGATGCAGCACGCCCGGGACGCTCTCGGTGGGGGCGGCAACATGCTGGCGATCGGCCTCAGCGTCCCCACCTTCATCACGATGCTCTCCGGCTTCCTGATGTTCGCCGGTTCCCCCGGCTGGGGCGGGGGCGGCGGTGGCGGTGGCAGTGACGGCGGGCACGGGCCCGGTGGCTGCGGCGCCGGGTGCGGCGGGGGGTGCGGGGGCTGCGGCGGCGGCCTGTGACGGGGTCCTGAGCCGCCGGGCCGGCGGCTCCCGGTTCA
Source organism: Streptomyces sp. NPDC051555 (assembly GCF_044454405.1). NCBI lineage: Bacteria > Bacillati > Actinomycetota > Actinomycetes > Kitasatosporales > Streptomycetaceae > Streptomyces > Streptomyces sp. NPDC051555. Next base: position 218,105 of record NZ_JBITDP010000003.1, on the reverse strand, counting down.
GCTGTCGCACTCCAGCTCCGCGGCGCACAGCGCGCAGCGCGCCCGCAGCCGTCCCCGCACGGGGACGCGCAGCCGCTGCCAGCAGACCGGGCAGGGGAAGCTGACCCGCTGCCCCGAGGGGCCAGGCTCGAAGCGGTACGCCGCCCCCTGCGCCGGGTCGGCGGCCCCGGCCCGGCGGTCCCTCGCGTAGCGCCGCCGCTCCAGCAGGCCCGCCGCGGCCAGCGGGGCCCGGCGCAGGTCCCGGCGGGCCAGCTCGCGCCCGCGCACGTAGGCCTCGTACGCCTGGGGGCTGGTGAACCAGGTGGAGAGGTCCTCGCCCAGCAGCTCCCCGCGCTTGGCCAGGACGTACCCGAACTCCTCCGGGGTCAGGTAGCCGAGCTTCTGGTGGGTGAGCGCGTCCTCGCGGTAGGCGTCCAGCAGCAGCCAGCCCGCCCCGAGGTAGGCGGCGGCGGTGTCGGTGAGGATCTCGGTCTCGGCGGTGGTGGGGAAGTCGAGGTCCAGCCGGTGCAGCAGGACGTGCGTGACCTCGTGCGCCAGGGCGGCGGCCAGATAGCGCCGGTGCGTGCGGAAGCGGTCGTTGACCTCGATGAAGTACTCGGGTCCGGCGGCGAGCTCGACGGTGGCCGCGTGCTCCATCGCCCGGAAGCTGATGATCATCCGGGCGTCGGGGAGCCGTAGGTGGCGCACCATCGCGGAGGCCACCCGCTGGGCGCCGAGGTGCAGGTCGTCGCCGTCGGGGAAGGCCGCGTCGGCGGGGGCGAAGGCCGCCGCGTAGGAGCGGACGCCGTCGGTCGACAGCCGCCGGTGCAGCGCGGTGAGCGCGGCGCGGACCGTGGCCAGGTGCGGGAATCCGTGCTCGACCGGGCTCTGCCGGCCGCCTCCGTGCGTCATCCGTCCCCCTCGCATCGTCCGTCCCCTTCGGGGCGTACGTCCTGAGTGACCTTGGCCGAATCGGCGTCCTTGTGCCCGCGCGGCGCTCGATGTGACATGGACCCGTCACGTCCGCCGTCCCCGCGGCGGCGTGCGCGACGCACCCACGCACCGCCCCACCCCCCACGAAAGGCAGCGTGCCGACTGTGTTGCACCCCCCGAAGACCCTCAGCCTGCTCCGCCGCACCCTCGCCGTCGCGGCGGTCGCCCTCGCGGCCGTCAGCCTCCAGCCCGGCTCCGCCAGCGCCGACCCGACCCCCGTGGTCGGCGGCACCCGCGCCGCACAGGGCGAGTTCCCCTTCATGGTCCGCCTCTCCATGGGCTGCGGCGGCGCCCTCTACAGCTCCCAGATCGTGCTGACCGCCGCCCACTGCGTCAACGGCTCCGGCAACAACACCTCCATCACCGCCACCGCCGGCGTCGTCGACCTCAACAGCTCCAGCGCCATCAAGGTCAAGTCCACCAAGGTGCTCCAGGCGCCCGGCTACAACGGCCAGGGCAAGGACTGGGCCCTGATCAAGCTGGCCAAGCCGATCAACCTGCCCACGCTCAAGATCGCCGACACCACCGCCTACAACAACGGCACCTTCACCGTCGCGGGCTGGGGCGCCGCCCGCGAGGGCGGTGGCCAGCAGCGCTACCTGCTGAAGGCCACCGTCCCCTTCGTCTCGGACGCCGCCTGCCAAGCCGCGTACGGAAGCCAGCTGGTCCCCGGTGACGAGATATGCGCCGGCTTCGACCAGGGCGGGGTCGACACCTGTCAGGGCGACTCCGGCGGTCCGATGTTCCGGCGCGACGACGCCGGAGCCTGGATCCAGGTCGGCATCGTCAGCTGGGGCGAGGGCTGTGCCCGCCCGGGCCTGCCCGGTGTCTACAGCGAGGTGTCCACCTTCGCCAACGCCATCCGGACCGCGGCCGCCGGTCTCTGACCCGCAGCTCTCGTCCTTCCGGCCGTGCGGGATGCGGCCGGAAGGACGAGGCGGTACGCCCCGTATGTACGTAAGGTCGATGACAGTACCGCGAGGCTGGCACAGCGCCGTCCCTGCGCCGCGGTCTCCTCCCCGCGGTCCGCTGTGCGGTTGCGGACCGACCCGCGCCCCGGTCCCATGGGAAGGGTCCAACGGCGACGGGCGACAGTGGGGCAGGCAACGCATGACGATCAGCGTGGTCATCGCGGACGACCAGGAGATGGTCAGAACCGGATTCCGGATGATCCTGGAGAGCCAGCCCGACATCGAGGTGCTCGCCGACGTCGTCGACGGGGAGGCCGCCCTCGTCGCGGTCGAGCAGCACCGGCCCGACGTCCTCCTCCTCGACATCCGCATGCCCCGCCTGGACGGCCTCGAAGTCACCCGGCGCCTCGGCGGACGGGACAAACCGCGCATCGTCATCGTCACCACCTTCGACCTCGACGAGTACGTCCACGCGGCGCTCCAGGGCGGCGCCTCGGGCTTCCTCCTCAAGGACGCGAGTCCGGCCATGCTGGTTGAAGCGGTCCGCGCCGCGGCCGTGGGCGACTCGCTCGTCTCACCGGCCATCACCGTGCGGCTGCTGCGCGAAATGGCCACCCGCACCCCCGCGGCCGTGGCCGCCCGACGCCCCGCCGAACCGCTCACCGAGCGGGAGGTGGACGTCGTACGGTGCCTCGCCCGCGGCATGACCAACGCCGAGATCGCCGCCGAGCTGTACGTGTCCCTCTCCACCGTGAAGACCCACCTGGCGAACGTCCAGGCCAAACTCGACGCCCGCAACCGCGTCGAGATCGCCGCCTGGGCCTGGGAGAGCGGCCTGGCGGCGAGCTCGACGTGACCCCCGCACCACCGAAGCCCGCTCCCGCCACGCTCCCGCGCGCAGGCCGCGGGTGAGTCCGCTCGCCAGTTGGTCGCGACGGCATCCGCACGGCGCCGATCGGATCCGGGTCTCCCTCATCGTGCTGCTCCTCGCCCTCGTCAGCTTCGAGGGGGCCGTGCTGGCCCGGCAGCCCACCGTCCCGCACGCCGTCATCCTGGTCTCCGGCGTCCTGGTCTGCCTCAGCGCCGCGCCCTGGCCCCGGCTCGGGCTGGTCGCCCGCGCCTGGTTCGCCGCCGCCGTCACCTGGTCCGCCACCGCCTTCCTGATCTTCGTCAACCACCCCATCGTGGTCTGGGGCGCGGGCGAGGCCATCGCCCTGCTCGTCCTGCTCAGCGGCGTGCTCCTGCGCACGCCCGCCCGCACCGCGGCCGTCCTCGGCCCGGTCCTGGGCCTGGGCTGCATGGCCGTCCCCGTCCGGGACTCCGACCCCGGCCGCTTCACCCTGCTCTTCTCCGTCCTCACCGTCGTCGTCACCGCCTACTCGCTGCTGCTGCGCCTCCAGGGCGTCCAGCGCCGCCGCGAGGTGCGCGCCGTGCGCACCGCCGAACGCCTCGAACTCGCCCGCGAACTCCACGACCTCGTCGCCCACCACGTCACCGGCATCGTCGTCGAGGCCCGCGCCGCCCGCTTCACGAACGTCTCCGCCGAACGCGCCAACGAGATCTTCGGCCGCATCGAGACCGCCGGGGGCGAAGCGCTCGGCTCCATGCGCCGCCTGGTCAAGGTCCTGCGCGAGGACGACTCGGGCCCCGGCACCTCCCCCATCGCCGGACTCGACGACATCCGCGAGCTCACCACCCGGTTCTCCGTCACCGGGCCGCCCGTCGTCCTCTACGTCGAACAGGGCCTCGCCGACACCCTCCCCGGCGACGTCGCCGCCGCCGCCCACCGCATCGTCCTCGAAGCCCTCACCAACATCGGCAAGCACGCGGCCACCGCCACCGCCGTCCGCATCGGCCTGCGCACCGTCGGCACCGGCCTCGAAGTCCGCGTCGCCGACGACGGCGGACGCCCCGCCAAGCTCTCCGAACAGGCCCGCGGCGGCGGCTACGGCCTCGCCGGCATGACCGAACGCGCTGAAGCGATGGGCGGCACCCTCAGCGCCGGCCCCGCCCCCGAAGGCGGCTGGATCGTCACCGCGATCCTGCCCTTCACCAGCCGTCTCACTGGCCGAGCGGCCGAAGAACCCGCCCCACCAGCCACGTAAGCTCGGGAACCATGACGAACAGCGACATCGACGAGAACGTCCGCGAAGAACTGGCCCGGCTGCGGGACAGCATCGACAACATCGACGCGGCCGTCGTGCACATGCTCGCCGAGCGCTTCAAGTGCACCCAGCAGGTCGGCCACCTCAAGGCCAAGCACCAGCTGCCCCCGGCCGACCCGAACCGCGAGGCCAGCCAGATCGCCCGGCTCCGCCAGCTCGCCGAGAACGCCAAGCTCGACCCGGCCTTCGCCGAGAAGCTCCTCAACTTCATCATCGCCGAGGTGATCCGCCACCACGAGACGATCGCCGCGGCCGAAGACCCCGACGCGTAGGCGCCCCCCTGGCCGGACGGTAGCCGCACAGCGACCGGCAGGTGGCCGACCGGTGACCGAGGGGTGGCCGCAAGGCGCCCGACGCGTCCTGCCCGCGGGCCCCGGCCGCCGGCCCTTCGGTGCGCGCCGCCCCTTTGGCAGCATGGGGGCATGTCCGCACTGACGCGCAACGAAGCGCAGACCCGAGCCGCCCTCCTCGACGTGCACCACTACGCCGTCGCCCTCGACCTCACCGGGGACGAGGACACCTTCGACTCCACCACCGTCATCCGGTTCAGCGCCAAAGCCGCCGGTGACACCTTCGTGGAGCTGAAGCCGGAGGAACTGCGCTCCGCCGAACTCGACGGCACCCCGCTCGACCCCGCCGCACTGACCGGCGACCGGCTCCCGCTCACCGGGCTCACCGAGGGCCCGCACGAGCTGCGCGTCGAGGCGTCGATGCGGTACTCGCGCACCGGCGAAGGACTCCACCGCTTCACCGACCCCGCGGACGGGGAGACGTACGTCTACAGCCAGATGTTCCTGGACGACGTGCAGCGCGTGCTGCCCGCCTTCGACCAGCCCGACCTCAAGGCCGTCTTCGAATTCACCGTCACCGCGCCCGCCCACTGGAGCGTCATTGCCAACGGGACCACCGAGCGCATCGGTCAGCGCGAGGCGGACGGCGCCGGGATCTGGCGGTCCGCGCCCACCCCCCTCATCTCCACCTACCTCGCGGCGGTCGCCGCCGGCCCCTGGCACACGATCCGCACCGAGCACGCCGGGCTGCCCTTCGCCGTGCACTGCCGCCGCTCCCTCGCCCCGTACCTGGACGCCGACGCCGAGGAGATCCTCGGCATCACCACGGACTGCTACGACCGCTATCACGAGAAGTTCACCGAGCCCTACCCCTTCGACTCCTACGACCAGGCCTTCGTCCCCGAGTTCAACGCGGGCGCCATGGAGAACCCGGGCCTGGTCACCTTCCGCGACGAGTACATCTACCGCTCCGCCGTCACCGACACCGAACGCCAGTGGCGCGCCGTGGTCATCGCCCACGAGATGGCCCACATGTGGTTCGGCGACCTCGTCACCCTGCGCTGGTGGGACGACATCTGGCTGAACGAGTCCTTCGCCGAGTACATGGGCTACCAGATCCTCACCGAAGCCACCCGCTTCACCGGCGCCTGGACCGACTTCGGCCTCGCCCGCAAGGCCTGGGGCTACGACGCCGACCAGTGGCCCTCCACCCACCCCGTCGCCCCCGACCCCGAGGCCGTCCCCGACACCGCGTCCGCGCTGCTCAACTTCGACGGGATCTCCTACGCCAAGGGCGCCTCCGCGCTGCGCCAACTCGTCGCCTGGATCGGCGAGAAGGACTTCCTCGCCGGCATCAACACCCACTTCCAGCGGCACAGGTTCGCCAACGCCTCCCTCGCCGACTTCGTGGAATCCCTCGCCGCCCACACCGAGCGCGACGTCCACGCCTGGGCCGACACCTGGCTGCGCACCACCGGCATCGACACCCTCACCCCGCACATCGAGGACGACGCCGACGGTTGGACCCTCACCGTCGAGCGCCGCGGCAGCCGCCCCCACCACATCGCCGTCGGCGCCTACGACGACGTGCCCGGCGAGGACGGCCGCCTCGAACAGCGCCTCCTGCTCGACCTCGACCTGCCCACCAGCGAGGTCATCTCCGGCGTCGGCCCCCGCCCCGCGCTCCTCCTCCTCAACGACGGCGACCTCAGCTACGCCAAGGTCCGCCTCGACCCCGGCTCCTGGGACACCGCGCTGCGCGCCCTCTCCGGCATCCCCGACGCCCTCACCCGCAGCATCATCTGGAACGCCGCCCGCGACATGGTCCGCGACGGTGAACTCCCGCCCGCCGCCTACCTCGGAGCGGCCGCCGCCCACCTGCCGCACGAGGGCGACCTCGCCATCGTCCAGAGCGTCCTCGGCTTCGCCCGCGGCCAGGTCGCCGACCGCTACCTCCCCGCCGAGGACCGCGCCGGGGCGCTGGCCACCCTCACCTCCCTCACCCGCGCCCTCATCCGGCGCACCGAGGACGGCGCGGAACCGGGACTGCGCCTCGCCGCCGTCCGCACCTTCATCGACAGCGCCACCCAGCCCGACACCCTCGCCGCCTGGCTCGCCGACGGCACCGTCCCCGGCGGACCCGAGCTCGACCCCGAACTGCGCTGGCGGATCCTCGCCCGGCTCGCCGCCCTCGGCGCCGTCGACGAGCGGGCCGTCGACGCCGCCCTCGCCGCCGACCCCAGCGCCACCGGCGAGGAGGGCGCCGCCCGCTGCCGGGCCGCCCTCCCCGACGCGGACACCAAGGAAGCCGCCTGGGAGCGGATGTTCCACGACGACACGCTGTCCAACTACCTGTTCTCCGCCACCGCCCAGGGCTTCTGGCAGCCCGAACAGGCCGAACTCCTGCGCGCCTACGTGCCGCGCTTCTACCCCGAGGCCCTCGACCTCACCGCCCGCCGCGGCCCCGCCATCGCCGCGGCCGTCGGCCGCTACGCCTTCCCCGTCCACGCCATCGACCAGGACAACCTCGACGCCGGCCAGGAGTGCCTGGAGCGGGGCGAGCCCATCCCGCTGCTCCGGCGCAAGCTCATCGACCAGCTCGACGACGTCGCGCGCGCCCTGCGGGTGCGCACCGGCTGAGCACCTCCGGGGGCTGCCAGGGGCGGTTGGGGAGCGGCCGGGGAGCGGCTGAAAAACAACCACCGGACAAACCCCGGCGGTTACCCCATTAGGGTCGGATCGTTGTGCTGGGCGGGGGGCCGGCGGGGCCGCGCCCCGCGCCCCGCCCAGCTCCCGTGAGGACCCGCGTGACGATCCGCACGACTCCACCGCACGGCACCCCGCCCCCGTCGCCCCCGCTGCCCCCGCTCGCGGGCGGCAGCGGGGCCGCCGACGCGCTGCGGCCCCTCCTCGACACCGTCCTCGACGCCCTCACCACCGGCGCCGCCGCCCGCGGCGGCCCCCTCCCCGCCGGCGGCCCCGACGCCGTCACGGCACGGGTCCGCGCCGCACTGGGCGACGTACTGCCCGCGCACGGGCACGGCGACCACGAAGCGCTGCGCACCCTCGTCCACGTCCTCGCCGCGGGGGCCGCCGACCCGGCCGACCCGCTGTGCGCGGCCCACCTGCACGGGCCGCCGCTCGCCGTCGCCGCCGCGGCCGACCTCGCCGCCAGCGCGCTGAACCCCTCGCTGGACTCCTGGGACCAGGCCCCCGCCGCCTCCGCGATCGAAGCGCTCGTCACCCGCGCCCTCGCCGCCGAGCTGTACGGCACCCCGCACCCGCAGGGCCCGCACCCCGACGCCACACGCCCGGACGCCCCGCACCCCCACGCCCCGCACCCCGACGCCCTCGTCACCACCGGCGGCACCGAAGCCAACCAGCTCGCCCTGCTGCTGGCCCGCGAACGCCACCGCGCCGCCGGCCCCCTGACGGTCCTGCACGGCGCCAACGCCCACCACTCCGTCCCGCGCGCCGCCTGGCTCCTCGGACTCCCCGCGGCCATCGAGATCCCCACCCCCACCGGCACCCTGCACCCCGCCGACCTCGACGCCGCCCTCACCCTGGCCCGGCGCGGCCGCCCCGGCCCCGTCCCCCTCCTCGTCACCGCCACCGCGGGCACCACCGACGCCGGGCTCATCGACCCCCTCGACGCCCTCGCCGACGTCTGCGCACGGCACGGCGCCGACCTCCACGTCGACGCCGCCTACGGCGGCACCCTCGCCCTCAGCCCCCGCCACCGGCCCCTCCTGAGCGGTCTCGACCGGGCCCGTTCCATCACCCTCGACCTGCACAAACTCGGGTGGCAGCCGGTCGCCGCCGGGCTCCTCGCCGTCCCCGACAGCGCCCTGCTCGCCCCCCTCGCCCACCAGGCCGACTACCTCAACGCCACCGACGACACCGAGGCCGGCCTGCCCGACCTGCTCGGCCGGTCCCTGCGCACCACCCGCCGCCCCGACGTCCTCAAGATCGCCGTCACCCTCCGCGCGCTCGGCCGCGACGGCCTCGCCCGGCTCATCGACGGCACCTGCGCCGCCGCCCAGCAGCTCGCCCGCCTCATCGACGCCCACCCCGGCTTCGAACTCCACGCACCCCCCACCATCAGCACCGTCCTGTTCCGCCCCGTCCCCACCGACGACGCCGCCCTCGCCGCCACCCGCCGCACCCTGCTCCAGGGCGGCCGCGCCGTCCTCGGCCGGGCCACCGCCGACGGCCGCCTCTGGCTCAAGGCCACCCTGCTCAACCCCCACACCACCACAGGGGACCTCGCCACCCTCCTGACCCTCCTGGAAGGCAGCACCCACCGATGACCGCCCCACTCGAAGCACCCCATGACCTCGTCGGAATCGGCATCGGCCCCTTCAACCTCTCCCTCGCCGCGCTCGCCCACGGCCTCCAACAACACGAGTTCGCCAGCGGCCTCGCCACCGCCTTCTACGACCAACGCCGCGACTTCAGCTGGCACCCCGGCCTCCTCATCGACGGCGCTACCCTCCAGGTCCCCTTCCTCGCGGACCTCGTCACCCTCGCCGACCCCGCCAGCCCCTGGACGTTCCTGAACTACCTCAAGCACAAGGAACGCCTCTTCCCCTTCTACTTCGCCGAGCGCTTCCACATCCAGCGCGCCGAGTACGACGCCTACTGCCGCTGGGTCGCCGGCCAGCTCCCCGGCCTCCACTTCGGCCACCAGGTCGACGCCGTCCGCTGGAACCCCGAACGCGCGCTCTTCGAGGTCGACTTCACCCAGCTCGACGCCGACGGCGAAGCCGAGGCCCTCGGCCGCACCTACACCCGCAACCTCGCCCTCGGCATCGGCAGCGCGCCCTACGTGCCCGACCCGCTGCGCCCGCTCGCCGAAGCGCCGACCGTCCCCGTCGTGCACTCCGCCGAGTACCTCGACAACCGGCAGCGGATCCTCGGCGCCGACCACGTCACCGTCATCGGCTCAGGCCAGTCCGGCGCCGAGGTCTTCCTCGACCTGCTGCGCGCCCGCCCCGCCGGCCGCGAGCGCCTCACCTGGCTCGCCCGCACCCCGTCCTTCGCGCCCATGGAGTACTCCAAGCTGGGCCTGGAACACTTCACCCCCGACTACACCCGCTACTTCCACGACCTGCCCGAGCCCGTCCGCGACAAGCTCCTGCCCGCGCAGTGGCAGCTCCACAAGGGCATCGACGCCGACACCATCGCCGCCATCCACGACGAGCTCTACCGGCGCACCCTGGACGGCGGCTGGCCCGACGTCGTCCTCACCCCCGGCGTCAGCGTCCGTACCGCGGGCCGGGTCGCGACCACCAAGGTCGAACTCCACCTCGAACACGCCCAGCAGGGCACCCGTTCCCGGCTCACCACCGACGCCGTGGTCCTCGCCACCGGCTACCGCGAACGCCCGATCAGCAGGATCCTGGCCGGCCTCGACCCGTACATGCGCAAGGACTCCTCCGGCCGCCCGCGCATCGACGACCGCTTCCGGATGAAGCTCGACCCCACCGTCACCGGCACCGTCTTCGTGCAGAACGGCGAACGGCACACCCACGGCGTCGGCGCCCCCGACCTCGGGCTCGCCGCGTGGCGCAGCGCCACCATCCTCAACACCCTCACCGGCAAGGACCCCTACCCCCAGCCGGCCCGCACCGCCTTCACCACCTTCGGCCTCGAACAGCGCGAGGCCGCCCGGCCGCAGGTCCCCGGCGAACTGCTGCCGCTCGTCGAGCACCCCTGAGCGGGGGCGGGGGCGGGGGTGGGGGCGGGGGTGGGGGTGGCACTGCGCACCCACTGCGCACCACCACCCCCGCCGCCCGACCAGGCGCCCGTTCGTCCGGGCGCCCGTTCGCCGGTCGGCTAGAAGACCGGCACTCCGGCCCGCGTCAGGCGCCAGTCCACCCTCGCGAACTGCGCCGGGTCGACGGTGCCCTTGGCCTTCACCCACTGGATGATGGTGTTGCGGATCTCCTCCGAGTTGGCCCACAGCTGCTTGGACTTCGGCACGTGCGGGAAGTTGCCCCCGCCCGAGGCCCGGTAGTTGTTGACCGCCAGCACGAACTGCGCCGCCGGGTCGACGGGCTTGCCCTGGAAGGACAGGCCGGTGATCCGGGACCCGGCGGGCTGCGCGATGTCGATGTCGTACGTCACGCCGTACACCGCGTCGTAGTTGTAGTCCGGGATGCTCTCCGCGTTGGTCAGCTTCGTGAGGTCCACCGGGTCGCCCGGCGCCGTCCGCGCGTAGTACTTCGCCGAGAACTCCAGGTAGTCCTTCAGCTGCGCGCCGGTCAGCAGCCGCGCCTCCAGCGTGTTCTCGAACGGGTACAGGCCGGCCGCGTCCTTGATCGTCACCTGGCCGGCCGGGATCGCCGCCGTCCGCGAGAAGCACGAGGCCTGCGAGAGGACCGGCAGCGCCGCCCACTCCGTGCCCGTCAGCGCCGTCCTCACCGTCTCCGCCTGCACGTGGCTGATCAGGTCGATGATCGCCACGTCCTTGAACGGGCCCTCCGCCGAGGACATCGCCTGCAGCGAGGTGCCGATCACCTGGTTGACGTACGACACCACCTTGCGGTGCTCGTCCGACAGCAGACGGACGATCTTCGGGTCCTCCACCGCGGTGTTGGAGTTCAGCACCCGCGCCGCGACCTTCGCCACCGACCAGCGGCCCTTCGCCCAGGTCAGCTCGAAGTCGAACAGGGTCAGGCGCTGGCCCCACTTGAGCGGCTCGGACAGCACCACGTCCTTGCCGGTCGCCTTGTTCTTCACCCGGTACTCCGGGATCTCCGTGTGCGCGTGGCCCACCAGGATCGCGTCGATCCCCGGCACCTGCTCGGCCACCAGGCCGGCCGCGTTCTCGATGTAGGGCAGCTGGTCGCCGTAGCTCGACGTACCGCTCGAACCCGAGTGCGCCGAGACGATCACGACGTCGGCGCCCAGCGAGCGCAGCCGCGGCACGTACTTCGCCGCCTGCTCCTCCAGACCCGGGAAGGTCATCTTCCCCTGCACGTTCGCCTTGTCCCAGATGGCTATCCCGGGGTTGGTCAGACCCAGCACCGCCACCTTCACGTCCGGACCGTGCGGCGTACAGATGCGGTGCATGCTGTACGGCGGGAACGCCGGGCGCAGCGTCTTCGCGTCCAGCGCGTTCGCCCCGAGCAGCGGGAAGTCGCACTGCTCCTCGAATTTGCGCAGCACCGGAATCCCGTAATTGAACTCGTGGTTGCCCAGCGCCGCCGCGTCGTACCCGATCGCGTTCATCGCCTGCGCCATCGGGTGCACCGGACCGCGGCGCGCGGTGATCGGGTCCACCTTGGCGTAGTAGTAGGACAGCTGGGTGCCCTGGATCGTGTCACCGGCATCGATCAACAGGGTGTTCTGCCGGCCCTTCTCCTTGCGGACCTGGTTCACCAGGGTGGAGATCTTCGCCAGACCGACGTCGTTGTGCGCCTTGTCGTCGAACTCCTTGTCCGTGAAGTAGTCCCAGTTGAAGACGTTGCCGTGCAGGTCGGTCGTCCCCATCACGGTGAACGCGTAGGTGCGCGGCGGCCGGGGCTGCTGCGCGGCGGCCGCCGGGGTCACCGCGGTCCCCGTCAACGCCACCGCGGCTCCCGTCGCGGCCGTGGTCCCCAGGAACGTCCTTCGGTCGAACGCCATGCCATCTCCCCTTGTGAGGCGTGCCTTGTAAGGCGTGAACAACGCGCGTAGATAACGCGCGTAGATTCTGACCCGTCGACGTCCTCGGCAACACCCCTGCCAGGTTTCGATCCGATGACCAGCCCCGAACGGGCGACAGTGCGAGAGTGAAACCATGAGCGACGACGACGCAACGCCCCAGTCCTACGGAAGCCCGCCGGCGCAGGGAACCCCGCTGCCGTACGGAACCCCCGACGTCCCGAGGGTCGCCGTCCGCGGCGAGGCCCGCATCGAGGTGGACCCCGAGATCGCCCGCATCGGCATCACGGTCAGCGCGCGCGGAGTGGACCGCCGGGGCGCCCTCGAAGACCTCACCCGACGCAACAACGCGGTCCTCGACCTGGTCAAGAGCTACGGCGACGAAGTGGAGAAGCTCGAAACCGGCGCCTTCTCGATCACTCCCGAACTCACCCGTCAGGGTCGCGGCGAACGCGTCCGGGCCTACCACGGCCGGGTCCTGATCACCGCCGAACTCTCCGACTTCACCGCATTGGGCGAACTCACCACCCGCCTCGCCGACCTCGACCTCACCCGTGTGGACGGACCCTGGTGGGCCCTGCGGCCCGACTCGCCCGCCCACGGCCGGGCGCGGCGCCAGGCCGTGCTCGAAGCGGTCAAGCGCGCCCGCGAATACGCCGAGGCCCTCGGCGCGGGCCTCGCCGCCCTCGTCGAACTCGCGGACCTCGGCGCCGAGGACGCCGGGCCGCGGCTGATGGCGGCGCCCGGCGGCGCCATGCGCTCCATGGCCTACGGCGGGGCCCCCGAGGAGCACGCGCCGGCGCTCGACCTCGAACCCCAGCGGCAGACCGTCTACGCCCAGGTGAACGCCCGCTTCACGATGACCGCGCCGCGGCTCTGAGAACGTGCGCCCGCGGTTGCGGGGAGTGTTGCGGGGGTGCTCATCAGAGCACCCCCGTGCACATTCAATAATTGTCAACAAGCTTTTGCCCACTGGTTGTTGAGTGGACACCCGGAACCAATTCTCTACTCCCCGGTAGGGGCATACGCTCAGCCCATGCGCCGAGCGAAAATCGTATGTACCCTGGGCCCCGCCACCGACTCATACGACCAGATCAAAGCCCTGGTCGAAGCCGGAATGGACATCGCCCGCTTCAACCTCAGTCACGGCACCTACGCCGAGCACGAGGAGCGTTACCACCGGGTGCGCAAGGCTTCCGACGAAACCGGCCGCAGCGTCGGAATCCTCGCCGACCTTCAAGGTCCGAAGATTCGCCTCGGCCGCTTCCGTGAAGGACCCGTACTCCTTGAACGCGGCGACGAGTTCACGATCACCGTCGAGGACCACGAGGGCGACCGCCACACCTGCGGCACCACGTACAAGGGTCTCTCCCACGACGTCACCACCGGCGAGCGCATCCTCGTCGACGACGGCCGCGTCACCCTCGAAGTCACCGGGGTCGACGGCCCGCGCGTCCGCACCCTCGTCGTCGAGGGCGGAATGGTCTCCGACCACAAGGGGCTGAACCTCCCCGGCGTCGCCGTGTCCGTCCCGGCCCTGTCCGAGAAGGACATCGAAGACCTCCGCTGGGCCCTGCGCATCGGCGCCGACGTCATCGCGCTCTCGTTCGTCCGCAGCGGCCGCGACATCGATGACGTCCACCGCATCATGGACGAGGAGGGACGACGCCTCCCCGTCATCGCCAAGATCGAGAAGCCGCAGGCCGTCGAGAACATCGACGACATCGTCGCCGCCTTCGACGGCATCATGGTCGCCCGCGGCGACCTCGGCGTCGAAATGCCCCTGGAACAGGTCCCGATCGTCCAGAAGCGCGCGGTGAAGCTCGCCAAGCGCAACGCCAAGCCGGTCATCGTCGCGACCCAGATGCTCGATTCGATGATCGACAACTCCCGGCCCACGCGAGCGGAGGCCTCCGACGTCGCCAACGCCGTCATCGACGGCACCGACGCCGTCATGCTCTCCGGCGAGACCAGCGTCGGGAAGTACCCCATCGAGACGGTCCGCACCATGGCCCGCATCGTCGAGGCCGCCGAGGAGGACATCCTCGGCAAGGGCCTGCCCCCGCTCACCGACCGGAACAAGCCCCGCACCCAGGGCGGGGCCGTCGCCCGGGCCGCCGCGGAGATGGGCGACTTCCTCGGGGCGAAGTTCCTCGTCGCCTTCACCCAGAGCGGCGACACCGTGCGCCGGCTCTCCCGCTACCGCTCGCCCATCCCGCTGCTGGCCTTCACCCCGGACCAGGCGACCCGCTCCCAGCTCAACCTCACCTGGGGCGTGGAGACCTTCCTCGGGCCGCACGTCGACTCCACGGACGCGATGGTCGCCCAGGTCGACGAGGAGCTGCTGCGGATCGGCCGCTGCGTGCCCGGCGACGTGGTCGTGATCACCGCCGGCTCGCCCCCGGGCGTCCCCGGCTCGACCAACCTCGTCCGCATCCACCACATCGGCGACGCCGTCCGCTGACGCCCCGTTCGGCTCGGCCCCGCCCCGCTCGTACCTGCGGGCGGGGTGGTCGGCCGTTCGGGGCGGCGGGCCGTTGAGTCGGTGGGCCGTTGGGCCGTCGGGTCGGTGGGTCGGTGGGTCGGTGGGTCAGCTGTAGTCGGCGGTGCTGCGCACCTCGCCGAAGCGCGGGAAGGTCCGCCGCACGGCGAACTCGTGCTCGTCCGCCGCCAGTCCGGACATCGCGTCGGCCACGAACTCCAGCTCGTAGCCGTGGTCGGAGGCGGCACGGGCGGTGGACTCGACCCCCATCGTCGTGACGAGCCCGGCCATCACCAGGGTGTCCACGCCGAGCCCGCGCAACCGCTCGTCCAGCGCGGTGCCGTAGAACGCGCCGACGGTGCGCTTGACCACCACGACGTCCCCCTCCTGCACCAGGGCGTCGGCGAATCCGCTGCCCGGCGGCTGCTCGGTCACGCCGGGGCGGTCGACCCGCACCAGCACCACGGGCCGCCCGGCCGCCCGGAACCCCTCGGCCAAGGCGCGGCAGCGCGCGAGCACGTCCTCGCCGGAGTGCGGCGCGAGGGGGAGGGCGATGATGCGGGGCATCAGGTCGATGAGGATCAGTGCGCTGGCCATGGCGCGATCGTAGAACGCCCGACGCCCGACGCCCGACGCCCGACGCCCGACGCCCGACGCCCGACGCCCGAGGCCGGGGGCCGGGGGACGGGGGCTCTCGCGGCTCGATGCGGTGCGGGGCGTTCCCCGGGGGAGGAGCATCGGGGGAGAGACATCGCGAGAGGACAATCGGCCGACGCGCCTTGCCCCGTTGGAGAGTTGGACTATCTTTCTTCCGTGGACCAGCTGATCGCCGAAGACCCGACCCGCATAGGGCCCTACCGACTGATCGCCCGGCTGGGCGCGGGCGGCATGGGCCTGGTCTATCTGGGCCGCTCCGAGGGCGGACGCACCGTGGCAGTGAAGGTGGTGCAGGCCGAGTTCGCCGGGCACCCCGAATTCCGCAGGCGCTTCGCGCGCGAGGTCGCCGCCGCGCGCCGGGTGGGCGGCAGTTGGACCGCGGACGTCCTCGACGCCGACCCCGAGGCCGCGATCCCCTGGGTGGCCACCCAGTACATCCCGGGCCCCGACCTGCAGACCGTGGTCGCCAAGGACTACGGCCCGCTGCCCGAGCGTTCGGTCCACACCCTCGCCAACCGCCTCGCCCTCGCCCTGCGCGCCGTGCACGAGGTCGGGCTGATCCACCGGGACCTCAAGCCCTCCAACGTCCTCGTCACCGTCGATGCCCCGCGCGTCATCGACTTCGGCATCGCGCGGGCCATGGACAGCCTGGCCGGGGACAGCCTGCACACGCACACCGGCATGCTGATCGGATCGCCCGGCTTCATGTCGCCGGAACAGGTCCGCGGACTCGAACTCACCCCCGCCAGCGACGTCTTCTGTCTGGGCGCCGTCCTCGTCTACGCGGCCACCGGGCGCCTGCTCTTCGGCGCGACCGACACCGGGCTGAATGCCCACCTCTTCCGGATCGCGGAGGAGGAGGCGGACCTGACCGGTGTACCGGACTCGCTCGTCGAGCTGGTCCGCGCATGCCTGCACAAGGACCCGACCCAGCGGCCCACCCCCGAGGAGGTGGCCGAGCGCACGGCCGCCGAGCAGGAGGGGGAGTGGCTGCCCGGCGCGGTCCTGGCCCAACTCGGCCGGCACGCCGCGCAACTCCTCGACTTCGCCCCCGCCCCCGCCCCCACCCCCGCCACTGCCCCTGCCGGCGCCCGCGCCGAAGGCCGCGCCGAGTCGGTCGCCGCGGGGGCGGACCCCCGCGTCCCGTCCGCGGGAACACCGGAGCAGGCCCGTCAGTTGCCCCCGCCACCCGCGTACGCCCCGACGCCCCCTTCGCCGCTGATCCCCGGGCAGGGCTTCGGCCCGCCGCCGGACCCGTTCCCCGGCGCCTGGCCCACAGCCCCCCAGGACTCCCCCCGGACCTCCGAGCCGCCGCACCCGCGGCGGTGGTGGGGCCTGGCCGTCGTCGCCCTGGCCCAGCTGATGGTGCTGCTCCAGGTCACGGGCTTCGGATTCCTGCTCCCGGGCATCCAGGCCGACCTGCACCTGGCCGCCAAGGAGATGAACGGCCTGGGCAACGCCTACGCCCTGGCCTTCGGTGGCCTGTTGCTGATCGGCGGACACCTCGCGGACCTCCTGGGCCGCAAACGGACCCTGGTCGTCGGCGTGATCGGCTTCGCGTCGGCCTGCGCACTCGGCGGCGCGGCCGGCGACGTCGACGCGCTCGTCTGGGCCCGCGCCCTCCAGGGCGTCTTCGGCGCGCTGTTGACGGCTTCCGCGCTGGCCTTGGTCGCCAACGGCTTCACCGACCCGAAGGAGCGCGGCAGGGCCTTCGGTGTGTACGGCTCGATCGTCGGCAGCGGTTCGGTACTCGGGCTGTGCGTGAACGGCTGGCTCGTCGAAAGCCTCGCCTGGCGCTGGTGCTTCTTCTCCGGCGTCCTCCTCTCCGTGATCGTCCTGATCGGTGTCCTCTCCCTGGTGCACGACCGCCGGGGGAGCACCGCGGCGCGTCCGGACCCGCTCGGCGTCATCCTCGGCTCGGCCGCCTTCGCCGCGCTGTCCTACGGTCTGCTGGGCAACCAGCCCAGCGGATGGATCCTCACTCCTCTCGTCCTGATCCTGCTCGTCGGGGGCGTCCTCCTGCTCGTGGCCTTCCTGTGGTGGCAGAGCAGGGCGGCGAACCCCCTCTTCCCCGCGGACCGCGACCGCATCGGCGCCTTCCTAGCCCTGGCCCTGGCCGGCATCGGCCTCTTCACCCTCTTCGTGGCCCTGACCTTCTACCTGCAAGCCGTACAGGGCTTCGCCCCGCTCGCGGCCGGGCTGCACCTGCTGCCCCTGGTCGGTGCGAACGTCATCGCCGCCACCCTGATCGCCCCCCGGTTGCTACGGCGTGCCGCAGCGCGCGTCGTGATCGTCGCGGGCCTGGTCGGCACGTCCGCCGGGCTGGCGTTGCTCGCCGCTCTCGCGAACGACAGCCAGTACACGTGGCCGGTCCTGCCCGGCATCCTGCTCGTGGGCCTCGGCTCCGGCCTGTTCCTCACGGCGCTCTTCGCCCTCGCGACCGAGACCGCCGAGCAGCACTCCGGCGGGGCCTCGGCAGTCGTCAGCGCGGCCCAGCAGCTGGGCCTGGCCATCGGCGCGGCCATGCTCAGCGCCATGATCACGACCCGCATGCAAGGGGTGCGTGCCAAGAACGCGTTGATGCTGCCCGTGAGGGTCCGTGAGGAGCTGCTGAGCGGCTACACGACCGGCCTGTGGTGGACCTGCGGGGCCACTCTGCTCGCGGCCCTGCTCGCCGCCGTACTGATCACGGCCAGGCCCGCCCGGCTCGACGCCTCCCCCGGCTCAGCCTCCAGCCCGGGCTGAGCTCAGTCCCGTATGCGGGGGAGGGCCCCGGCCGCCGCTCTCAGGCTCCGGTCACCCCTCCGCTCCGCCGGGAAGAACTCCGCCGAGAAGAACGGTGCGGGCGTCGTGTGCCCCCGTCCGCCGAGCGTGGCTCCCGGCAGTATCCCGGCGCACGCCCGCTCGGCCACGGTGGCCGGCTCGCAGCAGCCCCGCAGCTCCCGCGGTCGCCGCAGCTGCGCCGCCGCCTCCGGCTCCGCGCTCCCCAACCACGCATCGGCCGCCGGGAAGTTGGGGATGCGCACCTCCTGGCCGGCCGCGGCGGCGAACTCCTCGCCCGTGGCCTCGTACCAATGCTCCTGAGTGATCACGCTTGCGTTCATGACCGTGCCCCCGTCCGAGTCGCTGTTCACCTTCTCTATCGAAACGCTACGCAGCGTTTCGATAAACGGTAGCGGCTATGGTGAGGCGGTGTCAACCAATCCCACCCCCCGCACCGGTGGCCGCCTCCGCAACGAGGAAGCCCACCGATCCGTCCTAGAGGCCACCGCCGCCCTCCTCGTGGAGAACGGCTACGGAGCCCTCACCATCGAGGGCGTCGCCAAGCGGGCCGACGTCGCCAAGAGCACGGTCTACCGCTGGTGGAAGACCAAGCCGGAACTCGTCATGGACGCCTCGTTCCATGTCCCCACCCGCGCCCCTGACCCCGGCTCGGCCCCCGCCCCCGCCCCCGGCTCCGCCCCGGAGCCCGACACGGGTTCCCTCGCGGGTGACCTCACCGCGTTCCTCGCCGCCCTCTACGACGCGGCCGCCGACCCCGTCCGCGCCCGCGCGCTCACCGGCCTCGCGGCCGAGGCCCAGCTCGACCCCGGCTCCGCCGCGCCCTTCCGGGCCTGGGCCCGGGACCGGCGCGAGGTGGTCCTGGCCCTTCTCGCCCGCGCCGTCGCGCGCGAGGAGATTCCTGGGGCGACCGATGTCGAGCGCGCCGCCGACCTCGTCCTCGGCCCCTTCTGGTACCGACTCCTCGTCATGGGGGCCCCGCCGGCCCGCGCCGAGGGCGCGGCCCATGCGGCCACCGTCCTCCACGGACTCGTGGGGAGCGAGAGGAGTGAGAGGAGTGAGAGAAGCAAGTGAAGTGCGGGGAGTGCGGGGAGTGCGGGGGGCACGGGGCGCCGGGGCCCGGAAGGGAAACGATGCGCACGAGGCTGCCGTGCACGGGGAGGTGGGCGGGTGGACAGCCCAGAGTGACCGACAGTGCGGCCGAATTCGCTCGTGTGAGCTAATGGCCGCGAAGTCGCGCGACCATGGAATGTAAGGAAAGTGCCCCAGGTGGGATTCGAACCCACACTGTCCGCTGTTTGAGAGCGGCCTCTCTGACCAGTTGGAGTACTGGGGCCTACGAAACGAAGGACTCAACGAACCCTGCGCGAGACCACCTTACAGGAGCTAGGTAGGCTCAGGGGAGCTGTTATGCCCCGCAACGAGGAGCCCTCCGTGACCGCCGAGCACGAGTCGTCGCCCACACCCGTCGACGCCGACCAGTCGCATGTCCCGCCGCTGACGACCCGCGTCGTCATCGCCGAGGACGAGGCGCTCATCCGGCTGGACCTGAAAGAGATGCTGGAGGAGGAGGGCTACGCCGTCGTCGGCGAGGCCGGGGACGGTCAGCGCGCCGTGGAGTTGGCCCGCGAGCACCGGCCCGACCTGGTCATCCTGGACGTGAAGATGCCCGTCCTGGACGGGATCTCCGCCGCCGAGGTGATCGCCGAGGAGTCGATCGCCCCGGTCCTGATGCTGACCGCCTTCTCGCAGCGCGACCTCGTCGAGCGGGCCCGGGACGCAGGGGCCATGGCGTACCTGGTCAAGCCGTTCTCCAAGAGCGACGTGGTCCCCGCCATCGAGATGGCCGTGTCCCGCTTCGCCGAGCTGCGCGCCCTGGAGAAGGAGGTCGCCGACCTCTCGCTCCGGTTGGAGACCCGCAAGCTCGTGGACCGTGCCAAGAGCATCCTGCAGACGCAGTACGGCCTGAGCGAGCCCGCCGCCTTCCGCTGGATCCAGAAGACCTCCATGGACCGCCGCATGTCGATGCAGCAGGTCGCCGAGGCGGTCATCGAGGACGCCGAGGAGAAGAAGAACGCCGCGGCGGCGGCCAAGGACTAGGCAGCCGAGGACGAGGTGGCGGGCCGGCCGCGGGCCGGCCCCGCGCCCCCCGCTACGCAGCCGGCCCGCCCCGAGGATTCGGGGCGGGCCGGCTGCGTTGTATGTCAGGTCGGTCGGATCAGTCCTCGCCGAGGTACGCCTTGCGGACGTCCTCGTTGACGAGCAGCTCGCGGCCCGGGCCCGACAGGACGATCTTGCCGATCTCCATGACGTGGCCCTGGTCGGCGAGCGAGAGCGCGGCCTGCGCGTTCTGCTCGACCAGCAGGATCGTGGTGCCCGCCGCCTTGAGCTCGGCGATGGTCGCCATGATCTTCTGCATCATGATCGGCGAGAGGCCCATGGACGGCTCGTCCAGCATCAGCAGCTTCGGCCGGCACATGAGCGCGCGACCCATCGCCAGCATCTGCTGCTCGCCGCCCGAGAGGGTGCCCGCGGCCTGCTTGCGCCGCTCGCCCAGGATGGGGAACAGCTCGTAGGCGCGCTGGACGTCCTTCTGGATGCCTTCCTTGTCCTTGCTCAGGAAGGCGCCGAGGAGGAGGTTGTCCTCGATCGTCATGCGCGGGAAGATGTGCCGCCCCTCGGGGGAGTGGGCGAGCCCGAGCGCGACGATGTCGTGCGCGGGGGTCTTCTTCAGCGACTTGCCGTTGAAGCGGATCTGGCCGCCGCGCGGCTTGATCAGGCCCGACAAGGTCCGCAGGGTGGTCGTCTTGCCCGCACCGTTGGTGCCGATGAGGGTGACGATCTGGCCGGCCTCGACGCTGAACGAGATGCCCTTGACGGCTTCGATCTTGCCGTAGGCGACCCGGAGGTCCTCGACCTCGAGGAGTGCGGTCACTTGGCTTCTCCGTCCGTGCTGGTGGTGCTGTGCGCCTCGGCGGCCTCGACCTCGGCGACTTCCTCGGCGCCGGGGGCGCCTTCGAAGGGCTCGCCCAGGTAGGCGGCGACGACGCGCTCGTCGCCCTGGACCTCGGCCGCGGTGCCCTCGATGAGCTTCTCGCCCTGCACGAGGCAGGCGACGCGGTCGCAGAGGTTGAAGATGAAGCGCATGTCGTGCTCGATGACGAGAACGGCGATGCCCTGGTCCCGGATGGCGAAGATCAGCTCTTCGGTCGCCCGGGTCTCCTGCGGGTTCATGCCCGCGGTGGGCTCGTCGAGCAGGATCAGCCCGGGGTCGCTCGCGAGGGCGCGGGCGATCTCCAGCTTGCGCTGCTCACCGTAGGGCAGGTTGCGCGCGAGGTGCTCGGCCTTGTGGGCCAGACCGATGAACTCCAGGAGTTCGAGGGCCTTCTCGCGGCTGGCGGCCTCCTCGCGGTGGAAGCCGGGCAGTCGCAGCAGCGAGGACCACAGTCCCTGCTTGGTCCGGGTGTGCCGGCCGACCAGTACGTTCTCCAACACCGTCATGTTGTTGAAGAGACGGATGTTCTGGAAGGTACGGGCGATACCGGCCGCGGTGACCTTGTACGACTTGGGCGGCAGGACCGTGCCCTTGTACCGGACCTCACCCTCGGTGGGGATGTAGAGGCCGGTGAGGCAGTTGAAGAAGGTGGTCTTGCCGGCGCCGTTGGGGCCGATGAGGCCGACGATCTCGCCGCTCTTGACGGTGAGGTCGACGTTCCGGACGGCCGTGAGGCCGCCGAAGCGCATCGTGACGCCGCGCGCGTCCAGGACGGTCTCCGCCGTGCTGGCGGCGGGGGCGTCGGTGGTGGTGGTCGTCATGGGTTCAGACCCCTGCCTTGCCGAGGACCGTGGGCGCTTCCATGTCCTCGTGGAGTTCGAGCTGGTTGCGCCGGTTGGGGATGATGCCTTCGGGGCGCAGGCGCATCAGGACGATGAGCGCGAGCCCGAAGATGAGCAGCTGCTTGTCGCCCATGAACTGGAGCTTGTTGGGCAGCAGGAAGAGCAGCGAGCCACCGATGAGGGGACCGGCGATGGTTCCCATGCCGCCCAGGACCACGGCGGCGAGCAGGAACGCGGAGTTCGGCGGGACCGTGTTGGCGAAGACGTACTGCTCGGGCGTCACGGTGTACTGGACGTGGGCCTGAACGGCACCGGCCAGACCGGCCAGGGTGGCGCCGAGGGCGAAGGCGATGAGCTTGACCCGGAAGCCGTTGATGCCCATGGCCTCGGCGGCGGTCTCGTCCTCGCGGATGGCGACCCAGGCGCGACCGATGCGGGACTCCGAGCTGCGGCGGAAGACCATCACCACGATGAGGGTGATGACGAGCATCAGCAGGAAGTAGTTCGCGAAGCGGCCGATGGTGAATCCGGCGATGGTGTGTTCGGCGCCGAAGTCGAAGCCGAAGAGGTCCACGTTCGGGATCGAGGAGATGCCGTTGGGACCGTTGGTGACGTCCGGGCCGGAGATGCCGTCGAGGTTGTTCATCGAGATCCGGAAGATCTCACCGAAGCCGAGCGTCACGATGGCGAGGTAGTCGCCGCGCAGCCGCAGGGTCGGGGCGCCGATCAGCACGCCGAAGACCATCGAGGCGGCGGCGCCGATGAGGAGCGCGGCCCAGAAGGGCAGGTGCACGCCGAAGGGCGAGTTGGGCGAACCGGAGACCAGGGCCGCGGTGTAGGCGCCGACACCGAGGAAGGCGACGTAACCGAGGTCGAGGAGGCCGGTGAGGCCGACGACGATGTTCAGGCCCAGGGCGACGGTGGCGAAGATGAGGATGTTGACGCCGAGGGTCGCGTACTGGTCGTCGGTCTGGGTGAAGGGGAAGGCCGCGGCCGCGACGAACGCCCCGATGAGGGCGACGTTGCGGTGCCGACCGGTGATCGCCGAGAAGCGGGCGATGAGGCCGGCCTTGTTGAGCGCGCCGAAACCGAAGCTCGCGGTGATCAGGAAGCCGATGAAGAGTTCCTGGTACGGGGTGCCGATGCCGAAGGTGAAGACGCCGAGGGCGACGCCCAGGAGGCCCGCGATGAGCAGGATCTCCAGGTAGGCGGGCAGCACCTTGGCCGGACGGACCGGCCCGTTGGCGAAGGCGGCCTTGACGTTGGCCCACTGGTTGCGGCTGTCCAGCTTGAAGTTGTCCCAGCCGCTGTCCTCGGGGTCGGGGGTCTCGGGGACCGCCCGCTCGAAGGGCAGCGCCAGGGCGCCCACCAGGGCGAGCAGGCTGACGACCGCGAGGAAGAAGCCACCGGGCTCCAGATCCACGAGGTGGCCGAGCTTGCTGATGATCGCGATGACCGTGTACCAGGCGGTGGCGAAGGCGGCGAGGGCGGAGAGCTTGATCGCCGCGTCGGCACCGGCCGGGGCCAGCCAGCCCAGGCCCTTGACCCCGTACGACGCGAGGCCGAAGAGGGCGGTCATCAGGCCGCCGACGAGGACCAGCCACTGCAGGCCCGCGGGGGAGCCGTAGAAGGTGAGGTCCCCGGGGAACGCGGCGGTCCAGGTCCAGGAGAGGAAGGCGGAGAGGGCGGTGAGCGCGCCGCCGACGGTGGCGAGGGCGCGGCCGGTCTTCTCGGGGAGGGGAACGAAGCCCCGGGCAGCGGCGGTCTGCGGGATGTCCGCGGTGTTGGTCGTCATGGTTGTCACGCCCTGTCCGCCACGCGCTGGCCCAGCAGGCCCTGGGGCCGGAAGAGCAGCACGAGGATGAGGAGTACGAACGCCCAGGTGTTGCCCCAGGTCTGACCGCCCAGCTGGTGGAAGCCGGGGATGTCCGCGATGTAGGCCGTGGCCATGGTCTCGGCGAGGCCGAGGACGAGGCCGCCGATCATCGCGCCGTAGATGTTGCCGATGCCACCGAGGACGGCCGCGGTGAAGGCCTTGAGGCCGAGCAGGAAGCCCATCTTGTAGTTGATCTCGCCGTACTTGAGGCCGTACGCGACGGCTCCGACGGCGGCGAACACGGCGCCGAGGGCGAACGCGACCGTGATGATGCGGTCGGTGTTGATGCCCATGAGCTTGGCGGTGTCCGGGTCCTGCGCGGTGGCCTGCATACCGCGTCCGGTGCGGGTCTTGAGGACGAAGTAGCCGAGGAAGGCCATCGAGATCGGGGCGGCGATCAGCAGGAACACGTCACCGGTCTGGATGGTGACGTTGCCGATGTTGAAGGGTCCGCCGGAGATCTCGGGGAAGACGATGGAGGACTTCGCGTCCGGGTACCAGGCCCAGACCGCCTGCTGGAGGGCGAGCGAGAGGCCGATGGCGGTGATGAGCGGGGCCAGGCGGGGAGCGTTCCGCAGGGGGCGGTAGGCGAAGCGTTCGGCTCCGACGGCGAAGAGGGTCGCCACGATGACAGCGCCTATGAGCATGAGGGGCAGCGCGATCCACATGGTGGTGCCCGAGGGGAGGATCGACCAGACCGTGAAGGCGCCGAAGCCTCCGGTCATGAAGATCTCGCCGTGCGCGAAGTTGATGAGCTGGACAATGCCATAAACCATCGTGTAGCCGATGGCGACGAGCCCGTACATGGATCCCAGTAGCAGGCCGTTGACCAGCTGTTGCGGCAGTTCGTGCACCGCAGGTCCTCCGAGTCTTTCGACGGATGTGACACCGCGCGGGGCGCTTGGTGCGCGCCCCGCGCGGCAGGAGTGAGGTGGTGCGGGCCGGTTACTTGGCGGGGTAGGTGCCCGACTCGACGGCCTTGAAGTCCGGTCCGTCGACCTTGTAGACGGTCAGCTGCTTGTTGGTGGCGTCACCGAACTCGTCGAAGGAGACCTTGCCGGTCACACCGTCGAAGGAGACGCCCTGAACGGCCTCGAGCACCTTGGCGCGGGCACCCTCGGGGAGCTTGCCGTTGTTGGCGTCGACCGTCTTCTTGACGGCCTCGATGATCGCCCAGGCGGAGTCGTACGAGTAGCCGCCGTAGGCCGCGTACGGGTCCTTGAAGCCGGCCTTCTTGTAGTTCGCGATGAACTCCGTGGCGGACGGCAGGGTCTCGACGGGCGCACCGACCGAGGTGGCCATGTCACCCGCGGCGGCGGGGCCGGCCAGGTCGACGAACTTCTTGTCGAAGATGCCGTCGCCACCGATGAGCGGGATGTTGGCGCCCGCGGCCTTGATCTGCTTGCTGAGCGGGCCGGCGGCCGGGTACTCGCCACCGTAGTAGACGACGTCGGCGCCGGAGTTCTTGACCTGCGTCACGATCGCCGAGAAGTCCTTGGACTCCGGGTCGATGTGGCCCTCGCCGGCGACGGCGCCGCCGAGCTTGGTGAACTCGCCCTTGAAGGTGGCGGCCAGACCGGCGCCGTAGGTCTTCTTGTCATCGATGAGGAAGACCTTCTTCTTGCCCCCCTTGTTGAAGAGGTACTGCGCCGCGAACGGGCCCTGGATGGCGTCCGTGGTGGCGGTGCGGAAGTAGCTCTTGTAGGTGCGGACCTTCTGGCCGGTGGCCCAGTTCGGACCCTGCGTGAGGGACGGGCTGGTGTTGGCCGGGGAGATCTGGGCGAGCTTGGCGTCGTCGAAGACCTTCTGCATCGACTCGGACACCGAGGAGTTCAGCGGGCCCACGACGCCGAGGACGTCCTTGTCGGCGACGAGCTTGGTGGCGTTCTGCTGTCCGGAGGACGGCTGGGCCTGGTCGTCGAGCGCCTGGATCTTGAAGGTGACGCCCTTGACGTACTTCTTCTCGTTGGCGGTCTTGACCGCGAGGTCGACCGAGTTCTTGATGCCGAGACCCAGGGCGGACAGGTCACCGGTCAGCGGGGCGTCCACGCCGATGGTGACCGTGACGTCGCCGCCGCCGGAGGTGTCCGACTTGTTGTCGCGGGAGCCACAGGCGGTGAGAGTGAGAGCGCCCGCGGCGAGGGCGGCCGTCACGGCGATGAGCGAACGATGACGCACGATCAGTCCTTTCCTGGCGCCGCGTCCCCCCTGGGACGCGCCGAGTCGAACGCGGGGAACCGAACTGAATGGCATCCGGCGGTCGCGGTAACTGGCCGTGACTCTAAGCCGCCCACCGGACGATATGGAGGGCTCAGGCCAATGATGTGACTCTCTTGTTATGCCACGGCGTAATACATAGCGGATCTCTGGGGGTGGAACGGGGGAATTCCGGCCGGTTCGTCTTGTCCGCATGCTGAGATGCGGCAGGACTGTCGGGTGGTTTAAGTCCTTACAGGCCAGGCTGCTCAAGGGTTTTGGTCATGACGCGGGCGTGGGGTCCACATCTCGGCCTACGGGACAGGCCCTGGTCAGAGCGGTGGAAAGATCCCTGGCATATCGGTCACCGAGGATGTAACTGTGATCCTCTTTCTGGAATCCATTACTCAGGGTTACTTCCAGAAATGGGAGCCCCGCATTCCGTGCAACATGCACACAGTCCGCCACGTGAATCTCCACAACAACCTCACGGACTTCTCCGGCAGCCACGATGACGGGTGAGGGTGGTCGTACGGTCACCGTCAGTGCCCGCGACGGCTGGCCGATCCGCTCGATCGTCACCGCCGGTCCGGCGGACGTGCGTGCACGCACAGTGAACCTGAGGGCAGTGCCCGCCGGGGTCGTTTCCAGCGGTTCCGGCTCCCCGTAGGTCAGCGCCAGGGTCTGCGAGGGTGCGGCCGGCGGCGGAGCCGGTACGGGCGCGGGCGGCCGGGGTCGCACGGCGTAGAGGTAGCCCCCGCCGAGGCCGAGGGCGACCAGCAGGGCCACTGCCGCCACCGCGGGGCGGTGTCGGGCGTAGCGGTCGCGGGCGCGGCCCAGGAGGGCGCGGGGGGCGCCGGCGGGTCCGGGGGCGGCTCCAGCGGCGGCTCCAGCGGCGGGGAGGTCCCCGGCGGGCCCGTCCGTGAGGTCGTCGGGCTCCCGGCCCGCGGTGCCCTCGCCCGGTTCGACCGGGCCGATGCCGCTCATCCCCAGGGACCGCCGGTCGCCGTCGCCGTCGCGGTCGCCGCGGAGCGGTGGTGCGCGGCGCAGCGCTCGCGGGCCCCGCGGGCGGCGAGCCGCCGGGCGGCCGCGTCGGCGGCGGCGGTGCCTTCGGGGGCCTTGGCCCGGCGTTCGGCGCGGGCGTCGGCGAGCACGGCCCGCAGGATCTCGTTCTGGTCGCCGGACAGGCCCATGGACTGGTAGTCCAGGCCGACGGGGTCGCCCCCCGCGCCGTCCCCGTCCAGCACGACGCCGGCCCAGTGCGTGATCAGCGCGGTGCAGAGGTCCTCGGGCGGGGTGGGCCGTGGTGCGGGGGCGGCGCCGGTCGCGGGCGGCGACGTACCGGCGGTGGGCCCTGAGGCGCGTCCCGGGGCGGTGTCGTCGCCCGCGTCCCGGTCGGGCCCGGAGCAGCCCGTGAGCGTGGCGGCGAGGAGCGTCGCGGCGCAGGCTGTCAAGGCGCCGCGCGGCGCCGGTCCGGATCCCATGCGGGAACGCTAGACCGGCGTCGCGGTGAGGGCAACTGGTCAGTCGTTACGGGGCTGTTGCGCCTCGACGTCGCGCAGCAGGCAGGTGAGGCGGGCCGTGCAGATCCGGCGGTCCTGGTCGTCGGTGATGACGATCTCGAAGGTGGTGGTGGTACGCCCCTTGTGGACCGGGGTCGCGGTGCCGGTGACCAGGCCGGACCGGGCGCCGCGGTGGTGGGTGCAGTTGAGGTCCACGCCGACCGCGACCTTGTTGATGCCGCCGTGCATCATCGCGCCGACGGACCCGAGGGTCTCGGCGAGCACCGCGGAGGCGCCGCCGTGCAGCAGCCCGTACGGCTGGGTGTTGCCCTCGACGGGCATGGTGCCCACGACCTTGTCGGCGGAGGCCTCCAGGACGCGGATGTCCATGCGCTCGCCGAGGTGCCCGGCGGAGAACAGCGAGGGCAGGTCGATGCCCAGCGCCGCGTACTCGTCCAGGACCTCCTGCGGGAACTTCACGGCGTGCTGCTCGCCCATGGGCCTGCTCCGTTCGTCAACGTTCGTTAACCGTCTTGTCCGAAGGGCCGTTCTATCAGGTCCCCCGAGCGCCCTCCGGGCCGGTTCACGGGACCTGTTCGCCGGACCCGTTCGCCGGACCGGTCACCGCGCCGGTTCGAAGCGCACGACGACGGACTTGCTGGCCGGGGTGTTGCTGGTGTCCGCGGTCGAGTCGAGGGGGACCAGCACGTTGGTCTCCGGGTAGTACGCGGCGGCGCAGCCGCGCGCCGTCGGGTAGTGCACCACCCGGAAGCCGGGCGCGCGCCGCTCCACCCCGTCGCGCCACTCGCCCACGATGTCCGTGTACGCGCCGTCGGCGAGCCCGAGCTCGGCGGCGTCCTCGGGGTTGACCATGACCACGCGACGGCCGCCGGTGATGCCGCGGTAGCGGTCGTCGAGGCCGTAGATCGTGGTGTTGTACTGGTCGTGGCTGCGCAGGGTCTGGAGCAGCAGCCGACCCGCGGGGACCCGGGGGTACTCCACCGGGGCCGCGGTGAAGTTCGCCTTGCCCGTCTTCGTGGGGAAGCGCCGCTCGTCGCGGGGGGCGTGCGGCAACTGGAAGCCGCCGGGAGCCGCGACGCGGGCGTTGAAGTCCGCGAAGCCGGGGACCACGCGCGCGATGCGGTCGCGGATGGTGGCGTAGTCCTTCTCGAACTCCTCCCACGGGGTGCGGGAGGCGGCGCCGAGGACCGCGCGGGCGAGCCGGGCGACGATGGCGGGCTCGGAGAGCAGCTGGGGGCCGGCGGGCGCGAGGTTGCCGCGCGAGGCGTGGACCATGCCCATCGAGTCCTCGACGGTCACGAACTGCTTGCCGCCCGCCTGGACGTCCTTGTCCGTACGTCCCAGGGTGGGCAGGATCAGGGCCCGCCGCCCGGTGACCGCGTGCGAGCGGTTGAGCTTGGTCGACACGTGGACGGTGAGGGCGGCGCGGCGGATCGCGGCCTCGGTGACCGCGGTGTCGGGCGTGGCACCGACGAAGTTCCCGCCCATGGCGAAGAGGACCTTGGCCTTGCCGTCGCGCAGCGCCTGGATGGAGCGGACCACGTCGTAGCCGTGCGAGCGCGGCGAGGTGATGCCGAATTCCGCGTCGAGGGCGTCGAGGAAGGCGGGCGCGGGGCGCTCGAAGATCCCCATGGTGCGGTCGCCCTGCACGTTCGAGTGGCCGCGCACGGGGCAGACCCCGGCGCCGGGGCGGCCGATGTTGCCGCGCAGCAGGAGGAGGTTGACGACCTCGCGGATGGTGGCGACGGAGTGCTTGTGCTGGGTGAGGCCCATGGCCCAGCAGACGATGGTCCGCTCCGAGGCCAGGATCATGGCCAGGGCGCGCTCGATCTCGGGGCGGGTCAGGCCGGTCGCGGTGAGGGTGTCCGCCCAGTCGGTGTCCTTCGCGGCCGCGGCGAAGTCCTCGTACCCGTGGGTGTGCTCCCGGATGAACGCCTCGTCGGTGGCGCCCTCCGTCTCCAGGACCAGCTTGTTGAGCAGCCGGAAGAGGGCCTGGTCGCCGCCGATGCGGATCTGCAGGAAGAGGTCGTTGAGGGCGGTGCCCTTGAGCATGCCGACCGGGTTCTGCGGGTTCTTGAACCGCTCCATCCCGGCCTCGGGCAGCGGGTTCACCGAGATGATCTTCGCCCCGGCGGACTTGGCCTTCTCCAGCGCGGACAGCATGCGCGGGTGGTTCGTGCCCGGGTTCTGTCCGGCGACGATGATCAGGTCGGCCCGGTGCAGGTCTTCGAGCGAGACGCTGCCCTTGCCGATGCCGATCGTCTCCGTCAGCGCGGAGCCCGAGGACTCGTGGCACATGTTGGAACAGTCCGGCAGGTTGTTCGTGCCGAACTCGCGCGCGAAGAGCTGGAAGAGGAACGCCGCTTCGTTGCTGGTGCGGCCCGAGGTGTAGAAGAGCGCCTCGTCGGGGGAGTCGAGCGCGGTCAGCTCCTGCGCGATGATCTCGAAGGCCCGCTCCCAGCCGACCGGCTCGTACCGGTCGCCGCCCTCGGGGAGCAGCATCGGCTGCGTGATCCGCCCCTGCTGGCCGAGCCAGTAGCCGCTGCGCTGCGCCAGGTCGGCCAGCGGGTGGGCGGCGAAGAACTCCGGGGTGACCCGGCGCAGGGTGGCCTCCTCGGCCACGGCCTTGGCGCCGTTCTCGCAGAACTCGGCGGTGTGCCGCTTGTCGCCCTCGGGCCAGGCGCAGCCGGGGCAGTCGAAGCCGCCCTTCTGGTTGACCTTGAGCAGGGTCCGCGCGGTGCGCGCGACGCCCATCTGCTGCTGGGCGATCCGCAGGGTGTGCCCGATGGCGGGCAGGCCGGCCGCGGCGTGCTTCGGGGGCGCGACCTGCGGCGCGTCCTGGACGGGATCACCTGAGGGCGGCTTGGTCGCCATGTCGGCTCCACTTCGAGCGCGTGTACGAGTGCAGCACGTGTTGCCGCAGATTTCGATCCTTTCACGGTCGCGCGGACACCGGGAGGGCGGTCCGGGGTGCGCGAAGCCGGGCGCAGGTGCGCCGGGGGCGGCAGGGGGGACGCGTGCGCCGAGCGGGGCGGCGGACGCGCCTCGCGCGGGGGCGCGCCCGGCCCCGGGTCCGCTGCCCGGGTGACGGGCGGCGCCGGAATTGTCAGCGGAGCCGCCTAGGATCGGGGCGTGGCAGATTCAGCAGCGAAGAAGACCGACCAGCCGCCCGTAGCGGACCGCCCCCGCCTGATGCTCATGGACGGGCACTCCCTGGCCTACCGGGCGTTCTTCGCGCTGCCCGCGGAGAACTTCACGACCGCCGGCGGCCAGCCGACGAACGCCGTCTACGGCTTCGCGTCGATGCTGGCGAACACGCTGCGCGACGAGGCGCCCACGCACTTCGCCGTGGCCTTCGACGTCTCGCGCAAGACCTGGCGCTCGACGGAGTTCCCCGAGTACAAGGCGAACCGCTCCAAGACCCCCGACGAGTTCAAGGGGCAGGTCGAGCTGATCGGCGAGCTGCTCGACACGATGAGCGTGCCGCGCTTCGCGGTCGACGGCTTCGAGGCCGACGACGTGATCGCCACCCTCGCGACCCAGGCCGAGGCCCTCGGCTTCGACGTGCTGATCGTCACCGGAGACCGGGACTCCTTCCAGCTGGTCTCCGAGCGCACCACCGTCCTCTACCCCACCAAGGGCGTCTCGGAGCTGACCCGCTTCACGCCCGAGAAGGTGGAGGAGAAGTACGGCCTCACCCCGCAGCAGTACCCCGACTTCGCGGCGCTGCGCGGCGACCCGTCCGACAACCTGCCCGGCATCCCGGGCGTCGGCGAGAAGACCGCCGCCAAGTGGATCAACCAGTTCGGTTCCTTCGCCGAGCTGGTCGAGCGCGCCGACGAGGTCAAGGGCAAGGCCGGGCAGAACTTCCGCGACCACCTGGACGCGGTCAAGCTGAACCGGGTCCTCACCGAGATGGTGCGCGACGTCGAGCTCCCCAAGACCCCCGCCGACCTGGCGCGCGCCCCGTACGACCGCACCGCCATGACCGGCGTGCTGGACGTGCTGGAGATCCGCAACGCCTCGCTGCGCGAGCGGCTGCTCGCGGTCGACCCGGGCGCGGCCGAAGAAGAGGCACCCGCCCCGGCGGCCGGAGTCGAGCTCGACGCCTCGGTGCTGGGCGCGGGCGAGCTGGCCCCCTGGCTGGAGGGCCGCGCGGGAGCCGCGCTGGGCGTCGCGACCGTCGACAGCTGGGCGCTGGGCGCGGGCCGGATCACCGAGGTGGCGCTGGCCGCCGCCGACGGCGCCGCGGCCTGGTTCGAGCCGTCCGCGCTGGACGAGGCCGACGAGCGCGCCTTCGTCAGCTGGGCCTCGGACGCGGCCCGCCCCAAGGTGGTGCACAACGCCAAGGCCCTCATGCGGGTCTTCCCCGAGCACGGCTGGAGCCTGGCGGGCGTCGCCATGGACACCGCCCTCGCCGCCTACCTGGTCAAGCCGGGCCGCCGGTCCTTCGACCTGGACGTGCTGTCCCAGGAGTACCTGCACCGGGAGCTGGCCCCCGCCGCGGCCGACGGCCAGCTCGCCTTCGGCGCCGACGACACCGCCGAGGCCGAAGCGCTGATGGCACAGGCCCGCGCGGTCCTCGACCTGGGCGGGGCCTTCACGGGCCGACTCGCCGAGGTCGGCGCCACCGAGCTGCTCCACGACATGGAGCTGCCCACCTCCGAGCTGCTCGCCCGGATGGAGCGGTACGGCATCGCCGCCGACCACGAGCACCTCGAAGCGATGGAGCAGCAGTTCGCCGGCGCGGTGCAACAGGCCGTCAAGGAAGCGCACGCCGCGGTGGGCCACGAGTTCAACCTCGGCTCGCCCAAGCAGCTCCAGGAAGTGTTCTTCGGCGAGCTGGACCTGCCCAAGACGAAGAAGACCAAGACCGGCTACACCACCGACGCGGACGCGCTGGCCTGGCTGGCCACCCAGACCGAGCACGAACTGCCCGTGATCATGCTGCGCCACCGCGAGCAGGCCAAGCTGCGGGTCACCGTCGAGGGCCTGGTCAAGTGCATCGCCGCCGACGGCCGGGTGCACACCAGCTTCAGCCAGACCGTCGCGGCGACCGGCCGCCTGTCCTCCACCGACCCGAACCTGCAGAACGTGCCGGTGCGCACCGACGAGGGCCGGGCCATCCGGCGCGGCTTCGTCGTCGGCGAGGGCTTCGAATCGCTGATGACGGCCGACTACAGCCAGATCGAGCTGCGCGTCATGGCGCACCTCTCCGAGGACGAGGGCCTGATCGAGGCCTTCGCGACCGGCGAGGACCTGCACACCACCGTGGCCTCGCAGGTCTTCGGCGTGGAGCGGTCCGCCGTCGACGCCGAGATGCGCCGCAAGATCAAGGCGATGTCCTACGGCCTGGCCTACGGGCTCTCCGCCTTCGGCCTCGCCCAGCAGCTGAACATCGAGCCCGCCGAGGCGCGCGGCCTGATGGAAACCTTCTTCGAGCGGTTCGGCGGGGTGCGGGACTACCTCCAGCGCGTGGTCGAGGAGGCCCGTGCCACCGGGTACACGGAGACGGTCCTGGGCCGCCGCCGCTACCTCCCCGACCTCAACAGCGACAACCGCCAGCGCCGCGAGGCCGCCGAGCGGATGGCGCTGAACGCCCCGATCCAGGGCACCGCCGCCGACATCGTCAAGGTCGCGATGCTGCGCGTGGACCGGGCGCTCACCGAGGCCGGCCTCACCTCGCGGATGCTGCTCCAGGTGCACGACGAAATCGTGCTGGAGATCGCCCCCGGCGAGCGCACGGCCGTCGAGGAGCTGGTGCGCCGCGAGATGGCCGCCGCCGTCGACCTGCGGGCCCCGCTGGACGTGTCCGTGGGCGTGGGCGGGGACTGGGAGTCCGCCGCGCACTGACGCCGGCGACCGCCAGGGCCGTACGGACGCCCGTCCCCGCTACCGGCTGGGGACGGGCGTCCGCGTTTCCCCGGTGTCCCGGGCTCCCCGGCCGTCGAGGTCCGGCCCATCGAGGTCCGGCCCGTCGAGGTCCGGGCCGCCGTCGCGGTCCCGGTCGCGCTCGCGGTTCCGGCCGCCGCGGTGGCGCAGGCGCACCAGGACCCCGTACAGCAGGAGCGCCACGGCGAGCCCGCCGCCGGCGCCGAAGCAGACGGTCGGGATGATGTCGAGCGGGCTGCGGATCCGGTCGAAGTACGTGAAGAAGCGGGCGACCCGCAGCCACACCACGACGCCCACGCAGACCACGGCGAGCGCGACGGCCGCCCAGCGGTCCACCCGCCCCAGGACCGGTACGCACTCGGGCACGGCGGACCGCGGCAGCCGGCGCAGCGCGCTCACCACGAACCAGGTGAGCGTGACGGCGGCCAGCGCCGAACTGCCGTACTGCAGCCAGGTGTAGAGGGGCAGCCCGAAGGCCAGCGGGCGACCGAGGTCGGGCAGCATCCGCATGCCCCAGCGGTCCATGTGCGTGAAGCTGTCCCACATGACGTGCGTGAGCGAGCCGAGCACCGCGGAGAGGTAGAACCGCAGGGCCAGCACCGGCAGTCGGCCCCCGCGCCAGTCCTCACCGCGGACCAGCGCGTGCACCCGGCCGCGGGTCCGCCGGGGGAGCAGCGCGACCAGGGGCTCGCGCAGCAGCAGCCAGCAGCCGACGAGGGCCGCGGTCAGGGCGGCGTCGAGGGTGAGGACGCCCGCCGCCGAATGCGCGAAGTCGCCGTGGACCATCACCCCTTGGACGACGGCGTCCGCGAAGTAGAAGGTGTCGGGCGCGAACGAGCCCAGTACCAGGGCGGAGGCGACCAGTGGCCCCCGCGCGCGGCCGGTCCGGCGGAGCGCCGGAAGGACGGCGGCCGCGTGGCTGAGTGTGAACGGCATGACGCCTCTCGTTGGTCGTCGGTGGGTGCTCGCTTACTTCGGTGCAATGCGCCCCGAACGGTCGGGACAGTATGCGTGACCTGCGCAAGACGTGCGGAAGTGGTGAATTCCGTAGCCGGGTTGATGCAGTGTGAAGCGAGTTGACGTACCGTCTCGCGGACGTCGAGGGGGAGGGGTCGGCCCATGCCGGTTCGGTCGAAGGTGCGTTCAGCCCGGTCCACGGTTCGTTTCGGCCACGGGTGGCTCAGGGGCGGTCTGGCGGTCGTGGTGTCGGCCCTGGTGGCGGGGGCCGTGACCGGTTCGCAGGCGCCGGGCGCGCTCGTGCTCGCGGATGCCGGGGGCGGCGCGCGCTCCGAACGGCCCGCCGCCGCCCCGGCTCCGGGCAACGAGGCCGGCGGCGACTCCGCCTACTTCACCGAACTCCCGCCCTTGGCCAGCCCCGAGCCGCCCGCCGTGGTGCCGGCGGCGGACACCCCCGGGCCCGCCCCCACCCCGGCGGCCCCGGCCGCGGGGGAAGCGGTCGCCACGGGCCCGGCGGAAGGCGCGCAGGGGATACCGGCGAGCGTGCTGGCGGCGTACCGGGGCGCGGAGCAGAAGATCGCGGCGAGCGATCCGGGGTGCGGGCTGCGCTGGCAACTGCTCGCGGCGATAGGCAAGGTCGAGTCCGGGCAGGCGCGCGGCGGGCAGGTGGACTCCGCGGGGACGACGCTGCGGCCCATCCTGGGGCCCGTGCTCGACGGCAACGGCTTCGCGAACATCCCGGACACGGACGGCGGGGCGTACGACGGCGACGCCGCCCACGACCGCGCGGTGGGGCCGATGCAGTTCATCCCCTCCACCTGGGCGTCCTGGGGCCAGGACGCGAACGGCGACGGACGGCGGGACCCGAACAACGTGCACGACGCGGCCCTCGCCGCCGGCCGCTACCTCTGCGCCGGCACGCGGGACCTGCGGGTGGGCGCGGACCTGGACCGGGCGGTCCTCTCCTACAACTACTCGACGGAGTACCTGACGACGGTGCGGTCCTGGTACGCGTACTACCTGAAGGGCGCGCACGAGGTACCGGACGGGAGCGGGGGCGCCGGCACGGGTTCGGGCACGGGTACGGGTACGGGTACGGGCCCGGTGACGCAGCCGTCCACGAAGCCGACGCCGACGCCGACCCCGAAGCCCAGCCCGACTCCGACTCCGAGCCCGAAGCCGACCCCCACCCCCACGCCGACGCCGTCGCCGACCCCCACGCCGACGCCGTCGCCCAGCACCTCCGCCAGCCCGAAGCCGAGCCCGAAGCCGAGCCCGAGCGCGTCCGCGACGCCCTCCGCGCCCGCCGCGAGCCCGTCGCCCAAGGCTTCGCCCACGACCTCGCCCAAGGCTTCGCCCAAGGCCTCCCCGAGCGGGTCCCCGAGCGGGCCGGCGGCGGGCACGGAAAGCCCGTAGCCAGACGGTTCTCATCTCGCCCGCGCGTTGCTACGGTGCGCCAGACCTGACGGCACATCAGATCTCGGAGGCCCCGGCATGCGCGCACTCGTCGCCGCCGCCATCGGGCTGGCCGCCGCGCTGGCCCTCGTCCTCACCATCACGGCGATCGGGGTCCCGGACGGCACGACCTCGCCCAAGCCCCTGCTCACCACGATCCCCTCCGCCCCCGGAAAGTAAGAGGAGGCCCGGCCATGCGACGCAGAGCGAGCCTCGTCCTGCTTGCCCTAGCCGTGTTCTGCACCGCCCTCGCACCCCTGCTGCGCTGGTACGCGTACCCCCGCCTCGCCAAGATCCCGCCGAGCCAGTACCAGGAGATGGTCCTGGAGGCGAAGAACGCGACGCTGCTCGACTACAACAACGGCATGGAGCCCAAGAAGGTCGACAAGGTCACGATCATCCAGACCCTCAAGGGCGACGTCGAGGCGTCCAAGGAGATCGAGGCGAGCGCGGGCAAGGACGTGGTCGTCTGGGACACCCTGACCTACATCGCGGGGCCCGACGGCAAGATGGTCTCCCAGATCCCCGAGCGCTACATCTTCGACGCGCACACCCAGGACCCGGTGCACGCCACCGGCGAGATGGTCGACGGGGATCCGGTCAAGCGCGAGGGCATCGAGTTCAAGTGGCCGTTCTTCACCGAGCCGCGCGACTACCTGTACTTCGACGCGCAGACGCGCACCTCCTCGCCGATCCACTACGTCGGCCCGCGCGGCTTCCGTGGCCTGGACGTCTACTACTTCGAGATGACGGTCCCCTGGACCAAGGTCCCCATGCCGAAGAAGATGCCGATCCCCGGCATCGACCCGACGAAGATCGAGGAGCAGACCGGGACGTCGCTCTGGTACTCGGCCACCATGAAGTTCTGGGTCGACCCGGTGACCGGGGCGCCCGTCAACGCCGAGCAGAGCATCCAGCAGGAGATGCGCGGCGGGATCGCGGCCGCGCGGCCCGACGGCAAGCTCACCGCCTTCGCCGGAGACGTGAAGATCCGGCCCGACTACCTCGACTACACCGTCGACCTGGTCAAGGCGAACCGCACCAAGGTCCTCGCGCTGCACACCTACGGGCCGGCGGGGCTGCTGATCGTGGGCCTCGGCCTGTGCGGGCTCGCGCTATGGCTGGAGGCGCGCGGGCGCCGGCGGCGCGGGACGGACGACGACCCCGAGCCGACGCCGGCGCCCGTTCAGGCGGCCGTTTAGGAGCGCCGCAGCCTGTTGTTGGTGTGGCGGGTGGGTTCGGCGGATGCCGGGTCCTCGGGCCAGGGGTGGCGCGGGTAGCGGCCGCGCAGTTCGGCGCGCACGGCGCGGTAGCCGTCCTGCCAGAAGGACGCCAGGTCGGCGGTGACCGCCGCCGGGCGTCCGGCGGGCGACAGCAGGTGGACGAGTACGGGGACCCCCGCGACCAGGGGCGTGCGCGCCAGCCCGAACAGTTCCTGGAGCTTGACCGCCAGGACGGGCTGGCCGTCGCCGTAGTCCACCCGGATCCGGGAACCGCTGGGGACCTCGATCCGCTCCGGGGCCAGTTCGTCCAGGCGGGCGGCCTGCCCGGTGGCCCAGGGCAGCAGCCGGTTCAGCGCCTGGCCCGCCTCGATCCGACCGAGGTCGGTGCGGCGCCGGGCGCGCGAGAGCTCGGGCTCCAGCCAGTCGTCCGCCCGGGCCAGGAGCACGTCGTCGCGCGCGACGTCCGGCCAGGGGGCGCCGAGGGTGCGGTGCAGGAACGCGAGGCGGGCCCGCAGGGTCCGGGCGTCGGCGGACCAGCGCAGCAGGCCGAGGCCGTCGGTGCGGAGCCCGTCCAGCAGGGCGGCCCGGACCCGGCCCGGGGCGGGGTCACGCAGCGGGCGCACGGTCAGCTCGATCGCGCCGAGGCGGTGCACGCGGCGGGCGCTGACGTCGCCGTTCTCCCAGCGGACCTCCTCGGCGTCGGCGGACAGCAGATGGGCCGCGGCCGACCGGGCGGTGTCCTCGT
Organism: Streptomyces sp. NPDC051555; assembly: GCF_044454405.1. Taxonomy (NCBI): domain Bacteria; kingdom Bacillati; phylum Actinomycetota; class Actinomycetes; order Kitasatosporales; family Streptomycetaceae; genus Streptomyces; species Streptomyces sp. NPDC051555. Next base: position 180,493 of record NZ_JBITDP010000003.1, on the reverse strand, counting down.
CCAGGAGGGCGGCGAGGCGGATCCTGGCGGAGGGGGAGTGGGGCGTGCGGTCGGCGACGGCCACGGCCAACCAGGGGGCGTTGCGCAGGGGGGAGCCGTCGTTCAGGTCGGCGCCGGTGCCGTTGGCCATGAGGTAGGAGCCCTCGGCCTTGCGCTGGGCGACGCGCTCCGGGAAGGCGAGCGCGACGATCAGTCCGGCGACGGCATCGTCCCCGAGGCCTCCGCCCTCGCCGACCGGATGCGCGCGAGTCGTCCCCTCGGGCGGCGCCTCGATCGCCTGCGGGGTCGGGTGCGCTGCTCGCGCCGTCCTTCCCTCCGGGGGCGCCTCAAACGCCGGCGGGGCTGGATGGGGTGACGCCTGTGCCGTCGTGGTCGGCTCGTTCGTGGGCGTGGGCCCGGCCGGATCCGGCCTCGCCGGCGTTTGAGGCGCCCCCGGAGGGAGGGCTCGGGTCAGGCGGTGGGATTCGGTGCGCCAGCGGGGGGCGTAGGCGTCGCCGCCCCGGCGGGCCCGACGCCATGCGGCGGCCAGGTCGTCGCCGTACTCACGCGGCGGCTCCTCGCTCAGCAGGGCCACCACCTCCGCCGCCCGACGCACGCCGACCTCGGCCGCGCCGTCCAGCAGGGCTCGGGCCAGCCGCGGGTGCAGGCCGAGGCGGGCCATCGCGTGGCCCCGCGGACCCACCCGCCCGGCCCGGTCCACCGCGTCCACGGCCGCCAGTACCTCCCGGGCCGCCGCCATCGCACCGGCCGGCGGCGGGTCCAGCAGCGCCAGCCCGGACGCGTCCGGATCACCCCAGCAGGCGGCCTGGAGCGCGAACTGGGCCAGATCGGCGATCCGGATCTCGGGGGAGGGGAAGGCGGGGAGCCGCCCGTCCTCCGCCTCGGCCCAGCAGCGGTACACCGCCCCCGGCGCCTCGCGCCCGGCCCGGCCCGCCCGCTGGCGCGCCGACGCGCGGGACGCCCGTACGGTCGCCAGCGTGCCCAGGCCCCGCGCGTGGTCCACCCGCGGCTCGCGGGCGAGCCCCGCGTCCACCACGGTCCGCACCCCCGGCACGGTCAGGCTGGACTCCGCCACCGCCGTCGCCAGGATCACCCGGCGCCGCCCGTCCCCGCCCGCGAGCACGGCGTCCTGGACCGCGGCCGGAGCCCGTCCGTGCACCTGGAGCACCTCGGCGTCCACCGCACCCAGCTGCCCCGCGACCCGGGAGATCTCGCCGACCCCGGGCAGGAAGCACAGCACGTCCCCCGCCCGCTCGGCCAGCGCCCGCCGCACCACCGCCGCGACGTGGGTCAGCAGGGCGGGGTCGACGCGCATGCCGTGCGGCGGGCGCACCGGACGTACCGGCGGGGCCCACACCACCTCGACCGGGTGCGCGACCCCGGCGGCCTCCACCACCGGCGCGTCCCCCAGCAGCCGGGCCCACCCGGCCGCGTCGGTGGTCGCGGAGGCCGCGAGCAGCCGCAGCTCCGGGCGCAGGGTCGCCCGTACGTCGAGGAGGAAGGCCGCGACGGTATCGGCGTCCAGGTGCCGCTCGTGGCACTCGTCCAGGACCACCACGTCCGTCCCGGCCAGCTCCTGGTCCCGCTGGAGGCGCTGGAGCAGCACCCCGGTGGTCACCACCTCGACCCGGGTGCCCGGGCCCACGACCCGCTCGCCGCGCACCGTGAAGCCGACCGAGTCCCCGACGCGCTCGCCCAGCAGCCAGGCCATCCGGCGCGCCGCCGCCCGGGCGGCGATCCGTCGGGGCTCGGCGACGATCACCTTGCGCGCGGGGCCGGCGCCCACCAGGCCGGCCAGGACCAGCGGGACCAGCGTGGTCTTGCCGGTCCCGGGCGGCGCGCACAGCACCGCCGTGCCGTGCGCGTCGAGCGCCGCGACCAGCGCGGGCACGGCCGCGCCGACCGGGAGGGATTCCAGGGCGGAGGTACGGGGGACGGACGCCATGGGTCAGCCGCGCTCGCAGACGAAGATCGCGGTGCCCGGGATCAGGTTCCCGCGCAGCGGGGACCAGCCGCCCCATTCCTGGCCGTTCCAGGCGGGCCACTCGGGCTCGACGAGGTCGACGAGGCGGAAACCGCCCGCGACCACGTCCCGGACGCGGTCGCCGAGGGTGCGGTGGTGCTCCACGTACACGGCGCGGCCCTGCTCGTCCTGCTCGACGTACGGGGTCCGGTCGAAATAGGAGGCGGCGACGGAGAGGCCCTCGGGCCCGGGCTCGTCGGGGAAGGCCCACCGGACGGGGTGGGTGACGGAGAAGACCCACCGGCCGCCGGGGCGCAGCACGCGGTGCACCTCGCGCATCACGTTCACCGGGTCGGCCACGAAGGGGACCGCGCCGTAGGCGGAGCAGGCGAGGTCGAAGGAGCCGTCGCGGAAGGGCAGCTTCCCGGCGTCGGCCTCGACCAGCGGGACGTCATCGCCGATCCGCAGGGCGTGCTGGAGCTGGCGGTGCGAGAGGTCGAGGGCCACCGGACGCGCGCCCTGGGCGGCCAGCCAGCGCGAGCACTGGGCGGCGCCCGCGCCGATCTCCAGGACGTCGAGCCCCTTCAGGGACGAGGCGGGGCCGAGCAGGCCGGCCTCGGCCTCGTCCAGGCCCTCGGGACCCCAGACGAAGCGGTCGTCCCCGAGGAAGGCGCCGTGGTCGCTCTGGTACTCGTCGGCGTTGCGGTCCCACCAGCTGCGACTGGCCCGGCTGCTCTCCGCCTCCCCGGCGGTACGGCGCGTGGCCTCGGCGTCGTCGTCCCCGGCGGACGTTCCCGCTTCGTACGCTTCTTCGGTGTCGTAGTCCTCTTGGTTCATGGGGCCCGTCGTCGTAGTCTTCGAAAAAGAGGTAGGGAGCCGGTCATCACGGGTTCCCCGCCTACGAATTGTGCCGGTCATGTGGCGTTCTGCCCCGGGTGTCCGCCTTCGCGCATTGACCCTGTCCGGCTGCCCCCGTATGCTACAAGTTGCGCTGCGAGCCTGCGCTCCTCAGACCTAGCAGGCTGCGCTCGCTTCTGTTGTAGTCCCCTCGGTTTTCGAGGCTCCTCTTCGCTCCTCGGAGCGTTCCGGAGACCTCCTTGGCTGTCCGGTCATAGGCAGATGGCGATAAGGGCTCCCGGCGTAGCAGTACCTACGACTTTCTGTCCGTAACCGGAGCCCTTTCCCACATGACGAGCAGCACCGAGACCACCGCCACCACTCCTCCGCAGGTAGCGGTCAACGACATCGGCGACGCGGAAGCGTTCCTCGCGGCGATCGACGAGACGATCAAGTACTTCAACGACGGCGACATTGTCGACGGCGTCATCGTCAAGGTGGACCGGGACGAGGTTCTCCTCGACATCGGTTACAAGACGGAAGGCGTGATCCCCAGCCGCGAGCTCTCGATCAAGCACGACGTCGACCCGAACGACGTCGTCAAGGTCGGCGACGAGATCGAGGCCCTGGTTCTCCAGAAGGAGGACAAGGAAGGCCGTCTGATCCTGTCCAAGAAGCGCGCTCAGTACGAGCGCGCCTGGGGCACGATCGAGAAGATCAAGGAAGAAGACGGCATCGTCACCGGTACCGTCATCGAGGTCGTCAAGGGTGGTCTCATCCTCGACATCGGCCTCCGTGGCTTCCTGCCGGCCTCTCTCGTCGAGATGCGTCGCGTCCGCGACCTCCAGCCCTACGTGGGCAAGGAGCTCGAGGCGAAGATCATCGAGCTGGACAAGAACCGCAACAACGTGGTCCTGTCCCGCCGCGCGTGGCTCGAGCAGACCCAGTCCGAGGTTCGCCAGACGTTCCTCACCACCCTGCAGAAGGGTCAGGTCCGCTCCGGCGTCGTTTCCTCGATCGTCAACTTCGGTGCCTTCGTGGACCTGGGTGGCGTCGACGGTCTCGTCCACGTCTCCGAGCTCTCCTGGAAGCACATCGACCACCCGTCCGAGGTTGTCGAGGTCGGCCAGGAAGTCACCGTCGAGGTCCTCGACGTCGACATGGACCGCGAGCGCGTCTCCCTGTCGCTCAAGGCGACGCAGGAAGACCCGTGGCAGCAGTTCGCCCGGACGCACCAGATCGGCCAGGTCGTCCCGGGTAAGGTCACCAAGCTGGTTCCGTTCGGTGCGTTCGTCCGCGTGGACGAGGGCATCGAGGGTCTGGTCCACATCTCCGAGCTGGCCGAGCGCCACGTGGAGATCCCGGAGCAGGTCGTCCAGGTCAACGACGAGATCTTCGTCAAGGTCATCGACATCGACCTTGAGCGTCGCCGGATCTCGCTGTCGCTGAAGCAGGCCAACGAGTCCTTCGGTGCCGACCCGGCCTCGGTCGAGTTCGACCCGACGCTGTACGGCATGGCTGCCTCGTACGACGACCAGGGCAACTACATCTACCCCGAGGGCTTCGACCCCGAGACCAACGACTGGCTCGAGGGCTTCGACTCCCAGCGCGAGACGTGGGAGCGCCAGTACGCCGAGGCGCAGGTTCGCTTCGAGCAGCACCAGGCGCAGGTCATCAAGAGCCGCGAGGCCGACGAGGCCGCTGCTGCCGAGGGCGCTGCCGCTCCGGCCGCCAGTGGCAACACCGGTGGCGGCGCGAGCCTCTCCGGTGGCGGTTCGTACTCCTCCGAGGGTGCGGACGAGACCTCCGGCGCCCTGGCGTCGGACGAGGCCCTGGCCGCGCTGCGCGAGAAGCTGGCCGGCGGCCAGAGCTGATCGCAGCGCACGGCGGCGCGCTCCGGCGCGCGGCTGAGCTGAGCTGAGAACGACGAGGCCCGTCCCCTTCGGGGGGCGGGCCTCGTCGCATGTGCGGGTTCCGTCGTGCGCCCCACGACGATCCCGTGGCGTGTCCCTCGACGGTCCCGTGGTGTGTCCCCCCGATGAACGGTGGCGGTTTCCCCCCGATGGGCCGCCAACTGGGGAATGGCAGCGCCTCCTTGAACGTTCTTGGCAGAGAACGAGACGAAGGGGAGTGGTGACGGTGCTTGATCCGCAAGGCCTGTACGAGTGGGATGCGAAGGGTCTGGCCGTGGTGGACCTGGCGCTCGCCCAGGAGTCCGCCGGGCTGGTCATGCTCTACCACTTCGAGGGGTACATCGACGCGGGTGAGACCGGCGAGCAGATCGTCGAGCGGCTGCTCGACGCCCTGCCCCACCAGGTGGTGGCCCGCTTCGACGCGGACCGGCTCGTGGACTACCGGGCCCGGCGCCCGCTCCTGACCTTCCAGCGGGACCACTGGAGCGACTTCGATGCCCCCGCCCTGGAGGTCCGGCTGGTCCAGGACGCCACCGGCGCGCCCTTCCTGCTGCTGTCCGGCCCCGAGCCGGACGTGGAGTGGGAGCGCTTCGCCGCGGCCGTCGAGCAGATCGTGGAGCGCCTCGGCGTCCGGCTCTCGGTGAACTTCCACGGCATCCCGATGGGCGTCCCGCACACCCGCCCCGTCGGCATCACCCCGCACGGCAACCGCACGGACCTGATGCCCGGACACCGCAGCCCCTTCGACGAGGCGCAGGTGCCCGGCAGCGCGGAGTCCCTGGTGGAGTTCCGGCTGGCCCAGGCCGGACACGACGTTCTGGGCGTCGCCGCGCACGTACCGCACTACGTCGCCCGCTCCTCGTACCCGGACGCGGCGCTGACCGCCCTGGAGGCGATCACGGGCGCGACCGGCCTGGTGCTGCCGAGCGTGGCGCACGCGCTGCGCACCGAGGCGCACCGCACCCAGACGGAGATCGACCGGCAGATCCGGGAGGGCGACGAGGAGCTGGTCGCCCTGGTGCAGGGCCTTGAGCACCAGTTCGACGCGGCGGCCGGAGCGGAGACGCGGGGCAACATGATCGCGGAGCCCGCCGAGATCCCCTCGGCGGACGAGATCGGCCGCGAGTTCGAGCGCTTCCTCGCGGAGCGCGAGGGCGAGGGCTGAGGGCGCGCGAGGGCCGAGGGGGAGGGCCCGTTCGGGGCTCCAGGCCGCCGCAGTAGGCTGCGGGCCATGCTGAAGGTGGGCCTGACGGGCGGAATCGGTGCCGGCAAGAGCGCGGTCTCACGACTGCTGGCGGGGTACGGGGCGGTGATCGTGGATGCCGACCGGATCGCGCGAGAGGTCGTGGAACCGGGCTCGCCCGGGCTCGCGGCGGTGGTGGCGGCCTTCGGGGAGTCGGTACTGGCTCCCGACGGCGGCCTCGACCGGCCGAAGCTCGGCTCGATCGTCTTCGCCGACCGGGAACTCCTGGGCACCCTGAACGCGATCGTGCACCCGCTGGTGGGCGCGCGCTCGGCCGAGCTGGAAGCGGCCGCGGGCCCCGACGCGATCGTCGTGCACGACGTACCGCTCCTCACCGAGAACGGCCTGGCCCCGCTGTACGACCTGGTCGTCGTCGTGGACGCGGCGCCGGGGACCCAGCTGGCCCGGCTGACCGCACTGCGCGGCATGGACGAGGGCGAGGCGCGGGCCCGGATGGCGGCGCAGGCGACCAGGGAGCAGCGGCTGGCCGTGGCGACGCTCGTCATCGACAACGACGGGCCGCTGGCGGCGCTGGAGCCGCAGGTGCGCAAGGTGTGGGAGGAACTCACCGCGCGCGCGGCCGCTCCCCGGGACTGAACGGCGGCGCGAAGGCCGGTCCCGGGCGGCGCCGGCGAATGATCTCGGGTCCGTGGCGCGACGACTTCGGGTCCGTGGCGCGACGACTTCGGGCCCGCGGCGCAACGGCCTCGGGCCCGTGACGCGACCGGCCTCGGGTCCGTGGCGCAACGACCTTGGGTCCGTGGCGCGTTGAAGGCCTCCGGAGAGGGAAGGAATCCCATCGTGTCCGACACCACGCCACCGTCCGCGTCCGTACCGGAGCCCGGGTCCGAGTCCGAGTCCGGGCGGGAGCCGGTGGCCGGTGCGGGGTCCGGCAGCCCGGAGACCCACGTCATCGACTTCCGGGCCGCCGAGCAGCTGCTCGCGGCCCGGGACCCGAGAGGCGCGGTGAAACTGCTGGACTCGGTGATAGCCGCCCATCCGGAGAACACCGCCGCCCGACTGCTGCGCGCCCGCGCCTTCTTCGCCGCCGCCCAACTGAGACCGGCGGCCCTGGAGTTCGAGCTGGTCCTGGAGCGGGAGCCGGACAACGCCTTCGCCCACTTCGCGCTGGCCCGCACGCACCAACGGGCCGGCCGGCCGGAGCGCGCCCGCAGGCACTTCCGGCTCGCCGCGGCCCTGGACCCGCAGCCGGAGTACCTCCGGGCCGCGGCCTTCGAGGACTAGGGGGTGTCCGACGGATGTGCGTGTTTCAGCGGTGCGGAGGCTCGTACGGTGGGACGTCGCGCCCCGGCTGGTAGTGCGGACCCTGGTGGATGTGGCGCACGATCATCGCCATGTCCACGCTCACCAGGAGCAGGAACGCGCCGCAGAACGCGGCCCAGGCCGGCTGCCCGGCGGCCACGAAGGCGGCCGTGCCTGCAGCGGCCCAGAGCAGGCCCCACACGCTGAGCCAGAACCGCAGTCGCAGCGGGCTGCGCGCGGTCACCGGTTCGTTCCCGGTACGCATGGCCATCGCCTCGGATCCGTCGCCCGACCGGCCGTCTTTCCCTGTCCGTCCATGGTCCCACGCGCGGTGCGTCAGGGGTTCAGCTTGTGCACGGCGGTGGTGGTCGTCTTCTTGAAGGCGGTCACGGGAGCGTCGGCCAGCACCCCCATCTGGCCCCACTTCACGACGGTCACCGTGGATCCGTCGCGCCCGATGCCGTAGAGGTGGACGCCGGGCTCGGAATCGGGGATCGAGGTGTGCACGCCGTACACGTGCGCCCCCTCCTCGACCCGGATCGGGCCGTAGTCCTGCCAGGAGGCCGTCCCGCCCGGGGTCGCGCGCAGCCAGTCGGCCGCGCAGGCGGCCACCTTCCGCTCCAAGGCGGTCGCCAGCTTCTTGGCCGCCGCGTCGGAGGCGGTGCGCACGGAGACCTGGACCGCGCTGGTGTCGAGGTCCGTGCCGAAGGCGCGGTGCCAGCTGCCCGCGGCGGGCAGCGCGCCGTCCAGGCAGAAGGGTGCGGACTCCGGGAGCCCCTTGGTGACCTTGCCCTGGGTCCAGGGGGAACTGGGGTGCGGTGGCAGATCGGTACCGGCGAGGAAGCCGGGTGCGGTGGCGGCCGGGGCGGCGACGGCCGGGGCGGACGCGGTGAGCGCGAGCGCGGCCGCGGCTGCGGCGGCGAGGACGGTGGCCGAGGCGGTGGCGGTGGCGCGTCGGAACATGGGCGGACTCCCCGAGGTCGGTGGGTCGGTAGGGCGGTGGAACGGGACGGTCTTGGTCGCCGGGCCCGTGCAGAGCGGGCCGTCGGGACAGCCATACCCCGGTCGGGCCCTGGTAATGCGAAGGTCAACACCCCAGGTCAGCGGCATTGTCAGTGGTCGCACCTAGACTCGTTGGCAGTGGTATGTGTGGTGACATTCGTGGTGCATCCGTGGTGACGAGTCCGGGAGGGGGGAAGGCGATGGCGCAGGCGCAATCGGAGCAGCGGCTCCGGCGGGCGGACCGGACCGTGCCCGGGCCGCCCGCCGCCCTGTTGCGCCATGCCGCCCTGTTCCTGCCGGACGCCGTTCCGCGCCGGAGCCGGATCGCCTTCTGGTCGCCGGCCGGCGAGGAGCTGCCCGATCCCGCGGAGCTTCCCGGCCTGCCGGACCTGGTCCGCGAAGCGCTGGGCACGGTGCATCCCGCGGGCAACTCCCTGCGGACCCGGACCGTGCCCTCGCTCGTCCTCCCGCTCGCCGCCGCGCTCCCGTTGCTCGTCGCCGCCCCGCACCGCCCCGCCGCCCACCCGGCCACCCGGGCCTGGGGCACCGCCGCCCGCCAGGCCCTCGCGCTCGTCGCGCGGGGCCGGCTGCTCCCCGGCCTGACCCCGGAGGGCGTCGACGCCTGGCGCGTCGGCCCCCTGGACGGCGAGGACATCGCCTACCTCCGCGCGGTCGCGGCCGCCCTGCCGTACGAGGGGCACGCCGCGCCGCTGCCCGGGCGCCGCCCGCTGCTCCTGCCCGAACCGGAGGCCCTGGTCCGCGCCTTCCTCGACGCCGTCGCCGACACCCTGCCGCGCACACCGGCCGCGCCGGTCGCCGCCGGGCGCCCCTTCGCCTCGGTCGAACCGCAGCAGGTGCCGGGCCTGCGGGAGTGGGCGGCGCAGGTCGCCGCCGGGGCGGACGCGGGGGTGGGGATCTCGCTACGGCTCGACCTCTCCTCGTACCGGCTCTTCGACACCGAGGAGGAGACCGGGCGGGACACCGGGCGGGACGCCCGGCAGGACGCCGCCGAGGTGCGCCGGGCGGGTGCGGCCGTGGTCCAGGTGCACAGCCTGGCCGATCCGACGCTGGTCGCCGACGCGGGCGCGCTGTGGGCGGGTACGGCCACCGACCGGTTCGGCCCGCGGGCCCGGGTCGACGCGGTGCTCGCGCTGCGCCGGGCCGGCCGGGTGTGGCCGCCGCTGTTGCGGCTGCTGGAGCAGCCCGTGCCCGAGGCGCTGGCCCTGTCGGACCCCGAGCTGGAGGACCTCCTGGGCGTCGCCGCGACCCGGCTCGCCGCGGCCGGGGTCGGCGTGCACTGGCCCCGGGACCTGGCCCGGACGCTGAGCGCGAGTGCCGTCGTACGGTCGACCGCGCCCGGTTCGGCCACCGACGGGACCGCCTTCTTCGACGCGGCCGGGCTCTTCGCCTTCTCCTGGGAGCTCGCGCTGGGCGGGGACCGGCTGACCCCCGGCGAGATGGACGCCCTCGCGCAGGCCCACCGTCCGGTGGTGCGGCTGCGAGACCAGTGGGTGCGGGTCGATCCGGACCTGGTCCGCAAGGCCCGCAAGCGGGAGCTGGGGCTGCTGGATCCGGTGGACGCGCTGGCGGCCGTACTGACCGGCGAGGCCGAGGTCGAGGGGGAGCCCGTGCCGGCGGTCGCGGTGGGTTCGCTGGCCGCCCTGCGCGACCGGCTGACCGGGGAGCTGACGCCGCTGCCGCAGCCGCCCGGGCTGCGGGCCACCCTGCGCGACTACCAGGCGCGCGGCCTGGCCTGGCTCGACCTGATGACCTCGCTCGGCCTCGGCGGCTGCCTCGCCGACGACATGGGGCTGGGCAAGACCGTCACGCTGATCGCCCTCCACCTGCACCGGGCCCGCCCCGAGCCGACCCTGGTGATCTGTCCCGCGTCCCTGCTCGGCAACTGGCAGCGCGAGATCGAGCGGTTCGCCCCCGGGGTGGCGGTGCGCCGCTTCCACGGGGCGGGGCGCAGCCTGGAGGGCCTGTCCGGCGGTTTCGTCCTCACCACCTACGGGACGATGCGGGCGAGCGCCTCCCGGCTGGCCGGTCAGGAGTGGGGGATGGTCGTCGCCGACGAGGCGCAGCACATCAAGAACCCGCATTCGGCGACCGCGCGGGCGCTGCGCACCATCGGCGCACCGGCCCGGGTGGCGCTGACGGGCACCCCCGTCGAGAACAACCTCTCCGAGCTGTGGGCCCTCCTCGACTGGACCACTCCCGGTCTGCTCGGCCCGCTGACCGCCTTCCGGGCCCGCCACGCCCGGCCCGTGGAGCACCAGCAGGAGGAGGACGGCGGCAATGAGGCCGCGGTGGCCCGACTGGCCGCGCTGGTACGGCCGTTCCTGCTGCGCCGCAAGAAGTCGGACCCGGGGATCGCGCCCGAGCTGCCGCCCAAGACGGAGACCGACCACCCCGTCTCGCTGACCCGGGAACAGGCCTCCCTCTACCAGGCCGCGGTGGACGAGGCGATGGCCGTGATCGAGGCGAGCGAAGGCATCGAACGCCGCGGCATGATCATGAAACTGCTGGCCTCGCTCAAGCAGATCTGCAACCACCCGGCGCAGTACCTCAAGGAGGAGCGGCCCCGGATCGCGCACCGTTCCGGCAAACTCGCCCTCTTGGACGAGCTGTTGGACACGATCGTGTCCGAGGGCGGTTCGGTGCTGGTCTTCACCCAGTACGTGACGATGGCCCGGATCCTGGAGCGGCATCTGGCGGCCCGCGGGATCCCGGCCCAACTGCTGCACGGCGGGACTCCGGTGGCCCGCCGCGAGGAGCTCGTGGACCGCTTCCAGGACGGCGAGGTCCCGGTGTTCCTGCTGTCGCTCAAGGCCGCGGGCACCGGCCTCAACCTCACCCGCGCCGGACACGTCGTCCACTACGACCGCTGGTGGAACCCCGCCGTCGAGGAACAGGCCACCGACCGCGCCTACCGCATCGGCCAGACCCAGCCCGTCCAGGTCCACCGGATCATCGCCGAAGGCACCGTCGAGGACCGCATCGCCGAGATGCTGGAGGCCAAGCGGGCCCTGGCCGAGGCGGTCCTCGGATCGGGCGAGACCGCGCTGACCGAGCTCACCGACCGCGAGCTCGCCGACCTCGTCTCCCTGCGCAGGCGCTCGTGATCACCGCGCGCGACGACCTGCGCCGCACCTTCGAATCGCTGCCCGCCGGGGCCGGGGCCGCCAGCTGGTGGGGGCGGGCCTGGGTGGCCGCACTGGAGGAGCGCTCCGGTGACGCGGCGCGCCTGGGGCGCGGGCGGGCGTATGCGCAGGACGGGCACGTCGACGCGGTGACGGTCACCCCCGGGCGGATCGTGGCGTACGTGCGGGGCAGCCGGGCCCGGCCGTACCGCACGGAGCTGGCCCTGACCGTCTTCACCGAGGAGGAGTGGGACGAGCTGCTGGAGGACACGGCCGCCCAGCCGGCGGCTCTGGCCGCGCTGTTGGAGCGCGAGGTTCCGCAGGCCCTGGCCGACCGGTTGTTGCCGGGCGCCGGGGACCTCGTGCCGCAGTGCTCCTGCCCGGACGTCGGGCGTCCGCCGTGCAAGCACGCCGCCGCGCTCTGCTACCGCGCGGCCCGGTTGCTCGATGAGGACCCGTTCGTCCTGATGCTGCTGCGCGGCCGGGGCGAGCGGGACCTCCTCGACGAGCTGGCCCGCCGCAATGCCGCGCACGCCGCCCGTGAACGGCCCGTGGCCGAAGTCGACTTCCCCGGCGTCCCGGCGCGCACGGCCGTGCACCACACCACCCGGGCGCCGCTGCCCGCCCCGCTCGACGCACCGACCGTCGGCGCCGCCCCCGCCTACCCGGACGAGCGGGGCGCCCCGGATCCGCTGGCCCTGGACCAGCTCGCCTCCGATGCCGCGGCGCGCGCCCACGCCCTCCTCGCCACCGGCGAGGACCCGATCGCCGGCCTCACGCTCTGGCAGGACGCGGTCCGCCTCGCCACCGCGCAGCCGCCGACCTCGGGCCTGGCCGCTTCCACCCGCGCCCTGTACCGCGATCTGGCCGCCGCCACCGGGCGCTCACCGGGCGAGCTGGCCCGCGCGGTGTCGGCCTGGCGCCAGGGCGGCTCGGCGGGGCTGCTGGTGCTGGAGGAGGAGTGGGACCCGCCGGCGGGCCCCTTCGACCGGGCCCGCCCGGCGTTGTCGGCCGCGGGGCGGGGTCCCTTCCGGCCCCACCGCAACCGCCTCAGCGGGCGCACCTCCCAGCTCCGGCTCGGTCGCGACGGCCTCTGGTACGCCTACGAGTCCGAACCGGACGAGGAGGACTGGTGGCCCTGCGGGCCGCCGTCCCCCGACCCGCTCACGGCGCTCGCCACCCTCCGCTGACCCGGCCCCCGGCTCAGGTCCCCGGCAAGGAGGCCGCCCAGCGGGTGAGGGTGGTGAAGTCGCGTGCGCGCAGGCCGTGACGGGGGCGGATGCGCAGGAGGAGGGACGGCGCCGGGTGGTGCGCGCGGGCCCAGGCGCGGTCCTTGGCGGTGATCATGTCGTCGACCCAGGCGAAGGGGCGTCCGGCGGCCCACTCCAGGAGCGGCCGGGTCTTCCAGTAGAGGCCGTCCGGGTCGTGGGCGAAGAGTTCCGGCCACTCGATGACGGGAAGGTCGCCGGGCAGCCCGATGTGCGGGGAGATCATCGTGTTGGCCTGGTGCATCCAGGTGGTGGCCCAGGCCAGTTCGAAGGGCAGGGCCTGGAGGCGCGGGCCGTGCGTGGGATGCAGGCGGACCCGCAGGCCCCGGCGCGCGCTCGGCGAATCCGGGGCGCGGCGGGCCATCCAGAGGGCCGGGTGCATCCGGTGCGTGGTGTATCCGTGCAGCCCTGCGAGGCGCGACCGGAACGGGTTGAGCGGGCCGTCCACATCGAGGAGCAGCAGTGGTCTGTCCATCATGAAGTACGCACTACCCAGTACACGATGGAGTGAAATGCCTACCGGCGCTATAACCCGAACGGGTTCAGGGCGTTGTTCCGGATGCGGGTGCACACCCGCGAACTCCTCCGGAAGGTAGGGACACTGATGCGAAGCAGTCGTCGAAATGGCTTGATCGCGGCGGTGGTTGCGGGAGGTGGCCTGGCCGCCGCGAGTGTGGGGGGCCTCGCCCACGCCGATGCGGACGCGGGCGGTTCGGCGCAGCGCTCGCCGGGGCTGCTCTCGGGGAACGTGGTGCAGCTGCCGGTGCACGCGCCGGTGAACGTGTGCGGCAACACCGTGAGCGTGGTGGGCCTGCTCAACTCCGCCGCGGGGAACCGGTGTGCCAACGCGGGTCCCGGCGAACATCCGGATCCGCGCCCCTCGCATCCGTCGGGCCCGTCGTCCGCGACGGGCCCCTCCCGGCAGGGTGCCGGGCACGGCGGGGGAGCGGCCGGCGGCGTCGGAGCGCTCGCGGAAGGGCGCGGAAAGGATTCGCCTGGCCTGCTGTCCGGCAACGGGATCCAGCTGCCGATCGATCTCCCGGTGAACATCAGCGGCAATGCGGTGAGCGTCGTCGGCGCCGGCAACTCCGCCGCGGGCAACACCTCGGTCAACGGAGTTCCGCCCACCGTCGGCAAGCCCGTGCAGCCGCCCGCGGTGGTGCGTCCGGTCACCCCGCCCGCGCCGCCCCGGGTGACGGGTCCCGCGCTGGCCCACACCGGCGCCGACGGGCTCGACTACCTGATCCCGGGCAGCGCCGCACTGCTCCTCGGCGGGGCCCTGCTCTACCGCCGCTCCCGCTCCCGCACCAGCTGAGCGGCCTGCGCCGGGCCGGACCGCCAGGAGGCGAGGACCGCCTCGATCCGCGGGGCGAGCCGGGCGCGGGCCTCGAACCGCTGGACGCCCGCCATCAGCAGGGCGTCGTACTCCGTGTCCTCGTGCCGGATCGCCGCGCGGACCGCCACCGAGACGGCCTGCTCGGACAGGGCCCGGCCCGCCGCGCTGCGGCCGACCCGCCCGCTGCCCCGTAGCGAGGCGTGCGCCGCGATCGCCAGGGCGCGCTCCGGCGGGCACCCGGGGAACAGCCGCGCTATCTCGGCGGCGAAGAGCGCGGTGAACCGGGTGTCCTCGGCGGCCCGGCGCAGCCGGTCGCGGGCCCGGCGCCGGGCCCGCGCCTCGGCGTCCGCGAGGCAGGCGGCCTCGGCCCGGGCGAGCGCCGGCTCCTCGACCAGCAGGCCCTGGCGCTCGTGGCGGCGATGGCGCTTGTTGAAGCGGACCACCACCGCGCACAGCGAACTACCCGTCCGCGCCCGGCGGGTGAGGGCGGCGTCCCCGCGCGGCAGGTAGACGAGGTGTCCGAGGTCGGCGCAGTCCAGGCAGCGGGGAACACCGGACGGGCGGACGAGGTGCGGGAGCGGGCCGTTCCCGCACTCCGCGCAGCTGATCCGCTTGAGCGACTCGAAGACGACGAGGTCCATACAGGTGTGATACCGCCGCAGCGGCCCCCTATCACCTGGGAGCGCCCGGCAGTTGTCCCCTTGAAGCTCCCTCCCGAGCCCCCCCGCGTTCCCCCCCCCGGAGCGGTCCGAGGCCCCCACCCCGGACCGCTCCGCGCGCCCGCGCTCACACCAGGCGGCGGATCTCCCCGCGCACGCGGTAGAACCCTCCCGGGGCCGGATGCAGCCCGTCCACCACGTACCGGGCCCCCGCCTCCCGGATGCCCCGCGGGAACTGCACGTTCCACGACGTCTCGAAGCCGCCCGAGACCACCTGCACCCGTGTCCGACCGCCCTGCTGGACGCACTCGACCACCACGCCGCCCGCGGGCGCGACCGTCACCGTCGCCACCGCGGCGGCCGAGGCCGCCGGGGTGAACACGGGCAGCGCCGCGGCCGACTTCACGTCCATCGCGGTCGGCACCGAGCCCTGCTGGGCCGCCGCGATGGCCGCCTCGCTCGCGTCCACGCACACCAACGAGCCGTCGGTGGTCACCAGGTACAGCCGCTCGTCCAGGTACTGCATCGACAGCGCGGAGCCGCTGCCCGTACCCAGCTTCCACAGCCGCTGCCCATCGGCGTCGAAGCAGTACACCGACGAGGAGGAGTCACCCGCGAAGACGTGCCGGCCGTCGGGGGAGGTCGCGCACGAGTACACCGAACCGTCGCACCGGTAGGTGGCCTCGACGGCCCCGGTCGCCTTCGCGATCCGCTCCACGGTGTAGCGGGAGGTCCCCGCGTACACCGCGTGGTCCTCCTGCCAGCCGAAGAGCACCTGGCCCTTGGTCGGCGCGTGCCACAACTCCCCGGAACCGTCCTGGGCGTACGCCGTCACGCCCGAGGAGTGTCCGTGGTAGACCGCGTCCCCGTCCGCCCGGACCATCCACCCGTTGGAGCCGGCGGACTTGCGCGACCACTGGAACTCGTCCTCGTGGTCGATGACCGTCAGACCGCCGTTGCGGTCGGAGACGGTGAGCACGCCCTCGCGGATGTCCAGCCAGAAGATGTCCACGTCCGCCGCGATGTCGTAGGCCCCGAAGGGGACCTTCGACGACAGGTCGTAGACCGTGCCGTCGTCGCAGCCCGCATAGATCCAGAACTCGTCCGCCACCAGGCACTTGACCCCGTCCGGCAGCGAATAGCGGGCCAGTACCTCGCCGCCGTGGCTCAGCGTGTAGACGTCGCCCGCCTGGTTGCCGACCCAGCACCGGTCCTCGTCCACGCGGATCCCGAAGGCCGAGGCCCCGGTGCGGAACCGCCACAGCACCGGCGCCACCGCCCGCGCGGTCGACGGTGCCGAGGTCACCTCGCGGCGGGAGACGGCGCGCGCCGTCCGCTGCCCCTGTACGGCCGGTGCGTACCCCTTGCGGACCTTCTCCCCGACCTTCTTCGCGGCGGCCGCCCGCGCCTTCTCGATGGTCGGGAAGGAGGAGTTCTGCAGCTGCCCGTCGGCTCCGATCCGGCCGTAACGCACCGAGACGGCCGTGCCGTCCACGGTCACCTCATAGAACTTGTGCGCGCCGCCACCCTCTTGCGACAGCTCCAGGTACGTCGTCTCGCGAGCCATGACAGACCCCTCCCCAAGGTCGGGCCGACGGCTCTTTCGCGTCGGTGATCCCTTGATGAGAAACGCTACGGGTGAGGACTGACAATGGGACCGTGCAGCTGGAAGCGATCACATGGGAGGGGATGGCCGAGCGGCTCGCGGGCCATCTCGACGGCGCCCCGCAGGACCCGGGCGGCGGTGCGCCCTGGCTACGGGTGGCCGTGGACGGTGCGCCCGCCGCCGGTACGGACGTGCTCGCCGACCGGCTCGCGGACGCCCTGCGCCGGCGCGGCCGTTCGGTCCTCGTCGTGCCCACCGGTGGCTTCCTGCGGCCGGCCTCGCTGCGCTTCGAGTACGGCCGGCGGGACGTCGACGCGTACCTCGGCGGCTGGTACGACACGGCCGCGCTCTGGCGCGAGGTCATCGGGCCGTTGGATCCCGGCGGGACCGGCCGGGTGCTCCCGGATCTGTGGGATCCGGTCACGGACCGGGCGACCCGGAGCCCGTACGTGGCGCTGCCGGCGGGTGGGGTGGTGATCCTGCACGGACCGTTCCTGATGGGGCATTGGTTCCCGTTCGACCTCAGCGTCCACGTCCGGCTCTCCGCCGGGGCCCTGGCGCGGCGTACGGCCGAGGACGAACGCTGGACCGTGCCGGCCTTCGCGCGCTACGACGCCGAAACGGATCCCGGGTCGGCGGCCGACGTCCTGGTCCGCGCCGACGACCCCAGGCACCCGGCCTGGACCGGCGTCCCGCACTGACCCTTGGGGGCCTGCGGATCCCGTCGGTCCCCGACGTGCCCTCCGGGGGCGCCTCAATCGCCGGCGGGGCTGGTTGGGTTCGGCCGGTCCTCGGCGTGTTCTCCGGGGGCGCCCCAATTGCCGGCGGGGCTGGAGGGGTTCGGCCCCGGGAGGTCCGCGCCCGCTGGCCGGGGGAGGTGGACGGGGCGGGCTATGGTCTTCCGCCCAGGCGGGTCACCGCCACCGCTCCCGCGCGGCAGCCGGCCCGCGCCGCTTCCACCGGGTCCGCGCCCGCCAGTCGGGCCGCCAGGAAGCCGCCGGTGAAGGCGTCGCCCGCGCCTGTGGAATCCACCGCCAGGGCGGGCTCCGCGGTGACCTCCGCGGTCACCCGGCCGCCCTCGGCGACCAGCGCCCCGGCCGCCCCCCGGGTCACCACGACCAGCGGCACCCGCAGGCTCAACTCCGCCGCCGCCCGGGCCGAAGGGGCAGGCCCGGGCAGACCGGCCAGCAGCCGCGCCTCGTCCTCGTTGGGCAGCAGTGCGCCGGCCCCCGCGACGGCGTCGAGGAAGCGGTCCACCCCCAGCGCGGCCAGGAACCCGGCCGATGCGGGGTCCACGCTCACCGCGATCCCGCGCTCCCGCGCCGAGCGCAGTGCCAGGCGGGCCAGCTCGCGGCTGGTGTCCCCGAAGAACAGGTAGCCGGACAGGTGCAGATGGGCCACCCCGTCCAGCAGGTCCGGGGTCCAGTCGGCCCGGGAGAGGCGGAGCACGGCCCCGCTGTCGGTCAGGAAGGTCCGTTCCGCGTCCTTGCCGACCAGCGCCACCACCGTCCCGGTGGGCTCCACCGGGTCGACCACCAGAAGCGGCCGCACCCCGGCGGCCAGCAGGGCGCGTTCGTGCCACTGCGCCGACTCCGCGCCCACCCGCGCGAGCAGCGCGACGTCGGCGGCTCCCTGGTGGGCCGCCCAGCAGGCCGCGTTGGCCCCGGCGCCGCCGGGCATCGTACGGATCCGGGCCGGTGTGTCGGTGGCCGGAGCGAGCGGCTCCAGGTGCACGGCCACCACGTCCGTGACCACGTCCCCGACGACCAGCAGACTGCCGGCGAACTCCGCGGCCGGCCCGCCCCCCGGCCCGGTCACCAGGCCGCCCACGCCGCCGCGATCCGCGCACCCAGGCGCACGTTGCCGCGCACCGCCGCCAGGTTCGCCTCCAGCGAGGCCCCGCCGGTCGCGCGGACCAGGAAGTCGAGGAGGAACGGGGTCACCGCCTGCCCCGTGACGCCGCGTTCCCGGCACTCCGCGAGGGCCCGGGCCAGTACCCGGTCGTGCAGGTCCGGATCGAGCTGGTCGACCTCGGGGACCGGGTTGGCGACCAGCAGCGCGGACCCGGGCCCGCCCAGGGCGTCCTGAGCGGCCATCACCCCGGCCACCTCCTCCGGCCGGTGCACCGTCCAGTCGACGGGCTCGCCGGAACTGCTCAGGTAGAAGCCGGGGAACCGTTCCGTCCCGAAGCCCAGCACCCCCACCCCGAGCGTCTCCAGCCGTTGGAGCGTGGCCGGCACGTCCAGGATCGACTTCACCCCCGCGCAGACCACCGTGATCCGGGTCCGGGCGAGCAGCGACAGGTCGGCCGACTCGTCCTGCGCCCGCGCCCAGTCGCGGTGTACGCCGCCCAGCCCGCCGGTGGCGAAGACGCGCAGCCCGGCCCGCGCGGCCAGGAACGCCGTCGCCGACACCGTGGTGGCCCCGGTGGCGCCGGCCGCCATGGCCGGGGGCAGGTCCCGGTGCCCCAACTTGCGCACGCCGTCGCCGTTGGCGATCCGCTCCAGCTGTGCCTTGTCGAGCCCGGCGTACGGCACCCCGTCGAGCACCGCGACGGTCGCCGGAACCGCTCCCTCCGAGCGGACGATCGCCTCCAGCTCCAGGCCCACCTGGAGATTGCGGGGTCGGGGCAGGCCGTGCGCGAGGATCGTCGATTCGAGGGCGACGACCGGTCGCTGCTCCGCCAGCGCGTCGCGCACCTCTTCCGACAGGACGGGAACCGCTGTGTGCTGTGACATGTCCCCATCCATGGCACGGGATCCGCGCCCCCAAACGCGCCCCCGGCCCAACTGTCCGAGATGCGCGGGGTGCGTCGGCCCGTGATCCGGGCCCGCGCCCTGGACAGGGTGACTCGTGCGCCCCGCCGATCCTGGACGACCTGGCCACCGCGCGCGGCCGTCCCGCCGGGCTAGTGTTTCGCGCCATGAGCACCGAAGACCCCGCCGCCCCGTCCGCCCCCGCGGCCCCCGATACAGGTCCCGCCTCCTTCGCCGTGTCCGTGCCCGACGTACCGGACGCCGAGCTGGAGACCGAGGAGCTCGACCCGGGACAGATCGTCTCCGGCGACCCCGTGGTGACGGGCAAGGTGCTGTGGGAGTCCGCCGACGGCAAGCAACTGCGCGGGATCTGGCAGATCACCCCCGGAGTGGTCACCGACACCGAGGCGAACGAGCTGTTCGTCGTCGTCAGCGGCCGGGCCACCATCGAGATCGAGGGCGGCGGGCGACTGGAGGTCGGCCCCGGCACCGCCTGCGTGCTCCGGGAGGGCGACAAGACCACCTGGACCGTGCACGAGACGCTGCGCAAGGCCTACCACATCAGCCTCTGACGAGCCGCTGGCGAGACCCCTGACCAGCCTCCGCGCCCGTCAGTCCGCGACGGCTCCCGCATCCGCCCCGGCGCCCTCGACGGGCGCGGGGTGGCGGCGCGCCGTGAAGAGCGCGAGCCCGGCCATCGGCAGCAGCAGCGCCGCCCCGACGGCGTTGAGCCAGCCGTAGCCCGCCTGGGAGACGATCAGCCCGGACACGGCGCCGCCGACGCCCGCGCAGGTGTTCATGGTCAGGTCGGACAGGCCCTGTACCGCGGCCCGCGCGGCCTGTGGCACCGAGTCCGTCAGCAGCGCGGAACCGGAGACCAGCCCGGCCGACCACCCCAGCCCCAGCAGGAACAGGCCCGCCGCGGTCTGCGCGTGGTTCGCCCCGGCGGTGCCCGCGAGCAGGGCGGCGATCGAGAGCAGCCCTGCCGCCAGGCCGATCACCGACAGTCTGCCGAGCCGGTCCGCCAGCCAGCCCATCACCGGGGAGAAGGCGAACATTCCGGCGATGTGGCCGCTGATCACCAGCCCGATCAGTTGGAGGTCGGCGCCGTGGTGCCCGAGGTCCACCGGGGTCATCACCATGATCGAGACCATGGCGGTGTGGGTCACGGCGACCGTCACCAGAGCCAACCGGGCCCGGGGGGAGGCCCGTACGGCGGCGAAGGCGGCCCGCAGCGAGCGGCCCGCGGCCGTCTGCTCGGCCGGGCCGGCCAGTGCGCGCGCGGCCAGCAGCGGATCCGGCCGCAGCAGCACGCCGATCAGCAGTGCGGTGAGCAGGAAGATCCCGGCGGCCCACAGGAACGGGCCCGCCTTGTCGGGTATGGACGTCCCCGCGAAGCTCCGGCTGGCCGGGGCCGAGAGATTGGGTCCCAGCACCGCGCCGATGGTCGTGGCCCACACGACCGTCGAGATCGCCCGGGCCCGCCGGTCGGGGGCCGCCAGGTCGGCGGCGGCGAACCGGCACTGGAGGTTGGCGGAGGAGGCGGCGCCGAAGGCGGCCATGCCGAGCAGCAGCAGCGGGAAGTTCTTCAGCACGGCGGCCAGCACCACGAGCCCGCCGCCGACCGCGCCGATCACATAGGCCAGGACCAGCCCCGCCCGTCGCCCGCGCGCGGTCATCAGGGCCGCGAGCGGCAGCGAGACCAGGGCGGTGCCGACGACGGAGGCCGTCGAGGCCAGTCCGGACACGGCCTCGGTGCCGCTGACCTCGGTGGCCAGTACGGGGGCCAGCGCGATGCTGATCGGTATGCCGAGCCCGCCCAGGACCTGCGCGGCTATGAGCACGCCGGAGGTGCGCCGGCGCAGCCGGGGCAGGTCGGCGTCGGTCAGCCCCCGGACCTCGCGCTCCTTCCGCTCCTCGCGGGTCGAGCGGGCCGCGGGGGCCGTGCGGGCCGTACGGTCCGGTCCGGCGGATCCGGGCGAGCGGTCCGTACCGTGCGGGGCGCTCACGACGTGCACCTCCGGTCCTTCGGACAGGAGCGGACGGGCGGTGCGGGGCGGGGGACGGCGGGCTGGGCCGCGGCAGCAGTCACCGGCGCAGTGTCGCACCGCCCGCCCCGTGGGGGAACCGGTGGCGGCTCCGCGGGCGGACCGGATCGTCGCTGGTCAGCACCTGGTCAGCACCTGGTCAGCAGCTGATCGACACCGGGTCGCCAGCCTGCCGGTACCGCCCTCAGAAGAGCGGCTCCGGCAGGACGCCCTCCAGCGCCAGCAAGGTCCGCTTGGTCTCCACCCCGCCGCCGAAGCCGCCGATCCCGCCGCCGTTCTCCACGACCCGGTGGCAGGCCACCACCAGCGGCAAGGGGTTGGATCCCATCGCCGCGCCCACGGCCTGGGCCGCGCCGGGCTGGCCGACCCGGGCGGCCAGCTCGCCGTACCCGACGACCGCCCCGTAGGGAACGGAGCGGTCGAGCTCCTGGAGGACCTGGCGGTGGAAGCCGGAGCTGAGCCGCCAGTCCAGCGGGAGACGAAAGCGCCGCAGGTCACCGGCGAAGTAGGCGGCGAGCTGACGTATGGGCTCGGCCAGCAGCACCTCTTCGCCCGGCGCCGGACGGAAGGCCGCCGCGCCGAGCCGGTCGATCAGCGGCCCGGCCGTCTCGGGCGATGCATGGAAGGAGACCTTGACCAGACCCTCGGGGGTCGCGGCGAGGAGGAGCGGACCGATGGCGCTCGCGACCACGGTCCATTCGAGGTGCGGCCCCCGGGGCCGCTCGGTGCTGTCCACACGACCACCGTACGATGCCGCACCGACAACGCTCCGGGGCCGCGGGTCGCGGGGCGTCGTCGGCCGGGGCGGCCCCGGAGCGCGGGAGCCGTCAGTAGCCGTACACCGTACGCCGCACCAGGTCG
The DNA here is from genome assembly GCF_044454405.1 of Streptomyces sp. NPDC051555. Lineage (NCBI taxonomy): Bacteria > Bacillati > Actinomycetota > Actinomycetes > Kitasatosporales > Streptomycetaceae > Streptomyces > Streptomyces sp. NPDC051555. Next base: position 158,595 of record NZ_JBITDP010000003.1, on the reverse strand, counting down.
GGCCGGTTGCTGATGATGCCGTCCACGCCCATCTCCACGACCCGCTGGGTCGTGTCCGGGTCGTCCACGATCCAGGTGTCGACCTCCATGGCCTTGCCGTGCGGCCCCCGGAGGGCGTGCACCCGCGCCACCCACTCGGCGTTGATCTCCCGGAACCAGGGGTTGATCCGGTCGGAGAACGCGGCGTACCGCTCCAGGTCCTCCTCCGGCGGCGCGCCGAGGAAGGCCGTCACCACGTCCGGCCGCATCCGGTGCACCAGGGCCACGGAGTCGGCGCTGAAGCTCTGCACGACCAGGCGGGAGGCGACGTGCCGCGCGTCGAGCCAGCCCCTGCTGTCGAGCAGGTCGAGGATCTCGCGCTCGATCCCCGGGTACAGTTCCGGCTTCTTGACCTCCAGCAGCAGCCGGCCCTGATTGAGCTGGACCCGGTCGAGGTACTCGCGCAGCGTCGGGATCCGGGCGCCGGCGAACTCGGGGCGGAACCAGCTGCCCGCGTCGAGCCGGGCGATCTCCGCCGCCGTGAAGTCCTTCACCCGCCAGGGGCTGCGCTTCGGGAACACCTTCTGGACGTCGGTGGTCCGCTTGAGGGTGTCGTCGTGGATCACGACGAGCACGCCGTCCTTGGTGCGCTGGACGTCGTTCTCCACCCAGTCCATGCCCAGCTGAGCGGCGAGGTCGATGGAGGCCAGCGTGTTCTCCGGGGCGTAGGCCGACGCCCCCCGGTGCGCGTACACCACGGGGAGCCCGAGCAGCCCGGCCAGCGGCGGCGCCTTCGGCCCGGCGTGGGGAGCCGCGGCCGGTCCGGCCTTCGGGCCGCCCGTCCGCAGCGGCGGCGGCGTGGCGGAGGCCGGGCCGGCCAGTGCGGAGAGGGTGATGCCGAGCACGGCGGCAGCCGCGGCAACGGTTCGGACGTACATGTGCGGTCTCCTCGGGTCACGGGTCATGAAGGGGGCGACCGGCGGCCCGGCCGGACGCGCGGACGGGCGGGGGACGTCGGGCGGTGATGGCCGTATCCCGCCCCTCTTGGCGTATCTGACGGTCTGTCGTGAAATGTGACTCATCGCGATAATGCCGTTCACGATCCGGCCGTCGCCACCGAACTACGACAAACGGACCAGGGTCACCCTGCGTGCCGAGTCGTCACCGACGCGTGTCGTGCGCTGGTCGGACGGGGGTCGGGCGCCGGGCGCGGGGCCCGCGGGGCGCGCGGACGCGTGAGTGTCAGTGGGGGGCCGTACGGTTGACCCATGCGGCCCGTATCGAAGATCGAACGCACGGTGGCGCCTTTCGAGGTCGTCAGTTCCTACCAGCCCAGCGGTGACCAGCCGGCGGCCATCGCCGAGCTGGAGCAGCGCATCCGCGCGGGTGAGAAGGACGTGGTCCTGCTCGGTGCGACCGGCACCGGAAAGTCGGCCACCACGGCCTGGATGATCGAGAAGCTCCAGCGTCCGACGCTGGTCATGGCACCGAACAAGACGCTGGCCGCCCAGCTGGCGAACGAGTTCCGCGAGCTGCTCCCGAACAACGCCGTCGAATACTTCGTCTCTTACTACGACTACTACCAGCCCGAGGCGTACGTCCCCCAGTCGGACACCTACATCGAGAAGGACTCCTCCATCAACGAGGAGGTGGAGCGGCTGCGCCACTCCGCGACCAACTCGCTGCTGACCCGCCGCGACGTCATCGTGGTCGCGTCCGTCTCCTGCATCTACGGCCTCGGCACCCCGCAGGAGTACGTCGACCGGATGGTCCCCCTCAAGGTCGGCGAGGAGTTCGACCGCGACCAGCTGCTGCGCCGCTTCGTCGACATCCAGTACACCCGCAACGACGTCGCCTTCACCCGCGGCACCTTCCGGGTGCGCGGCGACACCATCGAGATCTTCCCCGTGTACGAGGAACTCGCGGTCCGCATCGAGATGTTCGGCGACGAGATCGAGGCGCTCTCCACCCTGCACCCGCTGACCGGCGAGGTCATCAGTGAGGACCGCGAGCTGTACATCTTCCCCGCGAGCCACTATGTCGCCGGGCCCGAGCGCATGGAGAAGGCGGTCGCGGGCATCGAGGTGGAGCTGGCCGACCGCCTCGCGGAGCTGGAGAAGCAGGGCAAGATGCTGGAGGCCCAGCGGCTGCGCATGCGCACCACCTACGACCTCGAAATGATGCGCCAGATCGGTTCCTGCTCCGGCATCGAGAACTACTCGCTGCACATGGACGACCGCGAGCGCGGCAGCGCGCCCAACACCCTCATCGACTACTTCCCCGAGGACTTCCTCCTCGTCATCGACGAGTCGCACGTCACCGTGCCCCAGATCGGCGCGATGTACGAGGGCGACGCCTCGCGCAAGCGGACCCTGGTCGACCACGGCTTCCGCCTGCCCTCCGCGCTGGACAACCGTCCGCTGAAGTGGGAGGAGTTCCAGGAGCGGATCGGTCAGACGGTCTACCTGTCGGCCACCCCCGGCAAGTACGAGCTCTCCCGCGGCGACGGGTTCGTCGAGCAGATCATCCGACCCACCGGCCTGATCGACCCCGAGGTCGTCGTCAAGCCGACCGAGGGCCAGATCGATGACCTGGTGCACGAGATCCGCCAGCGCGTCGAGAAGGACGAGCGCGTCCTGGTCACCACCCTGACCAAGAAGATGGCCGAGGACCTCACGGACTACTTCCTGGAGCTGGGCATCGCCGTCCGCTACCTGCACAGCGACGTGGACACGCTGCGCCGGATCGAGCTGCTGCGCGAGCTGCGGGCCGGTGAGTACGACGTCCTGGTCGGCATCAACCTGCTGCGCGAGGGCCTCGACCTGCCCGAGGTGTCCCTGGTGGCGATCCTCGACGCCGACAAGGAGGGGTTCCTGCGCTCGGGGACCTCGCTGATCCAGACCATCGGCCGCGCCGCGCGCAACGTCTCCGGCCAGGTCCACATGTACGCGGACAGGATGACGCCGGCGATGGAGAAGGCCATCGAGGAGACCAACCGGCGGCGGGAGAAGCAGGTCGCCTACAACACCGAGCACGGCATCGACCCGCAGCCGCTGCGCAAGAAGATCAACGACATCGTCGCCACCATCGCCCGCGAGGAGGTCGACACCGAGGAACTGCTCGGCAGCGGCTACCGCCAGCAGAAGGGCGGCAAGGACGCGAAGGCCCCCGTACCCGCGCTGGGCGGCCGTGCGGCCAAGGGCGGCAAGGGCGAGGTGCTGACCGACCGCCCCGCGGCCGAACTGGCCTCGCTGATCGAGCAGATGACCGAGCGGATGCGGGCGGCCGCGGCCGAGCTGCAGTTCGAGGTCGCGGCCCGGATCCGCGACGAGGTGGGCGAGCTGAAGAAGGAGCTGCGGCAGATGAAGGAAGCGGGCCTCGCCTGAGCCGTGGCCGGTCAGTAGTGTTCGGGCGTGGAACAGCCACAGGCACGCGCTGCCTGGGGGTGGCTATGGAGAGGGGACAGCACGTGACGGTCAACATGACCAAGGGTCAGGCCATCAGTCTGCAGAAGTCGGACGGAGGGACGCTGACCGCGGTCCGGATGGGCCTCGGCTGGCAGGCGGCCAAGCGCCGCGGCCTGTTCGGCAGTCGTACCCGGGAGATCGACCTGGACGCCTCGGCCGTGCTGTTCGCCGGCAAGGAGCCCATGGACGTGGTGTTCTTCCGGCAGCTGCAGAGCAAGGACGGCTCGGTCCGGCACACCGGTGACAACCTGGTCGGCGGCGCCGGTCAGGGCGGCGACGACGAGTCGATCCTCGTCGACCTGGCGCGTGTGCCGGTGCACATCGACCAGATCATCTTCACGGTGAACTCGTTCACCGGGCAGACGTTCCAGGAGGTGCAGAACGCCTTCTGCCGCATCGTCGACGAGACCAACGGCCAGGAACTGGCCCGCTACACGCTCGACGGCGGCGGTCAGTACACCGCGCAGATCATGGCGAAGGTGCACCGCGCGGGCACCGGCTGGAAGATGACGGCCCTGGGCAACCCGGCGAACGGCCGGACCTTCCAGGACCTGCTGCCGGCGATCCTGCCGCACCTGTAAGCCGGCGCGCCGCAGCAGGCGCACGGGAGAACGCGTACGACGGGGGAGGGGCTGCACGATGACGGCCGAACTGGTCCGGGGGCAGAACCACCCCTTGTCCCGGCACCGGGTGGAGATCAGGGTCTCGGCGGGCACACCCGTGCTCGCCGGGGCCGCGCTGGGCGACGACGGGGGCCGGTTGGCCGACCCCGGGTCGCTGGCCCACCCGGGGGAGCCGCGGGTGCCCGGCCTGGAAGTGCCCGTGGCCGCCGCCGCGCGGCACGCCTTCGAGGTCGACCTGGACGCGGTGCCCGCCGTCGTCCACCGGATCGGGATCGTGCTGGCGCTGCCGCAGGGCGGCCCGACCCGGTTCGGTGCGGTCGCCGCGCCGTACGTGGCCGTGGCCGCCCCCGACGGCGCCGAGCTGGCCGGTTACACCCTGACCGGACTGGACGCGGAGAGCGCCGTCATAGCGGTCGAGCTGTACCGCCGCCAGGGCGCCTGGAAGGTGCGCGCCGTCGGCCAGGGGTACGCCGACGGGCTCCCGGCCCTTCTCGCGGACCACGGCCTCAGCGTCCGAGACGCCGCGGATCTGGCCGCCCGCGCCCACGCGGCCGGCGGCGCCGTGCCGGGCCCCGCCCCCGCCACCGCGGTGCCCACGGGCGCGGCGGCCGGCGCCGCGCCGCCGGCCGCCGGATCGCCGTACTCCACCCCCTCGGCCGCCCCGGGCGGCGCGCCCGCGCCCGCGCCGGCCTCCTCGGACACCCCGACGCCGTTGGCGACCCCGGTGGTGCCCCGGACCCCGGTCCCCGGCCCGGTGCCCCCGCCGCCGCCCGCGGACCCCGCGCCCGGCCCCGACCCGGAGGGCCCGCCCACGATCAGCTACGCCCACCCGCGCCGCGACCGCACCACGGAGCCCCCGCAGCCCGCCCCACAGGCCCCGCCGGCTCAGCCCGGGGAAGCGCCACGCCCGGTCGCCGGCGACGCCACCGGCTGGTCCATGGACGAGCGGCTGTACAACCAGGTCTGGGGCATGTTCGAGGACCTGGCCCGCTCGGTCTCGGCCTACCGCAGCGCCGCCGACTTCGCCGAGTCCCGGCTGGAGCGCGAGCTGGACGCGGCCCTCGCCGACCCGCGCAGCCGCCTCGGCGGATCCGGGGACGGCGCCCGCGAGAGCGCCAGGGCCCGCCGCGACGAGCTCGTCTCCCAGGCCCGGGCCGTCCTCGACCGCGACCTCGCCCAGCTCAAGGCGGAGGTGGAGGTGGTCGAGCCCGCGCTCCCCGCCGCCTTCGCCGGCTGGGCCAACCCGGTCTGGCACGCCCACCGGATCCCCGCCGAGGCCCCGCTCGCCCTGCGGCTGGGCGATCTGCACCTGCCCGAGTGCCCGGAGCTGCGCATCCCGATGCTGGTGCGGTTCCCGATGGAGCGCGGCCTGTGGATCGACAACGGCCGCACCGGCTCCGAGGCGGCGATGATGGCGGACACCGCCCCGCTGCGCCGGGCCGCCATGGACATGGCCGTCGCGCACGCCGTGCGCCTGCTCGCCGTGCACCCCGCGGGCCGCTTCTCGGTCCACGTCATCGACGCCGCCGGGGCCGGGGCGTCCTCGCTGGCCCCGCTCGTGCGGGCCGGCGTCCTGGCGGCGCCGCCCGCCGCCGGCTCCGCCGGAGTCACCGAGACCCTCGCGCGGCTCACCCGCCGGGTGGACCTCGTACAGATGGCGGTGCGGGCGGGAGCGCCCGAGGACCTGCCGCCGGACCTGGACACCGCCGAGCAGCTGCTCGTCGTCCACGACTTCCCGCACGGCTTCGACGACCGGGCCGTCACCCAGTTGCGCTACCTGGCCGACGAAGGTCCCGCGGTCGGCGTCCACCTCCTGATGGTGGCGGACCGTGACGAGGCGTCGGCGTACGGGCCGCTGCTGGACCCGCTGTGGCGCTCGTTGATGCGGCTCTCCCCGGTGCCGGACGACCACCTCGCCGATCCGTGGGTCGGCCACGCCTGGACCTTCGAGGCGTCCTTCCCGCCGCCCGGCAGTCGGGTCCTGGACCAGGCGCTGGAACGGATCGCGGAGGCGCGGAGGGGGCGCGGCATCTGATCGGTGCGGCCCCGCCGGGCCGCACCGGCTGACCATTCCCTGACCTTCTCTTGGTTATCCCTTTACCTTATGCGCCCGAGACGGGTACGCTGGTGTCTGCGGAGGGGAGTATTCCTGCTTTCCTGCTACGACGTGCCCGTCAATACGGACCGTAACCGGTCCCGGGGCGTCGGCCCACGGCCTCCAGGTCGCCCGGGTGGAAGAGACCTCCGGCAGCGATGACGCTGACGAAGTGCTGAGCCATCCGCCGGAGGCGTGTTCAACGTGGACGTTTCGTGGACCCTTTGGGTGCTGACCATTCTCGGTCTGGGCATCCTCATCGGAGCCGATTTCTTCATCGGCCGTAAACCGCACGACGTATCGATCAAGGAAGCGGGCATCTGGACGGTCGTCTGGATCGCCCTCGCCGCGCTCTTCGGCCTCGGCCTGCTGTTCTTCGGCAACGGCCAGGCCTCCCAGGAGTTCTTCGCCGGCTTCATCACCGAGAAGTCGCTGAGCGTCGACAACCTCTTCGTCTTCGTCCTGATCATGGCGAAGTTCGCGGTGCCGTCCCACCTCCAGCAGCGGGTGCTGCTCGTGGGCGTGCTGATCGCCCTGGTGCTGCGCGCGATCTTCATCGCGGCCGGCGCGGCGATCATCGCCAGCTTCTCCTGGGTCTTCTACATCTTCGGCGCGTTCCTGATCTACACCGCGTGGAAGCTCATCCAGGAGGCCCGCAAGGACGAGGAGGACGAGGAGTTCGAGGAGAGCCGCCTGCTCAAGACCGTGGAGAGGAAGTTCGGCGTCGCCGACAGCTACCACGGCACCAAGCTCTTCATCCAGAAGAACGGCAAGCGCGTCCTGACGCCGCTCATGGTCGTCATGCTCGCCATCGGCACGACCGACATCCTCTTCGCCCTGGACTCCATCCCCGCGATCTTCGGCCTGACCCAGGACCCGTACATCGTCTTCACGGCCAACGCCTTCGCCCTGATGGGCCTGCGCCAGCTGTACTTCCTCATCGGCGGCCTGCTCAAGAAGCTGGTCCACCTCAGCTACGGCCTGTCGATCATCCTCGGCTTCATCGGCGTCAAGCTCGTGCTGCACGCCCTGCACGAATCCGGGGTGCACGTCCCGCTGATCTCCATCCCGGTCTCGCTCGGCGTCATCTGCGGCGTCCTGGTGATCACCACGATCACCAGCCTGATCGCCTCGAAGAAGCAGGCGGCGGCCGAGGCCGCCGCCCAGGAAGCCGAGCACCAGGACAGCGTCGGCAGCTGACCCGGAGCCGCGCTCAGGCGGGGGCGGCCGCTTCGGCCGCCCCCGCCGCCGCGCGCACCACCGCCGGATTCGTCTCCGGCAGCAGGGCGAAACAGACCAGGCTGACCAGGGAGATCCCGGTCAGGTACGCGCCCACGCCCCACGCCGGCCCCGAACCGTCGGCCAGCGCCGTGGCCACGACCGGCGTCAGCGCCCCGCCGAGCACCCCGCCCAGGTTGTAGCCGACGGCCGCCCCCGTGCACCGCACCCGCGGCGGGTACAGCTCCGGCAGGTACGCGCCCACCACCGCGAACATCGTCACCATGCCCAGCAGCGCGCCGAGGCAGCCCAGGGTCATCAGCAGCGGATCGGCCGTCCCGAGCAGGGCCACCAGCGGGAACATCCACAGCGCGCAGGCCGCGCTCCCGGCCAGACAGAGCGGGCGGCGCCCGTACCGGTCGCCCAGCACCGCCACCAGTGGGGTGAGCGCGCCCTTGAGGGCGACGGCGACCATGATGCAGGCGAGCATCACGCTGCGGCCGACCCCCAGGTGCTCGGTCGCGTAGGCCAGGGACCAGGTGGTCACGGCGTAGAAGACGGCGTAGCCGACGGCGAGCGCCCCGCCGGTGAGCAGGAGCAGGCGCCAGTGGCCGCGGACCACCTCGGCGATCGGCGTGGTCGCCCGCCGGTCGTCGGCGGCCAGGGCGCGGAACTCCGGGGTCTCCTCCACCGATCGGCGCAGCCACAGGCCCGACAGGGCGAGCAGCCCGGCCGCCCAGAAGGGCACCCGCCAGCCCCAGGAGGTGAACTGGCCGTCGGTGAGCGTCGTGGACAGCCCCAGCATCAGCCCGTTCGCCAGCAGGAACCCGACGGCCGGGCCCATCTGCGGGAAGCTCGACCACAGCCCGCGCCGGCCCTCCGGGGCGTGTTCGGCGGTCAGCAGCACCGCCCCGCCCCACTCGCCGCCGAGGCCGAGGCCCTGGAGGAAGCGCAGCAGGAGTAGGAGCAGCGGGGCGCCGACACCGATCGAGGAGTACGTCGGCACGCAGCCCACCGCCACCGTGGCGAGGCCGGTCAGCAGCAGGGACGCCAGCAGCACGGGCCGCCGGCCGTACCGGTCGCCGACGTGCCCGAAGAGCACGGAGCCCAGCGGGCGGGCGAGGAAGCCGATGCCGAAGGTGCCGAAGGCCGCGAGGGTGCCGGCCAGGTGCGAGAAGGTGGGGAAGAACAGGGGGCCGAGGACCAGGGCCGCGGCGGTTCCGTAGACGAAGAAGTCGTAGAACTCGATGGCGGTCCCGATGAGGGAGGCCGAGGCCAGGCGCAGCATCGAGGGCGGCCGGCCGGGGTGCGGGGAGCGATCTTGGTGCATGGTGCAGCAGATACCCCGGTCCGCGGGGCCGGGGGAGCGGAACGCGGATCCTCCACCGGAAGGAGTGCCGCGCCGCACCGGTGTTGACGTGGGCCGCGCCTCCCGTCGGGGAGGCGCGGCCCGGTCGTTCGGGTGCGGGCCGACCTACCAGCCGCGCTCGCGCCACTCGGCGACGTGCGGGCGCTCGGCGCCGATCGTGGTGTCGTTGCCGTGGCCCGGGTAGACCCAGGTCTCGTCGGGGAGCTGGCCGAAGAGCTTCTCCTCGACGTCGTCGATCAGCCGGGCGAAGGCCTTCGGGTCGCCCCAGGTGTTGCCGACGCCGCCCGGGAAGAGGCAGTCGCCGGTGAACACGTGCGGGTGGCCGTGCGGGTCGTCGTAGACCAGGGAGATCGAGCCCGGGGTGTGTCCGACCAGGTGGCGGGCGGTCAGGACGATCCGACCGAAGGTGATCGTGTCCCCGTCCTCCACGGCGACGTCGGTGGGCACCGGGATGCCCTCGGCGTCGTAGCGCCCGGCGTAGGTCCGGGCCCCGGTCGTGTCGACGACCTCCCGCAGCGCGCCCCAGTGGTCGCCGTGCTGGTGGGTGGTGACGACCGAGGTGATGCCGTCGTCACCGATCAGGGAGAGCAGGGTGGGGGCCTCGGCGGCCGCGTCGATCAGCAGCTGCTCGCCGGTCGCCCGGCACCGCAGCAGGTAGGCGTTGTTGTTCATGTCGCCGACGGCGACCTTGGAAATCATCAGGTCCGCGAGTTCATGCACGTCGGCCGGACCGCCGACCTTCACCGCTCCGCTGTAGGTCATGTCCTGAATCCTAGAGCGGCGGGAGCAGGGGGAGGGGGCCGCCCGCCGTGCTGAGGGCGTCGCCCTTGTCGCCGCGGCCCGCCAGCCAGGCCAGGAGCTGGGCCGGGGTGCCGGACAGGGTGACGGGGGCGCCCTCGGCGCCGCCGGTGTGCCAGGTGCGGCCGTCGCCGGGGGAGAGCGTCACGGGCGGCACCTCCGGGTGTCCGGACCAGCGGTCGGCCAGGAACTCGATCTCCCGGGCGGTGAACTCGTCCGGGAGGTCCGTCAGCTCGTAGCCGATGCCGAGGTCCACGTGGTGCAGCTCGATCTCGACGAGGCGGCGGAAGGGGATCCGGGAGGCGCTGTCGGTGACCCCGTTGCGCAGCTCGACCGTGCGGGACCAGTCCTGGGGCGCGTCGGCCACGGCCTGGAACGCGGCGGCGGAATTCCGGACGTCCTCCAGCTGTTCCACCAGGGGCCGAGCGGCATCGCGCTGGATGTCGGCGTCGCGCGCGGTGGCGCTCTCGTACATGGGGCGCCCTTCGAACACGTTCACGAGGGCGTCCGCGTTGCGGGCGAGGTGGGCGAGTACGTGGCCCCGGGACCAACCGGGCAGGCGTGACGCCTCGGCCACGGCCGCGTTGTCCAGTTTCGTGGCCGCGGTCAGCAGTCGGTCCGTGGCTTCACGCAGGGATCGCAGGTCGTGCGCATGATCAATCATGAGCCGACCCTAGCGCCGCCACACGATCGGGTGAAGCGCTCTTCGGAGTGCCGGAAATCGAATGCACGTGCTATACGCTCGGAGGAGCACACCAGACCACCCAGCGGCGCCTCCCGACCCCCATACTCTGGACGGCCGGGGCCCGTCCCCCGCTCTCTCAAGAAAGGTGCGGACCGGCGTGACCGACCGTCTCATCGTTCGTGGCGCTCGCGAGCACAACCTCAAGAACGTCTCGCTCGACCTGCCCCGCGACTCACTCATCGTCTTCACCGGACTCTCCGGGTCGGGCAAGTCCTCCCTGGCCTTCGATACGATCTTCGCCGAGGGCCAGCGCCGCTACGTCGAGTCGCTGTCGTCCTACGCCCGCCAGTTCCTGGGGCAGATGGACAAGCCCGACGTCGACTTCATCGAGGGCCTCTCCCCGGCCGTCTCCATCGACCAGAAGTCGACCTCCCGCAACCCGCGCTCCACCGTCGGCACCATCACCGAGGTCTACGACTACCTCCGCCTCCTCTTCGCCCGCATCGGCAAGCCGCACTGCCCCCAGTGCAGCCGTCCGATCGCGCGACAGTCGCCGCAGGCGATCGTCGACCGGGTGCTCGCGCTGCCCGAGGGCAGCCGCTTCCAGGTGCTCTCGCCGCTCGTGCGCGAGCGCAAGGGCGAGTTCGTCGACCTCTTCGCCGACCTCCAGACCAAGGGCTACAGCCGGGCCCGGGTGGACGGGGAGACGATCCAGCTCTCCGAGCCGCCCACGCTGAAGAAGCAGGAGAAGCACACGATCGAGGTGGTCGTCGACCGCCTCACCGTCAAGGACGGCGCCAAGCGGCGGCTCACCGACTCGGTGGAGACCGCCCTGGGCCTCTCCGGCGGCATGGTGATCCTGGACTTCGTCGACCTCGCCGAGGACGACCCCGAGCGCGAGCGGATGTTCTCCGAGCACCTCTACTGCCCGTACGACGACCTGTCCTTCGAGGAGCTGGAGCCGCGCTCCTTCTCCTTCAACTCGCCCTTCGGCGCCTGCCCCGAGTGCACCGGCATCGGCACGCGCATGGAGGTGGACCCCGAGCTGATCATCCCCGACGAGGACAAGTCCCTCGACGAGGGTGCGATCTCCCCGTGGTCACTGGGTCACACCAAGGACTACTTCCAGCGGCTGATCGGCGCGCTCGCGGGCGAGCTGGGCTTCCGCACGGACATCCCCTGGGCCGGGCTGCCGCAGCGGGCCAAGAAGGCCCTGCTGCACGGCCACAAGACGCAGATCGAGGTCCGCTACCGCAACCGCTACGGGCGGGAGCGGGCGTACACCACGGCCTTCGAGGGCGCCGTGCCCTTCGTCAAGCGGCGGCACTCGGAGGCGGAGAGCGACACGAGTCGCGAGCGCTTCGAGGGCTACATGCGCGAGGTGCCGTGCCCGACCTGTGAGGGCACCCGGCTCAAGCCGATCGTGCTCGCGGTGACCGTGATGGAGAAGTCCATCGCCGCGGTGTCCGCGATGTCGATCAGCGAGTGCGCCGAGTTCCTGGGCGAGCTCCGCCTCGACGCGCGCGACAAGAAGATCGCCGAGCGGGTGCTCAAGGAGGTCAACGAGCGGCTCCGCTTCCTCGTGGACGTCGGTCTGGACTACCTCTCGCTCAACCGCGCGGCCGGCACCCTGTCCGGCGGCGAGGCCCAGCGCATCCGACTGGCCACGCAGATCGGCTCCGGTCTGGTCGGCGTGCTGTACGTGCTGGACGAGCCGTCGATCGGCCTGCACCAGCGCGACAACCACCGGCTGATCGAAACGCTGGTCCGGCTGCGGGACATGGGCAACACGCTGATCGTCGTCGAGCACGACGAGGACACCATCAAGGTGGCCGACTGGGTCGTGGACATCGGCCCCGGCGCCGGTGAGCACGGCGGCAAGGTCGTGCACAGCGGTTCGCTCAAGGACCTGCTCAAGAACACCGAGTCGATGACCGGGCAGTACCTGTCCGGGAAGAAGTCCATCGAACTGCCCGACGTGCGCCGGCCGGTGGACGAGAGCCGCAAGCTCACCGTCCACGGCGCGCGGGAGAACAACCTGCGCGACATCGACGTGTCGTTCCCGCTGGGGGTGCTGACCGCAGTCACCGGTGTGTCCGGCTCCGGCAAGTCCACGCTGGTCAACGACATCCTGTACACGCACCTGGCGCGCGAGCTGAACGGCGCCCGGACGGTTCCCGGGCGGCACACCCGGGTGGACGGCGACGACCTCGTCGACAAGGTCGTCCACGTCGACCAGTCGCCGATCGGCCGCACCCCGCGGTCCAACCCGGCGACGTACACCGGTGTCTTCGACCACGTGCGCAAGCTGTTCGCGGAGACCATGGAGGCGAAGGTGCGCGGCTATCTGCCGGGCCGCTTCTCCTTCAACGTCAAGGGCGGCCGGTGCGAGAACTGCTCCGGTGACGGCACGATCAAGATCGAGATGAACTTCCTGCCGGACGTCTACGTTCCGTGCGAGGTCTGCCACGGAGACCGGTACAACCGGGAGACGCTGGAGGTCCACTACAAGGGCAAGTCCATCGCCGAGGTGCTGAACATGCCGATCGAGGAGGCCCTCGGCTTCTTCGAGGCGGTTCCGACGATCGCCCGGCACCTGCGCACGCTGAACGAGGTCGGGCTCGGCTACGTCCGCCTCGGCCAGTCCGCGCCGACCCTCTCCGGCGGCGAGGCGCAGCGCGTGAAGCTGGCGTCGGAGCTGCAGAAGCGGTCGACGGGCCGGACGGTGTACGTGCTCGACGAGCCGACGACGGGTCTGCACTTCGAGGACATCTCGAAGCTGATCAAGGTGCTGTCGGGGCTGGTCGACAAGGGGAACTCGGTGATCGTCATCGAGCACAACCTCGACGTCGTCAAGACCGCGGACTGGGTCATCGACATGGGCCCCGAGGGCGGCTACGGCGGCGGCCTGGTGGTCGCGGAGGGCACGCCGGAGCAGGTGGCCTCGGTCGGGGCCAGCCACACCGGCAAGTTCCTGCGGGACATCCTCGGTGCGGAGCGGGTCTCCGATGCCGCGGTGGCGGTGGCGCTGCCCGCGGCGAAGAAGCGGGCCCCGGCGAAGAAGACCGCGGCCGCGGCGAAGAAGGTGGCCGCGACCAAGGCCACCGCCAAGAAGGCGGCGGCCCCGGCGAAGAAGGCGACCCGGGCCCGCAAGGCCTAGGGGTGTTGCCCCGGCCCCGGCCCCGGTGCCGTCGCGTCCGGGGCCGGGGCCGGGGCCGGGGTCGGCTGTGCGCCCGCGGCACGCCGGGGCTCCGCCCCGGGGCTCGCGCCTCAATCGCCGGCGGGGCTGGGTTTGCGCCGGCGGGGCTGCGAAGGACGTCAGGTCGCCACGCCCAGGGTGTGGCCGGTGGTGGTGGGGTCCGTCAGGGCGGACAGGAGGGCGTCCGCGACGTCGGCTCGGCCGATGGAGCGGCCGCGCGGGACGTTCGCGTCCACGGCCCGCCGGTAGGTCCCGGTCCGGGGGCTGTCGAGGAGCTTCGGCGGGCGGATCACCGTCCACTGCGTCCCGCTGGCGCCGATCACGGCCTCCATCACCGCCAGGTCCGCGTACACGTCGCGCAGGGCCCGCCGCAGCAGCGGCATGAACACCGCGCGGGTGAACGCGCCGTCGTCCTCGTGGTCCGGTCCCAGCGGGGCCGCGCTCACGGCGGACAGTCGCCGCACCCCCGCCCGGTCCATCGCCGAGACGATCGCGCCGAGCGCGGGTCCGGCCACCGGAGCCAGCCGCGCCTGCTTGTTGCTGTGCGCGCCGAGCGCGCAGACCACCGCGTCCTGCCCGTGCAGCACCGGGCCCAGCGCGTCCGCGTCGGTGACGTCGGCCACCGTCGCCACCCGGAGCCGCTCGTGCCCCGCCACGGGCAGCCGCGCCGGGTCCCGCACCACGGCGGTGACCTCGTGGCCCGCGTCGAGCGCCTGGTGGACCACCTCGCGGCCCACTCCTCCCGTAGCCCCGAACACCGTGATCCTCATGGTCGTACGTCCCCTCTGCGCGAGGGTGGGTGAGCATTCACTCACCCTTCCCTTCCACTAGGGTGAGTGAATGCTCACTCCGAAGTCAAGCGATCCCGCCCGGCCCACCCCGCAGCGGCTGCTGGACGCCGCCGAGACCCTGATGCGCACCGCCGGGCTCGCCAACGCGACGACCAAGGCGATCGCCCGGGAGGCCGGCTGCTCGGAGGCCGCGCTCTACAAGCACTTCGCGAACAAGGAGGAGCTGTTCGTGCGGGTGCTGCTGGAGCGCACGCCGAACGCGGGCGCCCTGATGGGCGCGCTGGCCGAGGACCCGGGGGAGGCGCCCGTGGCGGAGCGGCTGGCCGCCATCGCCGGGCACGCGGCGCGCTTCTACGCCGACGCCATGCCCATCGCGGGCTCGCTCTTCGCCGAACCGGCCCTGCTCAGCCGGCACCGCGAGGGCCTCCGGGAGATCGGCATGGGTCCGCACATGGTGCTCGACGCCCTCGTCGACTGCCTGCGCCGTGAGCGCGAGCACGGCCGGATCCGCGCCGACGTCGACCCCCGCGCGGCCGCTTCGCTGCTGCTCGGCGCCTGTTTCCAGCGGGCGTTCTTCCTGCACTTCTCCGGGCCGGCGACGGTCCGACCGGTGGCGGAGTTCGCCCCGGACGTGGCCGCCGCGGTCTGGGCCGCTATCCGCTGAGCTCGACGGCGTACGGCGGCTCCGCGCCCGCCCGGGTGCAGGTCAGGGCGGCCGCGTGGGCGGCGTACGCCAGCACCCCGGGCCAGTCCTCCGCCGCGTCGATCCCCTCCGGGGAGCCGGCGAGGCGGTGCAGGAGCGCCGCGTTCACGGTGTCGCCCGCGCCGATCGTGTCCACCACGGCGACCCGGCGCGCGGGCACCGCGAACCGCTCGCCCCGCCGGGTCCACACCGCGAGCCCCGCCGCGCCCCGGGTCAGCACCACCGCCGACGGTCCCGCCGCCAGCCACTCCTCGGGGCGCCCGCCCAGCCAGGCCGCGTCCTCCTCGGAGAGCTTGAGGACGCCGACGTACGGCAGCCACGACAGGAAACGGGCCCGGTAGGCGGCCGGGTCCGCGATCAGCGCCGGGCGGATGTTGGGGTCGAGCAGGGTCAGCAGCCCGCGCGCCGACTCCCGGCGCAGCAGCGCCTCGTAGGCGCTCGCCCCCGGTTCCAGTACGAGCGAGCAGGTGCCCAGGGCCAGCGCCCGCGTCCCCGGTGCGAGCGCGTCGGGCAGGGCGAACAGCCGGTCGGCGGTCCCCTCGACGTAGAACCCGTAGGCGGCGGATCCGTCCGGGGCCAGCGAGGGGACGGCCAGCGTGGTCGGCTCCGGGCCGCGCTGGACCAGGGACAGGTCCACCCCGGCCGCTCGCAGCCCGGCGAGCAGCGTCCCGCCGAAGCCGTCCGTCGACACCCGGGAGCAGAAGGCCACTCGGCCGCCGAGCCGACCCAGCGCCAGTGCCGTGTTGTACGGGCCCCCGCCCGCCCGGGGCACCAGCGCGCCCGGCGGCCCGGCCACGGGCACCAGGTCGATCAGGGCTTCTCCAGCGACGACGATCACGCGGGGGAAGCTACCCCATCGGGTGGCGGTATCGGGCGGCGGTATCGTCGGGTGGGCCGCCGGGACCGCCCCATCCGTCCCACCGTCCGTCCCGGCCGGACCACCGGTGTCCATCCGTACCGTCGTACCGCCAGGAGAGCCTCATGTCCGCGCCGCAGTCAGCCGCCGCCCGCCGCACCGTGCTCAAGGGCGCCGCCGCCCTCGCCGGGTCCGCCGGGGCCGTCGTCGCGCTCGGTGCCTGCTCGCCCGGGACCGACAGCGGCGGCGACACCCCCGCGACCCCCACCGCGCCGGTGGACCTGGGCGCCGCGGCCGACGTGCCGGTGGGCGGGTCCAAGCTCTACCGCAAGGAGAAGCTCCTCGTGCACTGCCCGGCCCAGGGCCAGTACACGGCGTTCAGCGCCCAGTGCACCCACGCGGGCTGCGTCCTGGACAAGATCGTGGAGGGGCACGGCAACTGCCCCTGCCACGGGAGCCGGTTCGACGCGGCCACCGGCAAGGTCGTGCAGGGCCCGGCGACCGACCCGCTGCCGGCGGTGCCCGTCCGCGCCGAGGGCGGCAAGCTCATCGCGGGCTGACCGCCCACGCCGGGCCCGCGCCCGGGCGGGCGCCGTTTCAGTCCCACTCCCAACCGATCCCCAGGATGCCGCGCCGGACCCCCTGTTCCACCAGGTGGACGGCGCGGTGGCCGCCGCTCGGGGTCAGTTGCGACAGCTCGCGGCGCGGGGCGGTCGGGCCCGACTGGCGAAAGCGCCGGCAGCTCACGGGCAGGGCGGCGGCGTCGAAGCGGACCTGGAGCACGTACTGCCCGCCGGCGTAGGTGAACCCCCGGACGTACTCGCTGCTACGGCTGCCGGTGCCGTCCTCGAAGCCGTAGCCGAAGACGTACGTGTCCCCGCCGCGCAGCCGGGCGTCGAAGAGCAGCTCGGCCACCACCAGTCCCGCCTCCGGGTCCCGGCGGATCCGCCCGGTCCGGCAGTTCTCGTGGGCCAGCACCCGCACGGCGGCCGGATCGCAGCCGGGGTCGCCGTGGTGGATGGCGAGGTAGCGGTCGACGCCGTCGCGGTGGGCCCGTACGACCTGCTGCGAATCCCGGCCGATCAGCTCGCGGCGGGCGCCGATGCGGACCCGTTCGTGATGGCCGAGGGTGTGCAGCCCGCCGTCCGTCGGGAGGTCCATGCCCGCCAGTAACTCCTCGACGGCCGTGCCCGCGCTGGCCAGGGTCCGGTACGGCCGCGAAGGCGGCCGGGCGGCGTCGGCGCCCGCGCCCTCGGGCCCGTTCAGGAGCCGCAGGAGCGTGCCCGCCGGCAGCTCCAGGATCTGCTCCAGGGCCCGCACCGCGCGCAGCGACTCGGCGCGCCGGGGCCGCCGGGCGCCCTGTTGCCAGTAACTGAGGCTGGTGACGCCCACCTTGATGCCGCGGGCGGCCAGCCGGTGCTGGACCCGGTGCAGGGGCAGGCCGCGGGCGGCGAGCGCGGCGCGCAGCGCGAGGTGGAAGGGACCGGCGCGCAACAGCAGCCCGAACTCCTCCGGGTCGCGGCCGTCGGGGGCGGCGCGCGAGGTGCCCGGAGGGTCGCCCACGGCGCCGTACCCGCTTCTTCGTACGGTCGGCAACATGGCGACTCCTTTGTGAACGTTCACGCTCGATGGGGCGGGAGACCGCGCCGGTGGCGTCCGGGGTCCAGGTGACGGGGCGGCAGCCGTTCACACCCTGGTCTCCTCATTCACATTGCAATGTCACCGCGTATTGAAGCGTGTTGACCTGATCGCGACAACAGCCCGATGCTCCTCCACAGCGTCCGGACGCGCTCCTCCACCCCCACTCTCCCCACTTCGGGAGGAACGCGATGCGCAACAGAAATGGGCGGCTTTCCCTGGCCGCCTTCCTCACCGCCCTCCTGTTCGCGCTGCCCACCGGCACGGCAACCGCCGCCGACGCCGGAGCGGGCAGCGCGACGCTCGCCGCCAAGCGCTTGAACATCACCATGCAGGCACAGCAGAAGACCAACTGGTGCTGGGCCGCCAGCGGCAACACCATCGCCACCTGGTTCGGCCGCACCTACAGCCAGAACCAGTTCTGCAACGCGGCCTTCAACCGCCAGCAGGGCTACGACTGCCCCAACAACCAGGCCAACCTCGCGAACGTGCAGACCGCCCTGCGCTGGGCCGGGATCAACTCCGGCTCGTACGTGACCGGCTGGCTCCAGTACTCCACCGTCCAGAGCGAGATCAACGCCAACCGTCCCGTCGAGACCCGCATCCAGTGGGCCAACGGCGGCGGCCACATGCACGTCATCTACGGCTACGACACCGCCAGCAGCTGGGTCTACTGGGGCGACCCCTGGCCCTCCAGCGACCGCTACAACTGGGCCTCCCACGCCTGGTACGTCGACAACAGCACCTTCTCCTGGACCCACTCGCTCTACCGGATAGGGGCGTGAGCGCCATGAACCGACGCGCCTGCGCCCTGATCACCGGCGCCCTCGCCGCCACCGTGCTGAGCCTGGCCCCGCAGGCCTCGGCCACCCCCGTCCCGCAACCCCAGTCCGCCACCGCCGAGACCAGGGCGGCCGCCCACCAGGCCGCCGCCGCACCCGACACCCTGGCCACCCTCTCCCGGTTCTTCTCCCGGGAGGGCAAGGTCTCGCTGACCGCGGCCCGACCCCGCATCGAGGGCGACGCGATCCCCGTCAGCTACCTCTCCCCGGACTTCGTGGCGGGCAAGCCGGGCGCCCCCGTCGCCCGGCTGGAGTTCCTCGCCAGCAAGGCGGTGGCCTCCGACGGTCAGCAGGCCGCCCTGTGGACCGCCAAGACCGACACGGGCTGGCAGGTGGTGAACATCGCCACCGGCGACGACGAGTTCCGCTACGCACAACTGGGAGCCGCCAAACTCCCCGGCGGGACCGTCTTCCGCGAACCGCAGATCGACGCCTGGTACGTCGCCGGGGGCGCCGAGGTCCTGCCCCTGGACGAGGACGCCATCCGGGCCGTCGGCGCGCGGGGCACCACCCTCGCCGCCTACCGCGAGCGCGTCACCACGGCGTACGGGGACAAACTCCCCGGCTCCGCCTACGCCAAGGGCGGCAAGGCGGGCGGCTTCGCCCCCACGGAAGCCGACACCGCGCGCACCGACACCGCGCGGGCCGACACCGTGCGGGCCGCTGCGGCCACGGCGCCCGACGTCCTGCCCCTGGTGGGCGGCGCCGCGGCGGGCGTGCTCGTCCTCGCCACCGCCGGCGCACTGACCGTGCGCCGCTCCCGCCGCCGGGCGGTGCGGGTGTAGCCGCCCGGAGGGGGCCCGGCCGTCAGCCAGACGGTCGGGCCCCGCGGCGCGCCCGGTTGTCACACCCCGCAAGTAGGCTGATGCCATGGCCGACCCTTCCAGCTACCGCCCCAGACCGGGACAGATCCCCGACTCCCCGGGGGTCTACAAATTCCGCGACGAGCACCACCGGGTGATCTACGTCGGGAAGGCCAAGAGCCTGCGCCAGCGCCTGGCCAGCTACTTCCAGGACGTGGCGGGCCTGCACCCGCGGACCGCCACCATGGTGACCACGGCCGCCTCCGTCGAGTGGACGGTGGTCTCCACCGAGGTCGAGGCGCTCCAGCTGGAGTACTCCTGGATCAAGGAGTTCGACCCCCGGTTCAACGTCAAGTACCGGGACGACAAGAGCTACCCCTCGCTCGCCGTCACCCTGAACGAGCAGTACCCCCGGGTCCAGGTCATGCGCGGTCCGAAGAAGAAGGGCGTGCGCTACTTCGGTCCGTACGGACACGCCTGGGCCATCCGCGAGACCGTCGACCTGATGCTGCGGGTCTTCCCCGTACGCACCTGTTCCGCCGGGGTGTTCAAGCGTTCCGCCCAGATCGGCCGCCCCTGCCTGCTCGGCTACATCGGCAAGTGCTCCGCGCCCTGCGTCGGCCGGGTCACCCCCGAGGAGCACCGGGAACTGGCCGAGGACTTCTGTGACTTCATGGCCGGGCGCACCGGCACCTACCTCACCCGCCTCGAAGCCGAGATGCACGAGGCCGCCGAGGACATGGAGTACGAGAAGGCCGCCCGGCTCCGCGACGACATCGGGGCGCTGCGCCGCGCCATGGAGAAGAACGCGGTGGTCCTCGCCGACGCCACCGACGCGGACCTGATCGCGGTCGCCGAGGACGAGCTGGAGGCCGCCGTCCAGATCTTCCACGTCCGCGGCGGGCGGGTGCGCGGCCAGCGCGGCTGGATCACCGACAAGGTCGAGGCCGTCGACACGGCCGGGCTGGTCGAGCACGCCCTCCAGCAGCTGTACGGGGAGGAGCGGGGCGAGGCCGTGCCCAAGGAGGTGCTGGTCCCGGCCCTGCCCGAGGACGCGCCCGCCGTGGCCGAGTGGCTCGGCGGCCGCCGCGGGTCCCAGGTCAGCCTGCGCATCCCGCAGCGGGGAGACAAGAAGTCCCTCATGGAGACCGTCCACCGCAACGCCCAGCAGTCCCTGGCCCTGCACAAGACCAAGCGCGCCGGTGACCTGACCACCCGCTCCCGGGCCCTGGAGGAGATCGCCGAGGCGCTGGAACTGGACACCGCGCCGTTGCGCATCGAGTGCTTCGACATCTCGCACCTCCAGGGCGACGACGTGGTGGCCTCCATGGTGGTCTTCGAGGACGGCCTGCCCCGCAAGAGCGAGTACCGCCGCTTCGAGATCAAGGGCTTCGAGGGGCAGGACGACGTCCGCTCCATGCACGAGGTGGTCTCCCGCCGCTTCCGGCGCTACCTGCGCGAGAAGCTCAGGACGGGGGAGTGGTCGCCTCCCGCGGACGCGGACGAGGACGTCGCCGGGGTCGCGGACGGCACGGACATGGTCGGCGGCGAGGTCCCGGCCGTCGTCGAGGACGACGGCCGCCCCAGGCGTTTCGCCTACCCGCCCCAGCTCGTTGTGGTGGACGGCGGCCAACCGCAGGTCGCCGCCGCCCAGCGGGCCCTGGCCGAGCTGGGCATCGACGACGTGGCCGTGTGCGGACTCGCCAAGCGACTGGAGGAGGTCTGGCTGCCCGGCGAGAGCGACCCGGTGGTGCTGCCCCGCACCAGCGAGGGTCTCTACCTGCTCCAGCGGGTCCGTGACGAAGCCCACCGCTTCGCCATCCAGTACCAGCGGGGCAAGCGGGCCAAGCGGCTGAAATCCGGACCGCTGGACGACGTGCCCGGCCTGGGCGAGAGCCGCAGGCTGGCGCTGATCAAGCACTTCGGTTCGGTGAAAAAGCTGAGACAGGCGACAATCGACCAGATCTGCGAGGTCCCGGGCATAGGCCGCAAGACGGCCGAGACCGTGGCCGTGGCCCTCGCCCAGGCGGCTCCCGCCGCTCCGGCCGTCAACACGGCCACAGGAGAGATCATTGAGGACGAGGCCCCCGCGCCCGCGGGAGCATCGCCCGAACGGGGGAGCGAGCAATGACCGAGCACGAAGCAGAGCGCGACCGAGACGGAGCACAGGTGAGTACGGGCACGACAGTGGAGCCCGGAGATACCGCCGAGGCGGCCATCCCCGAGCTGGTGATCATCTCCGGCATGTCCGGAGCCGGCCGCAGTACGGCGGCCAAGTGCCTGGAGGACCTGGGCTGGTTCGTCGTCGACAACCTGCCCCCGGCGCTGATCCCCACCATGGTGGAGCTGGGCGCCCGCTCCCAGGGCAACGTGGCGCGCATCGCCGTCGTCGTCGACGTCCGCGGCCGACAGTTCTTCGACGCGCTGCGCGAATCGCTCTCCGACCTCGAAGCCCGCGGGGTGACCCGGCGCATCGTCTTCCTGGAGTCCTCCGACGACGCGCTGGTGCGCCGCTTCGAGTCGGTCCGCCGCCCGCACCCGCTCCAGGGCGACGGCCGGATCGTCGACGGCATCGCCGCCGAGCGCGACCTGCTGCGCGAGCTGCGCGGTGACGCCGACCTCGTCATCGACACCTCCAGCCTGAACGTGCACGAGCTGCGCGCCAAGATGGACGCCCAGTTCGCGGGCGACGAGGAGCCCGAGCTGCGGGCCACCGTCATGTCCTTCGGCTACAAGTACGGCCTGCCCGTCGACGCCGACCTCGTCGTGGACTGCCGCTTCATCCCGAACCCGCACTGGGTCCCGGAGCTGCGCCCCTTCACCGGGCTCAACGAAGAGGTCTCGGGCTACGTCTTCAGCCAGCCCGGCGCCAAGGAGTTCCTCGACCGCTACACCGAGCTGCTCCAGCTCATCGCCACCGGCTACCGACGCGAGGGCAAGCGGTACGTGACCATCGCGGTCGGCTGTACGGGCGGCAAGCACCGCAGCGTGGCGATGTCCGAGAAGCTCGCCGCCCGCCTCGCCTCCGAGGGAGTAGAGACCGTCGTCGTACACAGGGACATGGGGCGCGAGTGACCGGACGGAGCCTGCGGCTGCGCCGCCTGAGGCGGCTGACGGCGGGCCGGGGCGCTGACGGCGCCCCGGCCGCCGAGCTGCGTCGCGGTGTCGCGCCCGAGGCGGTGGCGCCCAAGGTCGTCGCCCTCGGCGGCGGCATGGGCCTGTCGGCTTCGCTGGCCGCGCTGCGCCGGATCACCGGCGACCTCACGGCCGTGGTCACCGTCGCCGACGACGGCGGCTCCAGCGGTCGGCTGCGCGAGGAGCTGGGCGTCCTGCCCCCCGGCGACCTGCGCAAGGCGCTGGCCGCGCTGTGCGGTGACGACGACTGGGGCCAGACCTGGGCCCGGGTCATCCAGCACCGCTTCGAGTCCCGGGGCGACCTGCACGGGCACGCCGTAGGCAATCTGCTGATCGTCGCCCTGTGGGAGAAGCTCGGCGACCCGGTGCAGGCCCTGGACCTGGTCGGCAAGCTGCTCGGCGCGCACGGCCGGGTGCTGCCGATGTCCGCGGTGCCGCTGGAGCTGCAGGCGCTGGTGCGCGGCCACGACCCGGCCCGGCCGGACGACGTGGACACCGTCCGCGGGCAGGCCACGGTGGCGCTGACGCCGGGCGAGGTGCAGTCCGTACAGCTGGTGCCGAACGACCCGCCGGCCGTGCCGGAGGCCGTCGCCGCGGTGCTGGACGCGGACTGGGTGGTGCTCGGCCCGGGCTCCTGGTTCTCCTCGGTGATTCCGCACCTGCTGGTGCCGGAACTGCTCGACGCGCTGGTCGAGACGAAGGCCCGGCGGGTGCTCTCGCTGAACCTCGCGCCGCAACCCGGCGAAACAGAGGGCTTCTCTCCGCAGCGTCATTTGGAGGTTTTGGCCCGACACGCCCCTAAACTCGCCCTGGACGTGGTGCTGGCCGACGAGGCCGCCGTGCCCGACCGCGAGTCCCTCGCCGATGCCGCAAAACGCTTCGGTGCCGCGGTCGAGCTGGCGCCGGTGGCCAGGCCCGACGGGGCTCCGAAGCACGATCCGGAGCTGTTGGCCGCCGCGTACGACCGTATTTTTCGGATGCATGGAAGGATCGGCCCATGGCGATGACGCCCGCGGTGAAGGATGAGATCGCCCGGCTGCCCGTCACCCGAACCTGCTGCCGGAAGGCGGAGGTCTCGGCCATTCTGCGGTTCGCGGGCGGGTTGCACCTGGTGAGCGGCCGCATCGTCATCGAGGCGGAGCTGGACGCGGGGATCGCGGCCCGGCGGCTGCGCAAGGACATCCTGGAGATCTTCGGCCACTCCTCGGACCTGGTGATCATGGCCCCCGGCGGGCTGCGCCGCGGCAACCGGTACGTCGTCCGGGTCGTCGCCGGCGGTGACCAGCTCGCGCGCCAGACCGGCCTCGTGGACGGCCGCGGCCGCCCGATCCGGGGTCTGCCGCCACAGGTGGTCTCCGGGGCCACCTGTGACGCGGAGGCGGCCTGGCGCGGTGCCTTCCTGGCCCACGGCTCGCTCACCGAACCGGGCAGGTCCTCCTCCCTGGAGGTCACCTGCCCCGGTCCGGAGGCCGCCCTGGCCCTGGTGGGCGCCGCCCGCAGACTCTCCATCGCGGCCAAGGCGCGCGAGGTGCGCGGGGTGGACCGGGTCGTGGTCCGCGACGGCGACGCGATCGGCGCCCTGCTGACCCGTCTCGGCGCCCACGATTCGGTGCTGGCCTGGGAGGAGCGCCGGATGCGGCGCGAGGTCCGCGCCACCGCCAACCGGCTCGCCAACTTCGACGACGCCAACCTGCGCCGCTCGGCCCGGGCCGCGGTGGCCGCGGGGGCCCGCGTCCAGCGCGCCCTGGAGATCCTCGCCGACGAGGTGCCCGAGCACCTGGCGGCGGCCGGCCGGCTGCGCATGGAGCACAAGCAGGCCTCCCTGGAGGAGCTGGGCGCGCTCGCCGACCCGCCGCTGACCAAGGACGCGGTCGCGGGCCGGATCCGGCGCCTGCTGGCCATGGCCGACAAGCGGGCCCAGGACCTGGGCATCCCGGGCACGGAGTCGAGCATCACCGAGGCCGAGGAGATGGCGGACAACCTGGTCGGCTGACCGGTCCGTCCGCTCTCGTCCGAAAGGGGCCCGTACGCATCGCGTACGGGCCCCTTTCGGCATTTCCCATTGACATGGGCATGGGGGGTCGTGAGCCTGTCGTGCGAACGCTTTCGTGGCAGACGACGCCCAGGGGGGCACATGAGGCACCGCGCGAGATCGATCCTCGCCGCTAGCGCACTCGTCTTCGGTTCACTCGCCGCCTTACCGGTGACCGCACAGGCCCAGAACGGACCGGCCGCGGGACCCGCCGCCGACGAGGTCAGGGTCTACGACGCCGACATCACCAAGGAACAGGTCCCGCTCGTCCTCGCCGCCGGCCAGGACGCCCACGAGCTGACCGAACAGGCGCCGGAGCACGGCACCGCCAAGGTCGAGCTGTTCCTCACCACCGTGCAGGCCAAGAAGCTCGGCGCCCAGGGCGTCAAGCTCGCCGAGCGCAAGGTCCCGGCCCAGGCCGCCGCGCGCGCCAAGGCGGCGGGCGACGGGGTCTTCCGCCCCTACAGCGGCAAGGGCGGCCTCCAGGAGGAGATCGTCAAGACCGGCCAGAGCAATCCCGGCCTCGCCAAAGTCGTCTCCATCGGCAAGACCGTCCAGGGCAAGGACATCCTCGCCCTCAAGGTCAGCAAGAACGCCCGGCAGGCCAAGGACGGTTCCAAGCCCTCGGTCCTTTACATGTCCAACCAGCACGCGCGCGAGTGGATCACCCCCGAGATGACCCGGCGGCTGATGCACTACTACCTGGACAACTACGGCAAGGACCAGCGCGTCACACAGCTGGTCGACTCCACCGAGATGTGGTTCGTCCTCTCCGCCAACCCGGACGGCTACGACTACACCCACACCCCCGACGGCGACCGGCTGTGGCGCAAGAACATGCGCGACAACAACGGCGACGGCAAGACCACCGCCCTCGACGGCGTCGACCTCAACCGCAACTTCGCCTACAAGTGGGGCTACGACAACGAGGGTTCCTCGGACGACCCCTCGAACCAGACCTACCGCGGCCCCAAGGCGGCGTCCGAGCCGGAGACCAGGGCCCTGGACTCCTTCGAGAAGCGGCTCGGCTTCGCGTACGCCGTCAACTACCACTCCGCCGCCGAGCTGCTGCTCTACGGCGTGGGCTGGCAGGTCGCCACCCCGACCCCCGACGACGTGGCGTACAAGGCGCTCGCGGGCACCCCGGAGCACTCCGCGATCCCCGGCTACTACCCGCAGGTCTCCTCGGAGCTGTACACGACCAACGGCGAGGCGGACGGCCACGCCGCCAACGTCAACGGCGTCATGATGTTCACGCCGGAGATGACCACCTGCCAGACCGCCTCCGACAGCGACCCGAACGACCAGTGGAAGTCCGAGGACTGCGCCTCGGGCTTCAACTTCCCGGACGACGAGAAGCTCATCCAGACGGAGTTCCTGAAGAACGTCCCCTTCGCGCTCTCGGTCGCCCAGTCCGCCGCGCACCCGGACAAGCCGGTCTCCTCGGTGGGCCTGAGCGCCGCCGACTTCACGACCGACCCCTTCACCACCTCCTACGCGGCCCGCGGTGAGGACCAGAAGGTCTCCGTGACGGCCCGCAAGGCGCTCAAGGACAAGGAACTCAACTACCGGATCAACGGCGGCCGCGTCCATGACGAGGACCTCAAGGCCTGGAAGGGCGGCGAGAGCTACGGCGGCGACGACAACAACTGGTTCGACGAGTACCGCGCCTCCGTGGAGGGTGCCAGGCCCGGTGACAAGGTCGAGGTCTGGTTCACCGGCCGCGACGGCGCCAAGCAGGTCTCCAGCGAGCACTTCACCTACACCGTGGCCGAACGGCCGCGCGCGGACGTCCTGGTGATCGCGGAGGAGGGGGCCAAGGCCCAGCAGGCGCAGAAGTACGTCGACGCGCTGCGCGCCAACGGGCGCTCGGCGGCCGTCTGGGACGTCGCCACCCAGGGCGCCCCGCACCACCTCGGGGTGCTCTCGCACTTCGGCACGGCCGTCCACTACACGGGCGCCCAGGCCCCCGGCGGGGACACGCAGCTGGCGGTCCGCGACTTCCTCAACGAGGGCGGCAAGCTGATCGAGGCCGGCGAGCTGGCGGGCGGCAACGCCAAGGTCGGCCGCGCCGTCACCGACGACTTCAGCCAGTACTACCTCGGCGCCTACGACCGCAGCAGCGGCAGCGGCGCCACCGGCTTCGCCGGCGCGGGCGCCCTCGGCGGGGTCAAGGGAGCGCTCGGCGACGCGCCGGGCACCCCCGGCAACCCGCTCGACAAGCCCGGCGCCTACAGCGTCACCTCCGACGCGCTGCCCGCCGCGCAGTACCCGCAGTTCAAGAGCGCCCAGGCGGGCCGGTACGACGGCATCGTCAACCCGTACGCCCCGTACGCCGGGTCCTGGATGGCCTCGGCGATCCACAACGACAACGACTGGAAGCGCCTGGTCCGCACGATCGACCTGACCGGGGTCACCGCGGCGGACAAGCCCCAGCTCAAGATGGCCCTCAACTGGGACACCGAGCCGGGCTACGACCACGCCGCCCTGGAGGCCCACACCACGGGCGCCGAGGACTGGACCACCCTGCCCGAGGCGAACGGCCAGACCGGCGCCACGGTCCCGGCGGAGTGCGGGGGCGGCTTCTTCATCAACGAGCACCCCTTCCTGCGCCACTACCTCACCCTCGGTGCGGGCGGCTGCACCGCGCAGGGCAGCAGCGGCACCTGGAACAGCTTCACCGGGTCGTCCGGCGGCTGGAAGCAGGTCTCTTTCGATCTGAGCGCCTACGCGGGCAGGACCGTCGAGGTCTCGCTCTCCTCCATCACCGACCCGGGCTCCGGCGGCCGCGGGGTCTTCGCGGACGAGGCGCGCCTGTCGGTGGGCGGCGTCGACCAGGCGGCCGAGGGCTTCGAGACCTCGCTCGGGGTCTGGACCGCCCAGGGCGCACCTGCCGGAAGTCCCGAAGTTCCGGGAGATTGGTCCCGCTCCGGCGAGCTGTTCAAGTCCTACGCCGCGGTCACTACGCGTGACACGGTGCTCCTCGGCTTCGGCCTGGAGCACCTGCCGGCCGCGAAGGACCGAGCGGTACTCGTCGGTAAGGCCCTCCGCTCGCTGAACCACTGACCTGCGACCCCTCCCGCGCTCACGCAGCGTGAGGGGGGCGAAAGTCCCCGTCGGCCCGTACCGGAGCGCGTGGTACGGGCCGCCGGGGCGTGTCAGGCCCCCGTCGATGTCACCCCGAAGCTCACGGAGAGGTAGGGTCATAAGCGGTCGGGGACATCCCATACAGCTCGCCGGCGGACAGGCCGGCGCACCAACGAGGAGATCGGTTCGTGACGATCCGCGTAGGCATCAATGGTTTTGGCCGAATTGGCCGTAACTACTTCCGGGCGCTCCTGGAGCAGGGAGCGGACATCGAGATCGTCGGTGTCAACGACCTGACTGACAACGCGACCCTGGTGCACCTGCTCAAGTACGACACCATCCTGGGCCGCCTCAAGCACGAGGTCTCCCACACGGCCGACACCATCACGGTCGGCGGCAACACCTTCAAGACGTTCGCCGAGCGCGACCCCGCGAACCTCCCCTGGGGTGAGCTGGGCGCCGACATCGTCATCGAGTCGACCGGCATCTTCACGAAGAAGGCCGACGCCGCCAAGCACATCGCGGCCGGCGCGAAGAAGGTCCTCATCTCGGCTCCGGCCAAGGACGAGGACATCACGATCGTGATGGGCGTCAACCAGGAGAAGTACGACGCGGCCAACCACCACGTCATCTCCAACGCCTCCTGCACCACCAACTGCGTGGCGCCGATGGCCAAGGTCCTCCTGGAGAACTTCGGCATCGTCAAGGGCATGATGACGACGGTCCACGCGTACACGAACGACCAGCGCATCCTGGACTTCCCGCACTCGGACCTGCGCCGCGCCCGCGCCGCCGCCGAGAACATCATCCCGACCACCACCGGTGCCGCCAAGGCCACCGCGCTGGTGATCCCGGAGCTGGCGGGCAAGCTCGACGGCATCGCGATGCGCGTCCCGGTTCCCACCGGTTCCGTGACCGACCTCGTCATCGAGCTGGAGCGCGAGACCACGAAGGAAGAGGTCAACGCCGCCTTCCTGAAGGCCTCCCAGGGCCAGCTGAAGGGCATCCTCGACTACACCGAGGACGCGATCGTCTCCTCCGACATCGTGAACTGGCCGTTCTCCTGCACCTTCGACTCTTCCCTGACCATGGTCCAGGGCAAGAGCGTCAAGGTCATCGGCTGGTACGACAACGAGTGGGGTTACTCCAACCGTCTCGTCGACCTCACCGTCTTCGTCGGCGGCCAGCTCTAATCTTCAGGGCAGGCACCGCGATGTGAAGCATCAGGGCTCGGGCAGCGCGATGAAGCGCTGTGCGGGCCCTGTTGTTTGCCTCGTACCTCTCGCTCCGCACAGGCGAATGCCATGTATGGGGATAAGGAGTAGAAATACACATGAAGACGATCGACGAACTTCTCGCCGAGGGCGTCTCCGGCAAGCGGGTCTTCGTCCGCGCCGACCTGAACGTGCCGCTCGCCGGCACGACCATCACGGACGACGGCCGCATCCGCGCCGTCCAGCCGACGATCGCGAAGCTCGCCGCCGCCGGCGCCCGCGTCATCGTCGCGTCCCACCTGGGCCGCCCCAAGGGCGCCCCGGACCCCGCCTTCTCGCTGGCTCCCGCCGCCGCCCGGCTCGGTGAGCTGCTCGGCCAGGACGTCGCCTTCGCCACCGACACCGTCGGTGCCTCGGCCAAGGAGACGGTGGCCGCCCTCACCGACGGCCAGGTCGCCGTCATCGAGAACCTGCGCTTCAACGCCGGTGAGACCGCCAAGGACGACGCCGAGCGCGGCGCCTTCGCCGACCAGCTCGCCGAGCTCGCCGACGTCTACGTCGGCGACGGCTTCGGCGCCGTCCACCGCAAGCACGCCTCGGTCTTCGACCTGCCCGCGCGCCTCCCGCACGCGGCCGGTTACCTGATCGCCGCCGAGGTCGGCGTCCTGAAGAAGCTGACCTCGGACGTCAAGCGTCCGTACACGGTCATCCTCGGCGGCGCCAAGGTCTCCGACAAGCTCGCCGTCATCGACGAGCTGCTCGGCAAGGCCGACCGCCTGCTGATCGGCGGCGGCATGGCCTACACCTTCCTCAAGGCGCAGGGCCACGAGGTCGGCATCTCCCTCCTCCAGGAGGACCAGATCCCGGTCGTGCTCGAATACATGGAGCGCGCGAAGAAGAACGGCGTCGAGCTGGTCCTGCCCGTGGACGTGCTCGTCTCCAAGGACTTCCCCGACCTCAAGACCAAGGCCCCGGCCGACTTCGAGGTCGTCGACGCGGACAAGATCCCCGCGGACAAGGAGGGTCTGGACATCGGCCCCCGGAGCCGCGAGCTGTTCGCCTCGAAGATCGTCGATGCCGAGACCGTCTTCTGGAACGGTCCGGTCGGCGTCGCCGAGCACCCCGACTACGCGGGCGGCACCACCGCCGTCGCGCAGGCGCTGCTCGACAGCAAGGGCTTCACCGTGGTCGGCGGTGGCGACTCCGCCGCCGCCGTCCGCAACCTGGGCTTCGACGAGACGAAGTTCGGCCACATCTCGACCGGTGGCGGCGCGTCCCTCGAATACCTCGAGGGCAAGACGCTCCCCGGCATCGCCGCTCTGGAGGTCTGACCCCGCATGACCACGCGCACCCCTCTCATGGCCGGCAACTGGAAGATGAACCTCAACCACCTTGAGGCCATCGCGCACACCCAGAAGCTCGCCTTCGCGCTCGCCGACAAGGACTACGACGCGGTCGAGGTGGCGGTCCTGCCGCCCTTCGTCGACCTGCGTTCGGTCCAGACCCTGGTCGACGGCGACAAGCTGAAGATCAAGTACGGCGCCCAGGACATCTCGGCGCACGAGTCCGGCGCGTACACCGGTGAGATCTCCGGCGCGATGCTGTCGAAGCTGAAGTGCACCTTCGTGGCCGTCGGCCACAGCGAGCGCCGCCAGTACCACGGCGAGAGCGACGAGCTCTGCAACGCCAAGGTCAAGGCCGCCTACGCGAACGGGATCACCCCGATCCTGTGCGTCGGCGAGGGCCTGGACGTCCGCAAGGCCGGCGACCAGGTCGCCTACACGCTGGCGCAGCTCGACGGCGGCCTCAAGGACCTGCCGGCCGAGCAGGCCGAGTCCATCGTGATCGCCTACGAGCCGGTCTGGGCCATCGGCACCGGCGAGGTCGCCACCCCGGACGACGCGCAGGAGGTCTGCGGGGCGATCCGCACCCGCCTCGCGGAGCTGTACTCGCAGGAGCTGGCCGACAAGGTCCGCATCCAGTACGGCGGCTCGGTCAAGTCCGGCAACATCGCCGCGATCATGGCGCAGCCCGACGTCGACGGCGCCCTGATCGGCGGCGCCGCGCTGGACGCCGACGAGTTCGTCAAGATCGTCCGCTTCCGCGACCAGTGAGTATGCGGTAGGACGGATCCGTCGTACCCTTGCGGGGGCCAGCAGGCTGCATCGACAGCCGCTGGCCCCCGTCGGGGTTCCACCGCACGCCAGGGAAAGCCAGAAAGTAGGAATCAGCCGTGATTATGGGGTTCTCGATCGCCCTGGTCGTCTTCAGCCTGATGCTGATGATGCTGGTGCTGATGCACAAGGGTAAGGGCGGCGGCCTCTCCGACATGTTCGGAGGCGGTATGCAGTCGTCCGTCGGTGGTTCCTCGGTCGCCGAGCGCAACCTCGACCGCATCACCATGGTGATCGGCCTGCTCTGGTTCGCGAGCATCATCGCGCTCGGTCTGTTGATGAAGTCGAGCGGTAACTGAGCGATCCGGCCATTTCGGCGGTCCGGCAGGCCCCGCCCGATCTATCATGAGGTCCGCGTCAGTGGTCCGGAAGTAGTAACTCCGGTCACTGGACGCGCGTTGGGCCTTACGTAGACTGGGGCGCCCGCAGCGGAATTCCATTTCACGCTTCGCGGCACCATCACGCAGGGAGTTACGACCGTGGCAAGTGGCAACGCGATCCGTGGAAGTCGGGTCGGAGCGGGGCCGATGGGCGAGGCCGAGCGCGGCGAGTCCGCGCCCCGCCTGCGCATCTCCTTCTGGTGCTCGAACGGGCACGAGACACAGCCCAGCTTCGCCAGCGACGCACAGGTGCCGGACACCTGGGACTGCCCGCGCTGCGGGTTCCCGGCGGGCCAGGACCGGGACAGCCCTCCGGCGCCCCCGCGCACGGAGCCGTACAAGACGCACCTGGCGTACGTACGGGAGCGGCGCACGGACGCGGACGGCGAGGCGATCCTCGCCGAAGCCCTCGCCAAGCTCCGCGGCGAGATCTGAGCGGCGCGACCCACACACGACTTCGGGCCCGGCCCGCGGAAGAGCTTCTTCCGCGGGCCGGGTCTCTTTGTGTGCGTTGTCCGGCTTCTGATCCCTTAGGTTGGGGTACGGCGGGGCACAACAGGACGGAAGAAGTGGGTTGATGTCCGAGATGAACGCAGACGGACGTACGAGGCTCAACCGGACGCCGGAGTGGCTTGCACTCGGCAAGCACCGGGAAGAGCTGGGGCAGACGCATCTGCGGGAGCTGTTCGAAGCCGACCCGGGCCGGGGCACCGGGTACACCTTGCGGGCCGGCGACCTGCACATCGACTACTCGAAGCACCTCGTCACCGACGAGACCCTCGGGCTGCTGCGCGAGCTGGCGGCCGCGACGGGCGTCGCGGAGCTGCGCGAGCGGATGTTCCGCGGCGAGAAGATCAACACGACCGAGGACCGCGCGGTCCTGCACACCGCGCTGCGCGCCGCGCCGGACGACGTCGTCGAGGTCGACGGGGAGAACGTCGTGCCCGCCGTCCACGCCGTGCTCGCGAAGATGGGCGGCTTCGCCGACCGGGTCCGGTCGGGGGAGTGGCGCGGCTTCACCGGCGAGCGGATCAAGAACGTCGTCAACATCGGCATCGGCGGCTCCGACCTCGGCCCGGCGATGGCCTACGAGGCGCTGCGCGCCTTCACCGACCGCCGGCTGAACCTGCGCTTCGTCTCCAATGTGGACGGCGCCGACCTGCACGAGGCGGTCCTGGGCCTGGACCCGGCCGAGACCCTCTTCATCATCGCCTCGAAGACCTTCACCACCATCGAGACGATCACGAACGCCACGTCGGCGCGGGAATGGCTGCTCGCGGGCCTCGGCGGCGACAAGGCGGCCGTGGCACGGCACTTCGTCGCCCTGTCGACCAACGCCGAGAAGGTCACCGACTTCGGCATCGACCCGGACAACATGTTCGAGTTCTGGGACTGGGTCGGCGGCCGCTACTCCTTCGACTCGGCCATCGGGCTCTCCCTGATGATCGCGATCGGCCCCGGCGCCTTCGGCGAGATGCTCGAAGGCTTCCGCACCATGGACCGGCACTTCCGCACCGCCCCGCCGGAGCAGAACGCCCCCTTCCTGATGGGCCTGTTGGGGATCTGGTACGGCGGCTTCCACGACGCGCAGGCGCACGCGGTGCTCCCCTACAGCCACTACCTGTCCCGGTTCACGGCCTACTTGCAGCAGCTGGACATGGAGTCCAACGGCAAGTCCGTGGACCGCGAGGGCAATCCGGTGGACTGGCAGACCGGCCCCGTCGTGTGGGGCACGCCCGGCACCAACGGACAGCACGCCTACTACCAGTTGCTCCACCAGGGCACGAAGGTGATCCCGGCGGACTTCATCGGCTTCGCCCGCCCGGTCGCCGAGCTCTCCCCGGCCCTCGCGGCCCAGCACGACCTGCTGATGGCGAACTTCTTCGCGCAGACGCAGGCGCTGGCCTTCGGCAAGACCCCGGACGAGGTCCGCGCGGAGGGCGTCGCCGAGGAACTGGTCCCGCACAAGACCTTCCTCGGCAACCACCCGACGACCACCATCCTGGCGCGGGACCTGACCCCGTCGGTGCTCGGCCAGCTGATCGCGCTCTACGAGCACAAGGTCTTCGTCCAGGGCGCCGTGTGGAACATCGACTCCTTCGACCAGTGGGGCGTGGAGCTGGGCAAGGTCCTGGCCAAGCGGGTCGAGCCCGCGCTCACCGAGGGCGCCGAGGTGCCCGGCCTGGACGCCTCCACCCGGGCCCTGGTGGCCACCTACCGCGAGCTGCGCGGCCGCTGAGCCGACCCCGTTCCGAGGGGGCCCGCACGGGCCGTACGGACGCGGGGGGGCCCCCCCCCCGGCGACGCCGCCGCCCAGCCCCGGTCCCCCCCCCCCGGGGTTTTACCGGGGGGGGGGGGCGGGGGCTGCCCGCCGGGGGTCTAGGCGTAGGACCGGCTGGGGGTG
>NZ_JBITDP010000003.1:0-125093 GCF_044454405.1 Streptomyces sp. NPDC051555 | reverse complement strand
GCCCCCCCCCGCGCGCCGCCGCCCCCCCGCCCCCCCCCGGCGGCGGGGGGGCCCCCCCGGGCCCGCCCGGGGGGGGCCCCCCCCGCCCCGGGGGGGGGGGGGGGCCCCCCCCGCGTCCGTACGGGGCGGTTCAGGCGGAGGCCGGGGGGTAGAGCGCCGGCGGCAGCTTCGCGGCGGCCGCGCGGTCCAGCAGCCACAGGGTGCGCGAGCGACCGTAGGCGGCGGCGGCCGGGGCCTGGACCTCGCCCGCCCCACCGAGCGCCACCGCCACGGCGCCGGCCTTGTCCTCGCCGGCGGCGAGCAGC
This sequence comes from Streptomyces sp. NPDC051555, assembly GCF_044454405.1. Lineage (NCBI taxonomy): Bacteria > Bacillati > Actinomycetota > Actinomycetes > Kitasatosporales > Streptomycetaceae > Streptomyces > Streptomyces sp. NPDC051555. The sequence continues at coordinate 124,788 of NZ_JBITDP010000003.1, read as the reverse complement.
CACACCTCGCGGGCGGCCCGGATGGCCGGGAGGGTCAGGGAGATCCGGGTGGGCGGCGGCTTGGGCGCGCCGTGCACGCCGACCACCGTGCGCTCGGTCTCCCGGGCGGCGGGGTGCTCGGGGAACAGGGACGCCACGTGGGTGTCCGGGCCCACGCCCAGCATGAGCACGTCGAACCGGGGCACGGGGCCGTGGTCCTCCGGCGCGGACGCCTTGCGCAGCTCCTCGGCGTAGGCCGCGGCGGCCGCGTCCACGTCCGAGCCGTACGGGCCGTCGGAGGCGGGCATGACGTGCACCCGCGCCGGGTCGACGGGGACGGCGTCCAGCAGGGCCGCGCGGGCCTGGGTGTGGTTGCGCTCGGGGTCGTCGCCGGGGACGTAGCGCTCGTCGCCCCACCACAGGTCGAGGCGGGCCCAGTCGATCGCGTCCCGGGCGGGAGCGGCGGCGAGGGCGGCCAGCAGGCCGTTGCCGTTGCGGCCGCCGGTGAGGACGATCGAAGCGCTGCCGCGGGCGGCCTGGGCGTCGACGACCTTCGTGATCAGCCGGGCCGCGGCGGCCTGCGCCATCAGTTCCTTGTCCCGGTGGACGACGACCTGAGGAGTCGTCATGCCCATGATGGTGCCGCCTTCTTGGTCGGTGTCGGGGTGCGTTCGGGGTGCGGGAGAACGGCTGCGGCGCCGTACGCGCCCCCTCGACGGGGGTGCGTACGGCGCCGCGCCGTGCTCACTTGGCCGCGGTCTTCTTCGCCGCGGCCGTCTTGGCCGGCTTGGCCGCGGCGGGCTTCGCCGCCGGGGCCTTCGCCGGGGCTTCGGCCGCGGGCGCGGCGGGCGCTGCCGGAGCGTCCACCGCCCCGGAGGCCAGCCCGGCCACGCCGAACTTCAGCGAGGCCTCGTAGGTGTTGTCCGGGTCCAGCCGGCGGAGCTCCTCCGCCAGCAGCTCGGCCGTGTCGCGGCGCTTGAGCGCCACCGCGCGGTCGGGCTGCCCCGGCATGCACAGGGTGGCCAGCGCCCCGTCCGCCCGGTCCAGGACGATCGCGCCGTCCGTGGTCTCCAGCCGTACGGCCGTCAGCCCGGGACCGTCGGAGAGGGTGCGGGTGACGGGGACCCCCAGGCGGTCCGCCAGCCACATGGCCAGCAGCTCGCAGCTCGGGTTCTCGTCCTCGCCCTCGACCGTGGCCGACGCGATCCGAGGCGTCTGCTGCTGGTCGAGCGCGGCGGCGAGCATCGAGCGCCACGGGGTGATCCGGGTCCAGGACAGGTCCGTGTCGCCGGGCGCGTAGGCGGCCGCCCGGGTGGCGAGGGCCCCGATGGGCTCCTCGGACGCGAAGGTGTCCGTGATCCGGCGCTGGCCCAGGGCTCCCAGCGGGTCGCCCGCCAGGTCGGACGGCGCGCCCTGCGGCCACCACACGACCACCGGGGCGTCCGGCAGCAGCAGCGGGAGGACCACCGACTGCGCGTGGTCCACCAGTTCGCCGTGCAGCCGCAGCACAACCGTTTCGCCCGTGCCGGAGTCCGCCCCGACGCGGACTTCCGCGTCGAGCCGGGCATCGCGGCGGCTACGGGCCGATCGGCTGACGCGCTTGATCACGACGACGATCCGCGAGGGGTGCTCGTGGGCCGCGTCGGTGGCCGACTTGAGCGCGTCGTACGCGTTCTCTTCGTCGGTCACGATCACCAGCGTCAACACCATGCCGATGGCCGGCGTGCCGATGTCCCGGCGCGCCTGCACCAACGCGGAGTTGATCTTGCTGGAGGTGGTCTCCGTGAGGTCGATCTTCATGGCCGGCGCCAGCTCCGTCCGTCTCGTGCGAGCATCTCGTCCGCTTCGACCGGTCCCCAGGTGCCCGCGGGGTACTGGGCGGGCTTGCCGTGCTTGTCCCAGTACTCCTCGATCGGGTCGAGGATGTTCCAGGACAGCTCGACCTCCTGGTGGCGCGGGAAGAGGTTCGCGTCGCCGAGGAGGACGTCCAGGATCAGTCGCTCGTACGCCTCCGGGCTCGACTCCGTGAAGGACTCGCCGTAGGCGAAGTCCATCGTGACGTCCCGGACCTCCATGGAGGTGCCCGGAACCTTGGAGCCGAAGCGGACGGTGACGCCCTCGTCCGGCTGGACCCGGATGACCAGGGCGTTCTGCCCCAGCTCCTCGGTCGCGCCCGACTCGAAGGGCAGGTACGGGGCCCGCTTGAAGACCACCGCGATCTCCGTCACCCGGCGGCCCAGACGCTTGCCCGTCCGCAGGTAGAAGGGCACGCCCGCCCAGCGGCGGTTGTTGATCTCCAGGCGGATCGCGGCGTAGGTGTCGGTCTTCGACTTGGGGTCGATGCCGTCCTCTTCGAGGTACCCGACGACCTTCTCGCCACCCTGCCACGCGGCCGAGTACTGCCCGCGCACGGTGTGCTTGCCCAGGTCCTCGGGAAGCTCGACGGCGGTCAGCACCTTGAGCTTCTCCGCCACCAGCGCCTTGGGGTGGAAGGAGCCGGGCTCCTCCATCGCGGTGAGCGCGAGCAGCTGGAGCAGGTGGTTCTGGATGACGTCACGGGCCGCGCCGATGCCGTCGTAGTACCCGGCCCGGCCGCCGATCCCGATGTCCTCGGCCATGGTGATCTGCACGTGGTCGACGTACGACCGGTTCCAGATCGGCTCGAACATCGTGTTCGCGAAGCGGAGCGCCAGGATGTTCTGGACGGTCTCCTTGCCGAGGTAGTGGTCGATCCGGAAGACCTCGTTGGGCGGGAAGACGTCGTGCACCAGCTGGTTGAGCTCCTGGGCACTGGTCAGGTCGTGGCCGAACGGCTTCTCGATGACCGCGCGCCGCCAGGAGCCCTCCTTCTGGTCCGCCAGCCCGTGCTTCTTGAGCTGGGCGACGACCTTGGGGAAGAACTTCGGCGGGACGGACAGGTAGAAGGCGAAGTTGCCGCCCGTGCCCTGCGCCTTGTCCAGTTCCTCGATCGTCGACTTCAGCGTCTCGAACGCCTCGTCGTCGTCGAAGTCGCCCTGGACGAACCGGCAGCCCTGCACCAGCTGCTGCCAGACCTCCTCGCGGAAGGGCGTGCGGGCGTGCTCCTTGACCGCGTCGTGCACCTCCTGGGCGAAATCCTCGTCCTGCCATTCGCGCCGGGCGAAACCGATCAGCGAGAAGCCCGGGGGCAGCAGGCCGCGGTTCGCCAGGTCGTAGACGGCGGGCATCAGCTTCTTGCGCGACAGGTCACCCGTAACGCCGAAAATGACCAGGCCGGACGGCCCCGCGATGCGCGGGAGCCGCCGGTCCTGTGCGTCACGAAGCGGGTTCGCTCCGTTCACAGACAAAATTCTCAGGCCTCCGTGGGGGCGAGGCGCTCGAGCTCCGCCTCGGTGGACTTCAGCAGGTCGTTCCAGGACGCCTCGAACTTCTCGACGCCTTCGTCCTCCAGCAGCTGCACCACATCGTCGTACGAGATGCCCAGCTTCGCGACCGCGTCCAGCTCGGCGCGCGCCTGGTCGTAGGTGCCGCGGATGGTGTCGCCGGCGACCACGCCGTGGTCGGCGGTGGCCTCCAGGGTGGCCTCCGGCATGGTGTTCACGGTGCCGGGGGCGACCAGGTCCACCACGTACAGGGTGTCCTTGTAGGCCGGGTCCTTGACGCCGGTCGAGGCCCACAGCGGACGCTGCTTGTTGGCCTGCGCCTTGTCCAGGGCTGCCCAGCGCTCGCCGGAGAACACTTCTTCGTACGCCTCGTAGGCCAGACGGGCGTTCGCGAGCGCCGCCTTGCCCTTGAGGGCCTTGGCCTCGTCGGTGCCGACGGCGTCCAGGCGCTTGTCGATCTCCGAGTCCACGCGGGACACGAAGAAGGAGGCGACCGAGTGGATCTTGGCCAGGTCCAGGCCCGCGGCCTTCGCCTTCTCCAGACCCGCCAGGTACGCGTCCATGACCTCGCGGTAGCGCTCCAGCGAGAAGATCAGCGTGACGTTGACGCTGATGCCCTTGCCGATGACCTCGGTGATCGCCGGCAGGCCGGCCTTGGTCGCCGGGATCTTGATGAGCGTGTTCGGACGGTCCACCAGCCAGGCGAGCTGCTTGGCCTCGGCGATGGTCGCCGTGGTCTCGTGCGCCAGACGGGGGTCGACCTCGATCGAGACCCGGCCGTCCTGGCCCTCGGTGGAGTCGTAGACGGGGCGCAGGATGTCGGCGGCGTCGCGGACGTCCGCCGTGGTGATCATGCGGATCGCCTCGTCGACGGTGACCTTGCGGGCGGCGAGGTCGGCGAGCTGCTGCTCGTAGCCGTCACCGCTGCTGATCGCCTTCTGGAAGATCGACGGGTTGGTGGTGACACCGACCACGTGGCTCTGGTCGATGAGCTCGGCCAGGTTGCCGGACGTGATGCGCTTGCGCGACAGGTCGTCCAGCCAGATCGCCACGCCCTCGTCGGAGAGGCGCTTGAGTGCGTCTGTCATGGGAATTGCATCTCCTACTTGTGTTGTACGGGCGTCAGCGCGCGGCGGCGGCGAGCGATTCCCGGGCGGCCGCGGTCACGGCCTCCGGGGTGAAGCCGAACTCGCGGAACAGCACCTTCGCGTCGGCCGAGGCACCGAAGTGCTCCAGCGAGACGATCCGGCCGGCGTCGCCCACGTAACGGTGCCAGGTCAGGCCGATGCCCGCCTCGACGGCGACGCGCGCCTTCACCGACGGCGGCAGGACGCTGTCCTTGTACTCCTGGTCCTGCTCCTCGAACCACTCGACGCACGGCATCGAGACCACGCGGGCCGGGACGCCCTCGGCCTGGAGCGCCTCGCGCGCGGCGACGGCGAGCTGGACCTCGGAACCGGTGCCGATGAGGACGACCTCGGCCAGAACGGTCTCGCCCGCGGGGCCGGCCGCCTCGAAGAGGACGTACCCGCCCTTGGCGGTGTCCTCGTTGCGGTCGTAGGTCGGCACGCCCTGGCGGGTCAGCGCCAGGCCGTGCGGGGCGCCCTTGCCGAACACCTTGGTGTGGCGGCGCAGGATCTCGCGCCAGGCGATGGCGGTCTCGTTCGCGTCGGCCGGGCGGACCACGTTCAGGCCCGGGATGGCGCGCAGCGCGGCGACGTGCTCGACCGGCTGGTGCGTCGGGCCGTCCTCGCCGAGGCCGATGGAGTCGTGCGTCCACACGTACGTCACCGGCAGGTGCATCAGCGCGGACAGGCGCACGGCGTTGCGCATGTAGTCGGAGAACACCAGGAAGGTGCCGCCGTAGATGCGGGTGTGGCCGTGCAGCGCGATGCCGTTCATGGCCGCGGCCATGGCGTGCTCGCGGATGCCGAAGTGGATGGTGCGGCCGTACGGGTCGGCCTCCGGCAGCGGGTTGCCCTTCGGCAGGAACGAGGAGTTCTTGTCGATGGTCGTGTTGTTGGAGCCGGCGAGGTCGGCCGAGCCGCCCCACAGCTCCGGGATGACCGCGCCGAGCGCTTCGAGCACCTTGCCGGAGGCGGCGCGGGTGGCGACGCCCTTGCCGGTCTCGAAGGCGGGGATCCGCTCCTCCCAGCCCGCGGGCAGCTCGTTCGCCTGGATGCGGTCGAACTCGGCGGCGCGCTCCGGGTTGGCGGTGCGCCAGGCGGAGAAGTCCTTCTCCCAGGCGGCCTTGGCCTCGCGGCCGCGGTCCAGCGCCTTGCGGGTGTGCGCGATGACCGCGTCCGACACCTCGAAGGTCTGTTCCGGGTCGAAGCCGAGGACGACCTTGGTGGCCGCGATCTCGTCGTTGCCGAGGGCCGAGCCGTGCGAGGCCTCGGTGCCCTGCGCGTGCGGCGCGGGCCAGGCGATGATCGAGCGGGCGGCGATGAAGGACGGACGCCCGGTCTCGGCCTTGGCGGCCTCCAGCGCGGCGTACAGGGCCTTCGGGTCGAGGTCGCCGTTCGCCTGCTGGGCGACGCGCTGGACGTGCCAGCCGTACGCCTCGAAGCGCGCGATGGTGTCCTCGGAGACGGCCGTCTCCGTGTCGCCCTCGATGGAGATGTGGTTGTCGTCCCACAGCAGCACGAGGTTGCCGAGCTTCTGGTGGCCGGCCAGCGAGGACGCCTCCGCGGAGATGCCCTCCTGCAGGCAGCCGTCGCCCGCGATCGCGTAGACCATGTGGTCGAACGGGGAGGTGCCCGGGGCGGCCTCCGGGTCGAACAGGCCGCGCTCGTAGCGGGCGGCCATCGCCATGCCCACCGCGTTCGCCACGCCCTGGCCCAGCGGGCCGGTCGTGGTCTCGACGCCCGCGGTGTGCCCGTACTCGGGGTGACCGGGGGTCTTCGAACCCCAGGTGCGGAACGCCTTGAGGTCGTCCAGCTCCAGGCCGAAACCGGCCAGGTAGAGCTGGGTGTACAGGGTGAGGGACGAGTGCCCCGCGGAGAGCACGAAACGGTCCCGGCCGACCCATTCGGGGTCCGACGGGTCGTGCCGCATCACCTTCTGGAAGAGGGTGTAGGCGGCGGGGGCCAGGCTCATGGCCGTACCGGGGTGGCCGTTCCCGACCTTCTGCACCGCGTCAGCGGCGAGAATGCGGGCCGTGTCAACGGCTCGCTGGTCCAGTTCGGTCCACTCGAGCTCTGTGGTCGTCGGCTTGGTGCTCACCGTGGGTCAGGGCTCCTCTCCACATGTCGAATCCCGGTGACGTACCGTGCACCGGCGCGATTCCGAGCCTACCCCCGGCGGGGCGTGCAGCTATTCGAGTGCCTCCACACCGTCACCACCTTGCCACGTCCGGTTCAGCGCGCCGGTGCCGATCGGCCCAACACGGGGCGACCCCCGCGCGGGGCGACGTAAGGGCAACGTCTACAGTGGCGTGGTACGCGCAAGTCTTTACCGGATCCTCATGTCCGGAGCTTGCTGGGAGTCTCTGTCAGGGGTGTGCGTGACGGCCGTCGAATCCCGTCCAGCGGGGGTGCTCGGTACCCCTTCCGGTCACCGGCCGTTCGGGGCCCGGGCCATGGCCTTCGTGGCGCTGACGAAGCCGCGGATCATCGAGCTGCTGCTCATCACGACCGTGCCGGTGATGTTCCTCGCCGAGCAGGGCGTTCCGTCGATGTGGCTGGTCCTCGTGACCTGCTTCGGCGGCTACCTGTCCGCGGGCGGCGCGAACGCGCTGAACATGTACATCGACCGCGACATCGACGCGTTGATGGACCGGACCTCGCAGCGGCCGCTGGTCACCGGAATGGTCAGTCCGCGGGAATGCCTGGTCTTCGGCATCTCGCTCGGGGTGATCTCCACCCTCTTCTTCGGCCTGCTGGTCAACTGGCTGTCCGCCGCGCTCTCGCTCGGCGCGCTCCTCTTCTACGTCGTGGTCTACACGATGCTGCTGAAGCGGCGCACCTCGCAGAACATCGTGTGGGGCGGCATCGCGGGCTGCATGCCGGTGCTCATCGGCTGGTCGGCGGTCAAGGACGAGGTGTCCTGGGCCGCGGTCATCCTCTTCCTCGTCATCTTCTTCTGGACGCCGCCGCACTACTGGCCGCTGTCCATGAAGGTGAAGGACGACTACGCGCGGGTCGGCGTGCCGATGCTGCCGGTGGTCGCGGGCAACCGGGTCGTGGCGCGCCAGATCGTCCTCTACAGCTGGGTGATGGTGGCGGTCTCGCTGCTGCTGACGCCGCTGGGCTACACCGGGTGGTTCTACACCGCGGTGGCGCTGGTGGCCGGTGGCTGGTGGCTGTGGGAGGCGCACGCGCTGCACGCCCGGGCCAAGTCCGGGGTGACGGGCGCGAAGCTCAAGGAGATGCGGCTGTTCCACTGGTCGATCACCTACGTGTCGCTGCTGTTCGTGGCCGTGGCCGTGGATCCCTTCCTCCGCTGATTACTCACCGGTAGCATGCCGTCCATGGCAGACACCGCAGCAGTCACTCCCGACAAGAAGCAGGACCGCACCGCGGCGAAGCTGGCCAAGCAGATCGACGCCTTCGCCAAGTTGCACGGCGGCGCCGAGGGCCAGCTCGCCCACATCGGCCAGGCGGGCACCCGCATCGTGCTCGTCGGCGCCGACGGCGGCTGGGGCGACCTGGTGGCCCCCGCGTACGAGGTCGCCCGACTCGCGGCCGAGAAGGCGGGCCTGACGCTCCAGGACGCCTTCGACGGCGAGATGGCGGCGCGGGTGCGGACCGGGCCGTACGAGTGGACCCGGATGGCCGGCATCCAAGTGGGCGGCCCCGCGAACCCGGTCGCCGCCCCCGTCGCTGCCGCTGAGCCGGTCGCTGCCGCTGAGCCGGTGGCCGTGGCCGAGCCGGAGGCTGCGAAGCCGGTTCCCGCTGCCGCGAAGCCGGCTCCCGTGGTCGAGCCGAAGCCGGCTCCCCTGGCCGAGAAGGCCGCGCCCGCTGCTGAGCCGAAGCCGGCGCCCGCCGCTGAGGCGAAGGCCGCCCCCGTGCCTGCGTCGAAGGCCGCACCGGCCGCCGAGGCGAAGGCCGAGTCCGAGGCGCCGAAGGCCGCCCCGGCCGTGGAGGCCAAGGCTGAGCCCGCCGCGCAGGCGAAGGGCGAGCCCGAGGCTCCGAAGGCGGCTGCTGCCGCTGAGGCGAAGGGGGACCCTGCTGCGGAGGCCAAGGCTGCGCCCGCTGCCGCGAAGGAGGAGCCCGCTGCCGAGGCGAAGGCTGTCCCCGCCCCGGCTGCTGAGGCCAAGGTCGAGCCCGAGGCTGCGCAGGCCGCCCCGGCCGCGGAGGCGGAGGCCGAGCCGGTCGCCGCCGCCGAAGCGGAGGCTTCGGAGGCCGAGGGGACCAAGGCCGCCGAATAGGTCCGGCGGGGCGGGGTGCGGGCCGGGCCCGCCGCGAGGCGACCGGCTCGGTCAACAGCGCGAGCAACACCTCACACCCCGCTCACCCGTTAGGACGTGTGGAAGCGCACCCGCACGTTCGCCCACGTCCGCAACGGGATGACCGGATGATCGAAACGCCGCCCCTGGTGGACCAGTACTGCCAGGGAGTGCTCCGCACGGAGCTGGGCCTCGGCACCTTCGAGGCCCGTCTCGGCGGGTCGGTGGGACCGGCGGCAGCCGGGACCACCTTCTTCGACACCCAGGCCGGCTTCGCCGTGCGCCGCTGGTGTCCGCCGCTGCTCGGGCTGGAAGCCCACTGCCCGCCCGCCCATTACCTGGCCCGCCGCCGCGAACTGGGCGTCCTGGAGGCGGCGCGGCTGCTGCTGCGGGGCTCCGGAACCGCCACCTTCCTCGTCGACACCGGGGCGTCGGGCGACCTGACGGGTCCCAAGGAGCTCGCGCTCGCCGCGGATGCCGAGGCCCACGAGATCGTCCGGCTGGAGTTACTGGCCGAGCACGTCGCCGATACCTCCGGCACCGCCGAGGGCTTCCTCGCCAATCTCGCCGAGGCCTTCCAGCACGCGGCCGCCGGAGCCCTCGCCTTCACCGCGGGGACCGCTCCGGGCGCCGGTCACGGCGCCGCCCTGGCCTTCGCGCCCGAGCCGCCCGGCCCCGACGAGGTGCGCGGCGCGGCGGCGCGGTGGTTGGCCCGGCGGGTCAAGGGCGGGCCGGTGCGGGACCCCGTACTCGTCCGGCACCTGCTGTGGAGCGCGGTCGGCTCGGGGCTGCCGCTCCAGCTGCACGCCGGCGCGGGCGATCCGCGCGAACGCCTCGACCGCGGCGATCCGGCCCTGCTGACGGACTTCGTCCGGGCGACGGCGGGCCTGGGCACCGACCTGGTGCTGCTGCACGGGTACCCGTACCACCGGCACGCCGCGCACCTGGCGGCCGCCTTCCCGCACGTCTACGCCGACCTCGGTCCGGCCCTCGCCCGCACCGGGGCGCGCGCCGACGCGGTGCTGGCGGAACTGCTGGAGACGGCGCCGTTCGGCAAGCTGCTCTACTCCAGCGGCGGCCGCGAACTGCCCGAACTGCATGTGGTCGCGGCCCGGGTGTTCCGGGAGGCGCTCGGTCGGGTGCTGGGCGGCTGGGTCGCCGACGGCTCCTGGTCCTGGCGGGACGCCGAGCGGGTGGCGGCCCTGCTCGCAGCGGGCAACGCCCGCCGCGTCTACCGCTTGGACCGGGGCTGAACCGGCCTAGGAACCGGCCTCGGACCCGTCTCAGACCGACGCGGGGAGCGCCGATTCCTGGGCCGGGATCTCCGCCCGCGCCTCGGGGCGTTCGCGCAGGCTGAGCGCCACCCGCAGGACGGCGATCCACACGAGGCACGAGCCGAGCATGTGGACGGCGACCAGCACCTCGGGCACCTTGGTGAAGAACTGGACGTAGCCGACGGCCCCCTGGGCGAGCAGCACGACCAGCAGTTCGCGGGCGCGCGCCCGGGTGTCGTCCGGCGCGTCCACCACGCGCAGCACCAGCCACATCGCGACGGCCAGCGCGCACACCAGCCAGGCCGCGACGGCGTGCACGTGCGCGGTGGTGGTCCAGTCGAAGGGCATCCGCTTGATGTCGCTGCTGTCACCGGCGTGCGGGCCGGAACCGGTGACGACGGTGCCCGCCGCGATCAGCACCAGCGTCGCCGCGAGCATCGCCCACGACAGCTTGCGCACCGGCGCGGGAACGCGCGGCCGGGGTGCGGTGTCGCCCTCGCGGGTGCGCTGCCAGGTGAGGGTGGTGACCGTGATGAGCGAGGTGGCGAGCAGGAAGTGGCCCGCCACGCTGTAGGGGTTGAGGCCCGTCATCACGGTGATGCCGCCGAGCACGGCGTTCGCCATGACGATGACGAACTGCGTCCACCCGAGCTTCGTCAGCGTCCGGCGCCACGGCACGGCCGAGCGGGCCGCGACGATGCCCCAGCCGACCGCCGCGCACAGGACGTACGTCAGCATGCGGTTGCCGAACTCGATGGCGCCGTGGAAGCCCTGGGCGGGCGTCGCGAACAGGCTGTCGTCGGTGCACTTGGGCCAGGTGTCGCAGCCCAGGCCGGAGCCGGTCAGGCGGACGGCGCCGCCGGTGACGACGATGACCACACTCATCACGAGGGCGGCGAGCGCGGCCCGCTGGACCGTGCGCGGCGACGGCGTCCAGCGGCTGGCGATGTAAGCGAGGGGGGAGAACACGCCCCCTATCGTAGGCGGCGCCTTGTGCAAACTTTCACGAGGGGGTGCCGTCAGGTGTGTCAGGCGCGTCACTTGGGGTCTCGGGGGCGATCATCAGTCGGAACCGGGCGCCCGCCGGGTCCCCTTCCTCCTGCCACCACACCCGGATCCGCCAATGCGCGCCGGGGCCGGGGTAGTCCGGGGACTCGGTGAAGCCGCGGAAGAGGTCGGTCGCCACCTCCTCCGCCGTCCTGTTCGTCACTTCTGCGGCGTTGTGCCAGGGATGTCCCTGTACGTTCCACAGCCCGTCAGGACCCCGGACGTCGAACCGCCACACCGCGAGCCAGGGGAGGGCGCCCAGCGTCTCGGCCACCCGGTCGTCGTCGAGGCGCAGCCCGGCCGCGATCCGCTCCGGTTCCACGCCCTGGATCCGGGCGGCCAGCACGGCCTGGGGGAGCAGCCGTTCGGGCAGCAACCCGTCCGCGCGCAGACCCACCAGGGACTCGAAGTCGAGGAAGCGCAGCCGCAGTTCCAGCTGGCGCTCGATGTGCGCCAGCGCGTCCTCGGCCTCCTGGGCCTCCGCCGGCCCCGGGCCGACCTGGAGCAGCCGCCGGAAGTCCCGCTCGGCGTCCACCGCCCAGGCCACCGCGTCCTCGGCCAGCCCCAGCTCGGCGAGCCGGTCCCCGAGGAACACCTTCGCCTGGGCCAGGCCGCGCTGGTTGACCGGATCGTGCGGGTCCAGCCCCGCCAGTACGTCCACCGCCGAGCGGGTCACGTCCAGGGCGCGCTCGCCGGCGGCCCGCTCCATCGGGCTCGGGCCCTCCTCGGCCGCGGCGCCCAGCGGGTGCCGGGGCAGCCGGTCCGCGTCGCTCAGCGGCCAGGCCAGCCAGACCCCCTGGTTGATCAGACCCCGGGCGTACCAGCGGGCGTACTCCGGGTCGTGCCCGGCGGCCTGCTGCGCGTGCCGCAGCCCCTCCTCCAGGGCGGACAGCGCCCCGGCCCGGTCCCCGTCCGCGAAGCGGCGGCCGGCCAGGTCGCCCAGGCGCAGGCCGAGCAGGGCCGCGCACTCGGGGTCGCCGCGCGCGGGCTCCCGCAGCGCGGAGATCAGCTCGCCCAGCAGCCGCTCGCGCTCACCGGGTTCCGCGTGCGCGGCGCCCGAACGGATCCGGGACCACTGTTCGTCGAGCCGCAGTGCGGCCTCTCGCTGCGCCATGCCCGCCCCCCCCGGCTTCGTGTCGTGTGGAGGCGTCCATCCTCGCGGGAAGGCCGTGGCAGGGGGAAGGTCTTCTCTGCCGGCGCAACAGGAACCGGTCACTCCCGGACGGCGCGGCGGACGGCCCCCGCTCCGCCTACTCCCAGCGGAAGAACCGCGCCGCGGCGCCCAGACCCAGCGCCGCCCAGGCGGCCAGCACGGCCGCGTCGCCCCACGGCAAGGACGCGCCCTCCTGGAGCACCGCCCGCAGCCCGTGGGACAGGGCGGTGATCGGCAGCAGTTCGAGGACCGTGCGCACCGCCTCCGGGAACTTCTCCATCGGCACGATCACCCCGCCGCCGACCAGCAGCAGCAGGAACACCAGGTTCGCGGCGGCCAGCGTCGCCTCGGCCTTGAGCGTGCCCGCCATCAGCAGACCGAGCCCGGAGAAGGCGGCGGTGCCGAGCAGGACCAGCGCGGCCACCGACAGCGGGTCGCCGTGCGGGGACCAGCCGAGCCCGAGGGCGATCACGGACAGCAGGGCGATCTGGAGCACCTCGGTGACCAGCACCGACAGGGTCTTGGCGGCCAGCAGGGCCCAGCGCGGCAGCGGCGAGGCCCCCAGCCGCTTGAGGACCCCGTAGCGGCGGTCGAAGCCGGTGGCGATGGCCTGGCCGGTGAAGGCCGTGGACAGCACCGCGAGGGCCAGGATGCCGGGGGCGAGGAAGTCCACGGACCGCTGGGCGCCCGTGTCGACGATGTCCACGGCCGAGAACAGCACCAGCAGCAGCGCCGGGATGATCACGGTGAGCAGCAGCTGCTCGCCGTTGCGCAGCAGCATCCGGGTCTCCAGCGCGGTCTGCGCGAAGATCATGCGGGACACGGGCGCGGCCCCCGGCCCGGGGGTGAACGTACCGGCGCTCATGCGCGCAGCTCCTTGCCCGTGAGTTCCAGGAAGACGTCTTCGAGCGTGTGCCGCTCGACCGTGAGGCTGTCCGGCATGACCCCGTGCTGGGCGCACCAGGAGGCGACCGTGGCCAGCAGCTGCGGGTCGATGTCGCCGGTGAGGCGGTAGACGCCGGAGGTGGTCTCGGCGGCCTGGGTGCCGTCGGGCAGCGCCTTGAGGAGCGAGGCGAGGTCGAGCGCGGGGCGGCCGGTGAAGCGCAGCGTGTTCTCGGCGCCGCCGCGACAGAGCTGCTCGGGGCTGCCGTGCACGATGACGCGGCCCGCGTCGACGATGGCGACCTCGTCGGCGAGCTGCTCGGCCTCGTCCATGTGGTGGGTGGTGAGCACGACGGTGACCCCGTCGGCGCGCAGTTCCCGTACGAGGTCCCAGGTGGCGCGGCGGGCCTGGGGGTCCAGGCCGGCGGTCGGCTCGTCCAGGAAGACCAGCTCGGGGCGGCCGACGACGGCCATGGCGAGGGACAGGCGCTGCTGCTGGCCGCCGGAGAGGCGGCGGTAGGCGGTGCGGCCGCAGTCGCCGAGCCCCAGCCGCTCCACCAGCATCCCGACGTCGAGGGGGTCGGCGTACAGCGCGGCCATGTGCCGCAGCATCTCGACGGCGCGGGCGCCGGAGTAGATCCCGCCGGACTGGAGCATCACGCCGATCCGCGGGCGCAGGGCCGGGGCGTCGGCGACGGGGTCCAGGCCGAGGACGCGGACGGTTCCGGCGTCGGGGCGGTGGTAACCCTCGCAGATTTCCACAGTGGTCGTCTTGCCCGCGCCGTTGGGACCTAGGACCGCGGTGACCGAGGCCCTGGGGACGGTGAGGTCGAGGCCGTCCACCGCCGTTTTGGGGCCGTACCGCTTCACCAGTCCGCGGATCTCCACGGCGGGGTCGTTGCTCATGCGGGTGAGTCTACGGAGGCGGCCCGGGGGTCCTAGGTCCCGGGTCCACCAGGTCGCGGGTCCGCCCTTTCATGACTTTTTCATACCGAACGGAGCATCGGGGAGGACCTAACTTCGAAAGGTGAACAGCATCGCGCAGAACGTCGAAGCCACCTCGGGGCAGGCCGAGCACAAGGCGCACGACCTCGGGCACCCGACGCGCTACTTCGTCTCGGCGATGCTCGCCGGCGCCTATATCGGGATCGGGGAGATCCTGCTCCTGGTCGCGATCTCGCCCTTCGTGGCCAAGGGGTCGGCGGCCGTGAAACTGCTGGAGGGCGCGGTCTTCCCGATCGCGCTGACCATCGTGATGTTCGCCGGCGCCCAGCTCTTCACCAGCAACGTGATGGTCATGCTGGTCGGCGCGCTGTCCGGCCGTACCGGGGTGAAGGACCTGCTCGCGTCCTGGGCGCTCTCGCTGAGCGGCAACCTGGTGGGGGCCTTCGGCTTCGGCGCCATGGTGCACGCCTCGGGTGTGACCTCCTCGCCCTCCGCGCGGGCCATGCTCACCGAGATGGTGCACGGGAAGACGGCGCTCAGCGGCGGTCAGCTCTTCTGGCGCGCGGTGCTCTGCAACATGCTGGTCTGCCTGGCGATCTGGATGTTCACCCGGGCGCGCGGTGACGCGGCCAAGATTTTCGTCCTGTGGCTGCCCGTGGCGGTGTTCGTGGCGGTCGGATTCGAACACTGCGTGGCGAACATGGCGGTCTTCAGCCTGGCGATCCTGGACGGGCGGGCCGGATTCGGTGACCTCCTGCGCAACCTGATGTTCACCGTGCCGGGGAACATCGTGGGCGGAGGCTTGCTGGTGGGGGCCGTGTACTGGTTCACCGGAGGGTCCCGCCGGGATTGCGGAATAGTTGCTTCCGGTTGATCGGCGTCACGCTGCGTCGACAGATTAGGTAACCCTTAGTGATAGAGGCCACCAGTGGTGGCCTCCATCACGGCTTGTCGGCCCCCGGGCAATTACGCAACAATGGCGTTGTGAAATACGGCGAACGGCTGACCGAGACCCCTCCGGGGGAACTCGCGACCGGAGAGCGGTCCACCCGCAACCGGGTCGCGCGGTCGATCCTGGACCACGGTCCGTCGACCGTCGCCGACCTGGCCCAGCGGCTCGGCCTCACCCAGGCCGCAGTCCGGCGCCACCTCGACGCGCTCCTCGCGGACGACGTGGTCGCCGCCCGGGAACAGCGGGTGTACGGCGCCCGCACCCGGGGCCGACCCGCCAAGGTCTTCGCGCTCACCGACTGCGGCCGGGACGCCTTCGACCAGTCCTACGACGCCCTCGCCGCCGAGGCCCTGCGCTGGATCGCGCTGGCCGCCGGCGGCGGGGAGCAGGGCGAAGCGGCGGTCGCCGCCTTCGCCCGGGCGAGGATGGACGCGCCGGCGCGGGCCTACCGCGAAGCGGTCGACGCGGCGGACCCCGCGGACCGCACCGAGGCCCTTGCCAGGGCGTTGACCGCGGACGGGTACGCTGCTACGGCGAAGAGCGCCCCGGGACCGCACAGTGGAGAACAGCTCTGCCAGCACCACTGCCCGGTCGCCCACGTGGCCGAGCAGTTCCCGCAGCTGTGCGAGGCGGAGACCGAGGTCTTCTCCCGTTTGCTCGGGACGCACGTGCAGCGGCTCGCCACCATCGCCCACGGCGACGGGGTGTGCACCACCTTCATCCCGCGCGGCACCGGGCCGGGCGCGCACGCCCCACAGACCGACACATCTGCATCAACTTCTGTACGCACCGCCGGGAGGAACCCCGCATGACCACGGAGATCGCTCACCCTGAGCTGGATGGCCTGGGCACCTACGAATACGGTTGGGCCGACTCCGACACGGCCGGTGCCACGGCCAAGCGGGGTCTGTCCGAGGAGGTCGTCCGCGACATCTCGGCGAAGAAGTCCGAGCCGGAGTGGATGCTGAAGCTCCGCCTCAAGGGCCTCAAGCTCTTCGGTAAGAAGCCCATGCCGAACTGGGGCTCCGACCTCTCCGGCATCGACTTCGACAACATCAAGTACTTCGTGCGTTCGACCGAGAAGCAGGCCGCTTCCTGGGAGGACCTGCCCGAGGACATCAAGAACACGTACGACAGGCTCGGCATCCCGGAGGCGGAGAAGCAGCGCCTCGTCGCCGGTGTCGCGGCCCAGTACGAGTCCGAGGTCGTCTACCACCAGATCCGTGAGGACCTGGAGGAGCAGGGCGTGATCTTCCTCGACACGGACACCGCGCTCAAGGAGCACCCGGAGCTCTTCCAGGAGTACTTCGGCACGGTCATCCCGGTCGGCGACAACAAGTTCGCGTCGCTGAACACCGCCGTGTGGTCGGGCGGCTCGTTCATCTACGTCCCCAAGGGCGTCAAGGTCGACATCCCGCTCCAGGCCTACTTCCGTATCAACACGGAGAACATGGGCCAGTTCGAGCGGACGCTGATCATCGTGGACGAGGACGCCTACGTCCACTACGTCGAGGGCTGCACCGCCCCGATCTACTCCTCGGACTCGCTGCACAGCGCCGTCGTGGAGATCATCGTGAAGAAGGGCGGCCGCTGCCGCTACACGACGATCCAGAACTGGTCGAACAACGTCTACAACCTGGTCACCAAGCGCGCCGTGGCGTACGAGGGCGCGACCATGGAGTGGATCGACGGCAACATCGGTTCCAAGGTCACCATGAAGTACCCGGCCGTCTACCTGATGGGCGAGCACGCCAAGGGCGAGACCCTCTCCATCGCCTTCGCGGGCGAGGGCCAGCACCAGGACGCCGGCTCCAAGATGGTCCACATGGCGCCGAACACCTCCTCGAACATCGTCTCCAAGTCGGTGGCCCGCGGTGGCGGCCGCACCTCGTACCGCGGTCTGGTCGAGATCGGCGAGGGCGCGCACGGCTCCAAGTCGAACGTGCTCTGTGACGCCCTGCTGGTCGACACGATCTCCCGCTCGGACACGTACCCGTACGTGGACGTCCGCGAGGACGACGTCTCCATGGGCCACGAGGCCACCGTCTCCAAGGTCTCCGACGACCAGCTCTTCTACCTGATGAGCCGCGGTCTGACCGAGTTCGAGGCGATGGCGATGATCGTGCGCGGCTTCGTCGAGCCGATCGCGCGCGAGCTGCCGATGGAGTACGCGCTGGAGCTGAACCGGCTGATCGAGCTGCAGATGGAGGGTTCGGTCGGCTAGTCCGACCCGCCCGCCCCGCAGCGCAGATCCCTTTGACGCACGACGCAGGAAGAGAGCAAGACGACAGCCATGGCAGAGGCTCAGAGCGCCCCCAAGGACCTGACGGTCCAGGGCGGAACCCCCGCGGTGGGCTCCACCACCGCCGGCGCGATCGCGGTGGCCGCCGAGTCCACCGTCGCCACCCGGATGAGCGCGCCCCCGTCCTTCGACGTGGCGGACTTCCCCGTGCCGCACGGCCGTGAGGAAGAGTGGCGCTTCACCCCGCTGGCCCGCCTGCGTGGTCTCCACGACGGCACCGCGGTCGCCAACGGCACCATGAAGGCGCAGATCGACGCGCCCGAGGGCGTCACCATCGAGTCGGTGGACCGCGACGACGCCCGCGTCGGCAAGGCCGGTACGCCGGTCGACCGCGTCGCGGCCCAGGCGTTCTCGTCGTTCGCCAAGGCCACGGTCGTCACCGTGCCCAAGGAGCAGGTGCTCACCGAGCCGGTGCGCGTCTCGCTGCACGGCGAGGGCGGCACCACCTTCGGCCACACGGTCTTCGACGTGCAGGCCTTCGCCGAGGCGATCATCGTCATCGACCACACCGGTGACGGCGTCCGCGCCGCCAACGTCGACTTCCTGGTCGGCGACGGCGCCAAGCTCACCGTGGTCTCGGTCCAGGACTGGGACGACACCGCCGTCCACTGCTCCCAGCACAACGCGCTGATCGGCCGTGACGCGAGCTTCAAGTCGATCGTGATCACCTTCGGCGGTGACCTCGTCCGACTGCACCCGCGCGTTCACTACGCCGGTCCCGGCGGCGAGGCCGAGCTCCTCGGCCTTTACTTCACCGACAAGGGCCAGCACCAGGAGCACCGCCTCCTGGTCGACCACGTCGCCCCGCACTGCAAGTCCCACGTGGTCTACAAGGGCGCGCTGCAGGGCCAGGACGCGCACGCGGTGTGGATCGGTGACGTCCTCATCGAGAAGACCGCCGAGGGCACCGACACCTACGAGATGAACCGCAACCTCGTCCTCACGGACGGCGCGCGGGTCGACTCGGTGCCGAACCTGGAGATCGAGACCGGCGAGATCGTCGGCGCCGGCCACGCCTCCGCGACCGGCCGCTTCGACGACGAGCAGCTCTTCTACCTCCAGTCCCGCGGCATCCCGGCCGACGAGGCCCGCCGCCTGGTCGTGCGCGGCTTCTTCGCCGAGCTGGTCCAGCAGATCGGTGTCGACGACATCGAGGAGCGCCTGCTGGCGAAGATCGACCTCGAACTGCAGGCGTCGGTCTGATGACCTACGTCAAGGCCTGCGCGCTGAGCGAGCTGGAGACGGACACCCCCAAGCGGGTGGAACTCGACGGCACGCCGGTGTCCGTCGTCCTCACCGAGGGGGAGGTGTTCGCGATCAACGACATCTGCTCGCACGCGAACGTGTCCCTCTCGGAGGGTGAGGTCGACGACTGCATGATCGAGTGCTGGCTGCACGGCTCGGCGTTCGACCTGCGGACCGGCAAGCCGTCCGGTCTGCCGGCGACGCGGCCCGTACCCGTATACCCCGTAAAGATCGAAGGGGGCAACGTCCTTGTCGACGTACGCGCCTCCCTCACCCAGGAGTCCTGAGGTATCCATGGCAACGCTTGAAATCCACGACCTGCACGTCTCCGTCGAGGCCGAAAACGGCGCCCGCGAGATCCTCAAGGGCGTCGACCTCACCGTCAAGCAGGGTGAGACGCACGCCATCATGGGTCCGAACGGCTCCGGCAAGTCCACCCTCGCGTACTCGCTCGCCGGTCACCCGAAGTACACCATCACCGGTGGCACCGTGACCCTCGACGGCGAAGACGTCCTGGAGATGTCGGTCGACGAGCGCGCCCGCGCCGGCGTCTTCCTCGCCATGCAGTACCCGGTCGAGGTCCCCGGCGTCTCGGTCTCCAACTTCCTGCGCACCTCCGCCACGGCGATCCGCGGCGAGGCCCCCAAGCTGCGCACCTGGGTGAAGGAGGTCAAGTCCGCGATGGAGCAGCTCCAGATGGACCCGGCCTTCGCCGAGCGCAACGTCAACGAGGGCTTCTCCGGCGGTGAGAAGAAGCGCCACGAGATCCTCCAGCTGGAGCTCCTCAAGCCGAAGATCGCGATCCTCGACGAGACCGACTCCGGCCTCGACGTCGACGCGCTGCGCCAGGTCTCCGAGGGCGTCAACCGCGTCCGCGAGTCCGGCGAGGTCGGCACCCTGCTGATCACGCACTACACGCGGATCCTCCGCTACATCAAGCCCGATTTCGTCCACGTCTTCTCCGAAGGCCGCATCGTCGAGTCCGGTGGCGCCGAACTCGCCGACAAGCTGGAGGCCGAGGGTTACGTGGCGTACAGCACGAAGGGTGGCGCTACCGCGTGACACAGCTGCCTGGCCTCCTCGACATCGAGGCGATCCGCAAGGACTTCCCCCTGCTGGATCGTGTGGTCCACGACGGGAAGAAGATCGTTTACCTGGACAACGCGGCGACCTCGCAGAAGCCGCGCCAGGTGCTCGACGCGCTGAACGAGTACTACGAGCAGCACAACGCCAACGTCCACCGTGGCGTGCACGTGCTCGCCGAGGAGGCCACGGCGCTGTACGAGGGCGCCCGCGACAAGGTCGCCGCCTTCATCAACGCGCCGAGCCGCGACGAGGTGATCTTCACCAAGAACGCCTCCGAGTCGCTCAACCTGGTCGCGAACATGCTCGGCTGGGCCGACGAGCCCTACCGGGTCGACCGCGAGACCGAGATCGCCATCACGGAGATGGAGCACCACTCCAACATCGTGCCGTGGCAGCTGCTCTCGCAGCGCACCGGCGCGAAGCTGAAGTGGTTCGGCCTCACCGACGACGGCCGCCTCGACCTGTCCAACATCGAAGAGGTCATCACGGAGAAGACGAAGATCGTCTCCTTCACGCTGGTCTCCAACATCATGGGCACGGTCAACCCGACCGAGGCGATCGTCCGGCGCGCGCAGGAGGTCGGCGCGCTGGTGCTGATCGACGCCTCGCAGGCCGCTCCGCACATGCCGCTCGACGTGCAGGCGCTCGGCGCCGACTTCGTGGCCTTCACCGGTCACAAGATGTGCGGCCCGACCGGCATCGGCGTCCTGTGGGGACGCCAGGAGCTGCTGGAGGACCTGCCCCCGTTCCTCGGTGGCGGCGAGATGATCGAGACCGTGTCGATGCACGCCTCGACCTACGCTCCCGCGCCGCACAAGTTCGAGGCGGGCACGCCCCCGATCGCCCAGGCCGTCGGCCTCGGCGCGGCCGTGGACTACCTGACCGCGATCGGCATGGACAAGATCGCCGCGCACGAGCACGCGATCACCGAGTACGCGGTCAAGCGCCTGCTGGAAGTCCCCGACCTGCGGATCATCGGCCCCACCACGGCCGAGGACCGCGGCGCGGCCATCTCCTTCACGCTGGGCGACATCCACCCCCACGACGTCGGCCAGGTCCTGGACGAGCAGGGCATCGCGGTCCGCGTGGGACACCACTGCGCGCGCCCCGTCTGCCTGCGCTACGGAATTCCTGCGACCACGCGGGCGTCGTTCTACCTGTACTCCTCTCCGGCCGAGGTCGACGCGCTGATCGACGGGCTGGAGCACGTACGGAACTTCTTCGGATAGTGACGGACATGACGAAGGCGTTGGGGCAGCAGTGAAGCTGGATTCGATGTACCAGGAACTGATCCTGGACCACTACAAGCACCCGCACGGGCGTGGCCTGCGCGACGGCGACGCCGAGGTGCACCACGTCAACCCGACGTGCGGCGACGAGATCACGCTGCGCGTGAAGTACGACGGCGAGACGCTCACCGACGTCTCGTACGAGGGCCAGGGCTGCTCGATCAGCCAGGCCAGCGCGTCCGTGCTGAACGAGCTGCTGGTCGGCAAGGACCTCGCCGACGCGCGCCGGATCCAGGAGACCTTCCTGGAGCTGATGCAGTCGAAGGGCAAGATCGAGCCCGACGAGGCCATGGAAGAGGTGCTGGAGGACGCGGTCGCGTTCGCCGGTGTCGCCAAGTTTCCCGCGCGGGTCAAGTGTGCTCTGCTGAGCTGGATGGCGTGGAAGGACGCGACCGCCCAGGCTCTGGGCGACGCGGAGAGGAAGACGGCATGACCGAGAACGCGACGCCCGAGGCGTCGATCAAGCCGGCCAGCGAGGAAGAGGTCCGCGAGGCCCTCTACGACGTGGTCGACCCCGAGCTGGGCATCGACGTCGTCAACCTGGGCCTGATCTACGGCATCCACGTCGACGACGCGAACATCGCCACCCTCGACATGACGCTGACGTCCGCGGCCTGCCCGCTGACCGACGTGATCGAGGACCAGGCGAAGTCGGCGACGGAGGGCATCGTCAACGAGCTGCGCATCAACTGGGTGTGGATGCCGCCGTGGGGCCCGGACAAGATCACCGACGACGGCCGCGAGCAGCTGCGCGCACTCGGCTTCAACGTCTGATCCCGTTCGACGTCTGATTCCAGATGTTCCCCACGGAACCCCCCGCACGCGAGTGCGGGGGGTTCCGTGCGTTGCGGGGGCTGCCGCTGTCCTCCGGGGTCCGCTGTTATCCCGGCGGACGGATCGCGTGCACCGGGAGTTGGCCACGGTGGCCGAATCTTCTCGATGGCCGTCATGTCATGGCGGCGCCGCAGTCGAGAGGACCCCTTGTGACCGTCAGGCCGTCTCTCCCTTCACCGGCACGCCGTGTGGCCGCCGCGGGAGCCGCCGGGGCCGCGGCCCTGCTCGTCGCGGGGCTCACCGCGCCCGCCTTCGCGGCGCCGGCGCCCATGCCGTCGGCGCAGGTGGCCGCGCCGACCATCACGCTCTCCGCCGGCTACCTGTCGGGAGCCGTCGGGGCAGTCGGTGACGCGGGCGTGACCGTGCGGGTGGCGCAGGCCGCCGCCACGGGCACCCCGCTCCGGGACGCCGCACTCAAGGTCGAGGTGATCGCCTCCAGCAACCCGGCGGTCGCCGCGCCCGGCGACGTACGCATCGACCGGACCCGGGGCGGGCGCGAGCTGACCGTGCACCCGCGCGGGCGCGGCTACACCGAGCTGACCGTGCGGGTCACCGGCCGCGGCGGGAAGAGCGCCACCGCCACCCTCGGTTACGCCGCCTCCGCGCGGGTGAGCGGCGGGTCCGCGGGCACGCGCTACCTCACCGGCTCCTCGGACGCCTCGGCGGCGGTGGACGCGGGCGGCGGGTACGCGCTGGTGGCCGACGACGAGTCCAACGTGCTGCGACTGTACGACCGTTCCCGCTCCGGTGCGCCGGTCAGGACCTGGGACCTCGGCGCCGCTCTCGGGGTGAAGAAGGAAGTCGACATCGAGGCCGCCGCCCGGGTCGGCGACACCGTCTACTGGACCGGTTCGCTCGGCAACAACAAGGACGGCAAGTACAAGGCGGAACGGAACACGGTCTTCACCACGAAGATCACCGGTTCCGGCGCCGCCACCGAGGTCACCTTCACCGCCGCCTACAAGGGGCTGCGCGAGGACCTCATCGCCTGGGACACGGCGAACGGCAACCGCTACGGCTTCGCCGCGGGCACCGCCGCCGGGCAGGTCCCCAAGCGGATCGACGGTTTCAACGTGGAGGGTCTGGAGTTCGCGCCGGGCTCCACGAGCACGGCCTACCTGGGCTTCCGCGCGCCGCTGGCGCCGGCCGTGCCCGGCGGCAAGGCCCTGATCGTGCCCGTCACGAACATCGACCAGGTGGTGGCGAAGGGTGCCAAGGCCGTCTTCGGTCCGGGCATCGAGCTCGATCTGGGCGGGCTCGCGATCCGCGACATCCGCAAGAACGCGGCGAACCAGTACCTGATCCTGGCCGGCTCCTGGGCCGCCGACGACAACACCGACCCCTACGCCCTCTACTCCTGGGACGGAGTGGCCGGGCATGCTCCGAAGAAGCGCCTCGACCTGCCCACCACCGACCCCGGCGGCTGGGAAGCCGTGGTCGCCGTACCCGATCTGCGGGCGCCCGGCGCCCGCGTCCAGCTGATCACCGACAGCGGCTCCGCCGACCTGTACGGCGACGGCACCGAGGCCAAGGACCTCGGCCACCCCGAGTGGAAGAAGTCCCGGTCCGCATGGTTCACGCTCGATTCCGTCCGTGGGGGTACCCGATGAAGTCACTGAAGACGCAGAAGCCGATGCGGAAGCCGATGCGGAAGCAGCTGGGCACCGCGGCGATCGCCGCGCTGATGCTGGCCGGCGTGATGAACATGCCGGCCCAGGCCGCCAGTTACGGCACGCCGACCATCTCGCTGTCCGCCGGCTACCTCTCCGGGGCCGTGGGCGGGGTCGGTGACCCGCTCGTCGACGTCACCGTCGCCCAGAGCGGCGCCGACGTCTCCGCGCTCACCGTGAGCGCCTCCGCGTCGAGCAAGTCCTCGGTGGCCGG
Source organism: Streptomyces sp. NPDC051555 (assembly GCF_044454405.1). Lineage (NCBI taxonomy): Bacteria > Bacillati > Actinomycetota > Actinomycetes > Kitasatosporales > Streptomycetaceae > Streptomyces > Streptomyces sp. NPDC051555. The sequence continues at coordinate 101,165 of NZ_JBITDP010000003.1, read as the reverse complement.
GACCGGCGACGTGAGCGTCACCGGAGCCGGGGCGGTGCGCAAGCTCGCCGTCACCGCACGCGGCCGCGGGTACACCAACCTCACCGTCAAGGTGACCGGCCTGGGCGGCAAGAGCGCCACCAAGACCCTGTCCTACGCCGCCTCGGCGGCCGTGCGGAACCCGGCCGACGCCCGCTACCTCACCGGCTCCTCGGACTCCTCGGCCGCCGTGGACGTCGGTGGCGGCTACACCGTCGTCGCGGACGACGAATCCAACGTCCTGCGCCTGTACGACCGTTCCACGTCCGGTGCGCCCGCCAGGACCTGGGACTTCAGCTCGCAGCTCGGGGTCAGCAAGGAGGTGGACATCGAGGGCGCCACGCGCATCGGCAACACCATCTACTGGACCGGTTCGCTCGGCAACAACAAGGACGGCGAGTACAAGGCCCCCCGCAACACGGTGTTCACCACGACGCTGAGCGGCTCCGGGTCCACCACGCAGCTCGCCTACGGGCGTTCGTACAAGAAGCTCCGCGACGACCTGGTGGCGTGGGACAAGGCGAACGGCAACCGCTACGGCTTCGCGGCGGGCACCGCCGACGGCGAGGCGCCCAAGCAGATCGACGGATTCAACGTGGAGGGTCTGGAGTTCGCGCCGGGCTCCACGACCACGGCCTACCTGGGTTTCCGCGCGCCGCTGGCGCCGGCCGTGCCCGGCGGCAAGGCCCTGATCGTGCCCGTCACCAACTTCGACAAGGTGCTCGCGAGCGGTGCCAAGGCCGTCTTCGGTCCGGGCATCGAGCTGGACCTGGGCGGGCTCGCGATCCGCGACATCCGCAAGAACGCGGCGAACCAGTACCTGATCCTGGCCGGCTCCTGGGCCGCCGACGACAACACCGACCCCTACGCCCTCTACTCCTGGGACGGAGTGGCCGGACATGCCCCGGTGAAGCGGACCGACCTGCCGACCAGCGACGCGGGCGGCTGGGAGGCCATCGTCGATGTGCCGGACCTGAGCGTGCCGGGGGCCCGGGTGCAGCTGATCACCGACTGCGGGTCGGCGGACCTGTACGGGGACGGGACCGAGGCCAAGGACCTGACGCACGCGGAATGGAAGAAGTCGCGCTCGGGGTGGTTCACGGTCGGCTAGTACGCGGCCGTTGGCGAGCGGCCCGGACCTGCCCAGGAGGGCGGGGCCGGGCCGCTCTTCATCCGCTGTGCCCCGCTAGCCGGCTCGGCCTACCGGGTGGAAGTTGAGGCGTTCGCGGACGACCGGGAAGCCGGCCTTGGTGAAGTTCGCGGCCATGGGGAAGTTGCCCTGGTCCGTGGCTCCGGTGACGAACTCCGCGCCCCGCTCCACCAGGAAGTGGGTGCACTCCGCGAGGAGGTCGTAGGCGTAGCCGCGCCCGCGCTGTTCCGGGAGGACCCCGATGAAGCCGATCGTCGGGCCGGAGGGGTTGTGGGCCGGGATGTGGATGCCGGCCAGTTCGCCGTCCGGGGTGTGCGCGAGCTGCCACCACTCCCGCGGGGAGGGGCACCAGTGGAAGAAGTCGAGTTCCTCCTGGGCCGCCCGGTCCAAGCCGCCCTCCGTGACGGCCCGTCGCGCGTGGGCGTCCAGGGTGGCGGAGTGGATGCGGCGCAACGCGTCGAAGAACACGGCGTCGTCGGGTTCGGCGCGGAAGCGCAGACGTCCGGGCCGCTCGGGCAGACCCGATTCCGGGGTCCAGCGGTACAGGAAGCGTTCCACCAGGAGCGCGTACCCGGCGGCCCGCGCGGCGGCGAAGCGGGCCTCGGCGGCGGCGCGCAGGCGGGGTTCCTCCCGCCAGCCGCCGGGCAGGTTGATCTCCAGTTCGACCTGCCGGGGAGCGGAGCGCAGGAGCGCGGCCCCGGCCTCCTCCTCGCCCTCGGCCACGTCGAACCAGTTGATGTTGACGGGCTCCGCGTCGTCGGGGCCGCCCCACCACGCGCCGCGTGCGACGACCTCGCCGTCGCGCAGGGCGACGCGCTTCCAGTCGGGGCGGAAGTGGGTGCGCCGATGGGCCTCGCGGGCGCCCAGGGGGTCGGGGAGTGCGTCGAAGAGATGGGCGTCGCTCGCGGAGAGCGTGCGGATGACCGGACCGGTCATGGATTCCTCCGGGAAAAGAGCTGTGCGGAGCGCTCCCGGTCAGAACGGACGAACCACGCCGGGACGGGGGAAGAGGGAGCGCTGGATGGGTGTGAACTGCACGGCACTCGCCTCCTTCCGTCGGTCTCAAGGCGTGGATCCACACGGTATGTGATCTTGCGCGGGTCCGTCCACGGGTTTTCGCCCGGCCGCCGATCCGCCGATCCGCCGATCCGCCGACCCGTCGATCTGTCGATGCTTCGCGGCCACACCGCCGACCGAGCTCGCTGAGCTCACTGTGTACGGACGTACGCAACGATGTGTACCCTCGTACACATGCCCTACGTACTGCTCGCCGCCGCCATCGCCGCCGAGGTGGCCGGGACCACCGCCATGAAGTACAGCGACGGCTTCACCCGGCTGTGGCCCTCGCTCGGGACCCTGCTCGGCTACGTCATCGCCTTCACCCTGCTGGCGCAGACGCTGAAGAGCATGTCGGTCGGGACGGCGTACGCGATATGGGCCGGGGTCGGCACCGCCGCCATCGCCGCGATCGGCATGGTCTTCATGGGCGAACCGGCGACGGCGGCGAAGATCGCCGGGATCGCGCTGGTCATCGGCGGGGTGGTCCTGCTGAACGTGGGCGGTGCGCACTGATGGCGGCGGGCGCGCGCCGCTACGACCCCGAGCGGCGGCAGCGGATCATCGACGCGGCGATCCGGGTCGTGGGTGACCAGGGGATCGCCGGGCTGACGCACCGCAGCGCGGCCGCGGCGGCGGACGTACCGCTCGGCTCGACGACCTACCACTTCAAGACCCTGGACGAGCTCCTGGTCGCGGCCCTGCGCCAGGCCAACGAGGGCTTCGCGCGGGCCCTCGCCGACAGCCCCGCCCTGGCCGATCCGACGGGCGACCTGGCGGGCGCGCTGGCCCGGGTGCTGGGGGAGGCCCTGGCCGCGGACCGGGGGCGGGTGGAGCTGGAGTACGAGCTCTACCTGGCCGCCCTGCGCCGCCCCGCGCTGCGGCCGGTGGCCGCGCAGTGGGGCGAGGCGGTCGCCGGGATCCTCGCGCGGCGCACGGATCCGGTGACGGCGCGGGCACTGGTGGCGGCCCTGGACGGGATCGGCCTCCAGGTGCTCCTGACGGGCTCCGACTACGACGAGGCGTACGCCCGCGAGGTCCTCGCCCGGGTCCTGCGACCCAGCTGCTGACCCCGGCGCGCTGCGGTGCGCGCACCCCGGCGCGCCATCAGGAAGCCGAGCGCACCGCGGCGAGTGCCGCCGAGACGCTCGCCTCGATGTCCGTGATCGGGTAGATCGCCTCGACCACCGTCCGGTCCCGGGCCACCACCAGGGTCAGCCGCTTCATCCGGCTCACCCCCGCGGCCCGGAAGGTCGGCAGCCGCAGCGCCGCCACCAGGGAGAGCCCCGCGTCCGACAGCAGGGGGAAGCGCAGCCCCTCGGCCTCGGCGAACTCCCGCTGCTCGTCCGGTCGCTGGGTCGAGACCCCGTGCACCGTCGCCCCCGCCGCCGTGAACTGCGCCAGCTGGTCGCGGTAGGTGCACGACTCCAGCGTGCAGCCCTTCGCCCCCGGGATCCCGGCCCAGCCGGGCGGGTAGGACGCGGCGCGGGCGTAGGCCCCCGGGAAGCAGTACAAGACGGTGTACGGGCTGTCCGCGACCGGGTCGCGCAGCTCCCCGGCGGCGTCCGGCAGCAGCAGCTCCGGCACCCGCGTGCCCTTCAGCGCGTGCACCCGGGCCGCCTCCCGCGAAGCCTCTTCGGTGGTCGCCGTCATCTCTCCCTCTCCCAGGATCCAGGCGTCCCCCCAGTCCTGGAGGGCCACCAGCACCGGCAGCAGCGCCCGCCCGCGCGGGGTGAGCCGGTACTCGTGCCGCACCGGACGTTCCTGGTACGGCTCGCGCGTCAGCACGTCCGCTTCGACGAGCAGCCGCAGTCGCTCGGTCAGCACCTTGCGGGACATGCCGAGCTCCCGCTGGAACGCGTCGAAGCGGGCGACGCCGCGCGCGGCGTCGCGCACGATCAGCAGCGTCCACCAGTCGCCCACGACGTCGAGGGCCTGGGCGATGGCGCAGTCGGCGTCGCCGAGTTGGGTGCGCTGGGCCATGGGAACTCCTTCGTCCGTTGACCCGAGGCTGTCATGCTGACATAGTCCGTTCCCAAAAGGAACTAACTCGATGAGATCCGGGGGCGGACATGCTGCGGGGATTCAAGGACGTGCCGCGCGCGGTGTGGCTCCTGGCGGCGGGGGTGTTCGTCAACGCCGTCGTCAGCTTCACCTTCGTCTTCGTCTTCCTCTACCTGACCGGCCCGCGCGGACTCCCGGTCACCGGAGCCGGCCTGGCCACCGGCCTCGGCGGCGTCGGCCTGGTCGCCGGGAACTTCACCGGCGGCTGGTACGGCGACCGCTTCGGCCACCGCCGGGTGCTGCTGGCCGCCTCCGCCCTCGGCGGGCTCGTCCTGATGGCCTTTCCGCTGCTGCCCACCCCGCTGCTGTTCGGCGCCCTGCCGCTGGCCCAGTACGCCTCCGGGGTGGTCCGCGCCGCCAACTCCGCGCTGGTCGCGGTCACCGTCCCCGAAGGCTCCCGCCGCCTGGCGTACGCCGTGGTGCGCAGTGCCTCCAACGGCGGCTTCGCCATCGGCCCGCCGCTCGGCGCCCTGGTGGCCACCGGGATCTCGTACGACTGGCTCTTCGTCGCCGACGGCCTCGGGACCCTCTTCTTCGCCCTGTGGACCGCCCGGGCCGTGCCGGCCCGCGGCGCCCCCCGCTCCGCCGCGGCCCGGGACGGGGGTCCGGGCCGCGGCGGCCTCTGGTCGCAGCTGCGCGCGCGGCCCGGCGTGCTCCTGCTGCTCGGCGCGATCCTGGTCGTCGACCTCGTCTATCGGCAGCAGTACTCCGCCTTCCCCGTCTTCCTCGCCGACCACGGCTTCGACGCCCGCGTCTTCGGCTTCGCCGTCGCCCTCAACGGCGCCGTCGTCCTGCTGTTGGAGATGCCCGCCGCCGTCGCCCTGCGCGCCCACCCGCCGCTGCGCGTCATCGGCGCCGGACTGCTCCTGGTGGGGGCGGGGTACGCGATGCTGATGCTGGGCGCGGGCGTGGCCGGCGCGGTCGCCATGATGCTGCTGCTGAGCGTCGGCGAGATCCTGTACAAGACCACCGCCACCGCGTACGTCGCGGATCGGGCCCCCGAACACGCCGTCGGCCGCTTCCAGAGCCTGTACGCCGGCGTCTCGGTGAGCGGCGTGGTGCTCGGCCCGCCGCTGGGCGGGGCGTTGTACGACGCCGCGCCCGGCCTGCTGTGGCCGCTCTGCGCCCTGCTCGCGGGCGGGGCGGGGGCGGCCGTCCTGTACGCGTCCGCGCAGGGCGACCGGCCGGGTCGGCGCGCCGGGGCCGTGCGCGCCGCCCCGGTACCTGAGGCGCGCGCCGCGACCGGCACATGAGACCGGTTCGCTCCGGCGGGCCGTCGCCGGTTAGGTTTCGGGCATGACTGCTACGCGTACCACCGGCGCCGTCGCCGCCGGCCTTGCCACCCTCACCGCCGACGGCACCGTCCTCGACACCTGGTTCCCCGCCCCCCAGCTGGTCGCCGAGCCCGGCCCGGCCGGCACCGAGCGCCTCACCGCCGAACAGGCCGTGGAGCTGCTGGGCGCCACCGCGCCCAAGGCGATCCGCCGGGACGCGGTCCGCGGCGTCGAGGTCGTAGCGGTCCGCACCGTGATCTCCTCCCTGGAGGACAAGCCGCTGGACGCGCACGACGCGTACCTGCGCCTGCACCTGCTCAGCCACCGCCTCGTCAAGCCGCACGGCCAGAACCTGGACGGCGTCTTCGGCCTGCTGACCAACGTCGCCTGGACCTCGCTCGGCCCGGTCGCCGTCGACCAGGTCGAGACCGTACGGCTGAACGCGCGCGCCGAGGGCCTGCACCTCCAGGTCACCTCGATCGACAAGTTCCCGCGGATGACGGACTACGTCGCCCCCAAGGGCGTGCGCATCGCCGACGCCGACCGCGTCCGCCTCGGCGCTCACCTCGCCGAGGGCACCACCGTCATGCACGAGGGCTTCGTCAACTTCAACGCCGGCACCCTCGGCACCTCCATGGTCGAGGGCCGCATCTCCGCGGGCGTCGTGGTCGGCGACGGCTCCGACATCGGCGGCGGCGCGTCCACGATGGGCACCCTGTCCGGCGGCGGCAAGCAGATCATCTCGATCGGCGAGCGCACCCTGGTCGGCGCCGAGGCGGGCGTCGGCATCGCGCTGGGCGACGAGTGCATCGTCGAGGCCGGTCTGTACGTGACCGCGGGCACCCGCGTGACCCTCCCGGACGGCCAGATCGTCAAGGCGCTGGAGCTCTCGGGCGCCAGCAACATCCTCTTCCGCCGCAACTCGGTCACCGGCGCCGTCGAGGCCCGCCCGAACAACGCGGTCTGGGGCGGCCTCAACGAGGTCCTGCACAGCCACAACTGACGCCGGTCCGCGGCCGGTCCGCGGCCCCGCGCAGCCGAAAGCGGCCCCCGGAAGTCCTTCCGGGGGCCGCTTTCGACGTCTGCGCGTTTCGGTGCGGGTCAGTGCAGCGGGATCGTGCGGACCAGGCCCGCGAAGGCCTGCTGCTCCGCCTCGGTCAGCTCGACGCGTTCCAGGGGGTGGGCACTGCAATCGCGCTGGGCCGGGATCACCGCGAGCCCCTCGAAGGCGCCTGGTTCCGGGTGGTGGAACCGGCTGTCGAACATCATGTGGCCGAGGCCGAGGATCCAGACGAAGGCGGCCACGAGCAGGACGGCGATGCCGATTTCCTGCGCGAGGGAGATGGAGGGGAACACGCGGTCCTCCAAGAGTGCGGGGTACAAGATCGGGCGTGGGGATACTCAACACGACAAATCGCGGATTGAGTAGGGGTGTGGCCAGTATCACGCCAGGGCCGAAAGTCCCGACCTGTGGGGTGGAGGGCCCGTTTCGACCGGCTCTCCGGGCCCGCAGAGCCCCCCCGGCGCCCGAGCACGCAACAGGGGGCCCGGCCGGGACGGCGGCCGGGCCCCCTGCGGATCACGGGGTGTGCGTCAGCTGACGCGGGTCACGCGACGCGGGTCGTGGGACCCGGGTCGTGCGGCGCGGGTCACGGGCGGAAGCGCAGCACCTGCGGGTCGTGGTCGCTGTTCTGCGCCGAGAACTCGGCGTTGATGTGCACGCTGTCGTACGTGAAGCCCTTGACCGCCGGGCTGGTCAGGATCTGGTCCAGCACCTGGGCGTTGCCCTGGTAGACGTACGAGTAGCGCTCCGCCTTCGGCAGCGACTGGATCGCCGGGTACAGCGCCCCGCCGTCGGTCAGCCCGGCCGTGGTCCCTGAGAAGTCGAAGTCGTTGATGTCGCCGACCGCGAGGACCTTCGCGTCCTTCTGCGTGGCCAGCAGGCTCTTGACGAAGCCGTTCACGGCCTGCGCCTGGAGCAGCCGCTTGGCCTCCGAGGAGCGCACGGGGGGCTGGTGCACCGAGGTCAGGCCCTCGTCGCCGCCCTTCGAGGAGAAGTGGTTGGCGATCACGAAGACCGTCTTGCCCTGGAAGACGAACTCGCCCGCCAGCGGCTTGCGGCTGTCCGCCCACGCCGCGTTCGACGGGTCGATCCGGCCGGGGGAGTGGGTCAGGGCCGCCTGGCCCTTGTCGCCCGCGGTCACGGCGGTCGCGGTGACCGCGTCACCCGGGGCGCGGTCGGTGAAGGAGACGCGCAGCGGGTTGAAGAGGAAGACCTGGCGGATGTTGCCGCCGGGCTCGCCGCCGTCCTTGTTGTTCTCCGGGTTGATCGTGCGCCACTGGTACGCCGGGCCGCCCGCGGCGGCGATGGCCGTGGTGAACTTCGTCAGCGTCTGCTCGGCGGAGACCGTGCCGTCGTTCTTGGCGCCGTTGTCGTCCTGGATCTCCTCCAGGGCGAGGATGTCGGGGGAGGCGAGGTTCTCGACGACGGCCTTCGCCAGGTTGTCGAACTTCGTCTGCGGGTCGCTCGGGTCGAGGTTCTCGACGTTGTACGTCGCCACCGCGAGCTCGCCCGCCGCCTGGGCCTTGGTCTTCTCGGGGGCGAGGGTGCCCGCCTTGACCGTGCCGAGGGTGCGGGCCACCAGGGTGTAGCCGCCGAACTGGTTGAAGTCCAGCGGGCCTTCGGTGGTCCCGGTCAGCTTGTCGCCGACGTTCGCCACGGGGAAGGGCTGGGTGGCGACGGGGGCGAGCTGCTGGACCTGGAGCCGGCCCGTGTTCTGGGACTCGTACGAACCGTAGAGCGTGCCGCCGCGCTTGAGGGTGTTCTCCCAGCCCTTCACGGTGACCCACAGCTCCGAGTACGGGTCGGTCGCGCCGACCACGCGGGAGGTGCCGATCTTGACGTTCATGCCCTCCAGCGACTCGTAGTAGTCCAGGGCGTAGCGCGAGGGGTCCAGGGTCAGCGCGTTGACGCTGCCCGCCGCGGCCGGGTCGCCCGCCGGGGCGTACTCGGCCGGGACCGAGTACTCGTTGATCGAGACGGCGGCGGGGAGCGCGTTGCCGGAGGAGAGCACGGTCACGACCGGCTTGGCGATCTGGGTGACCGACTGGTTGCCGGAGGACACGCCGCCGGGGATGTACTCGCCGACCGTGCCCGAGACCTTCACCGCGTCGCCGACGGCGACGGTCGGCGCGGAGCTGGTGAAGACGAAGACGCCCTCGCTCGTCGCGTCGTTGTCGTCCGCGTCGGGGTCCTGGATCCAGAATCCGCGCGAGCCGTAGGTGCGGACGCCCGTCACGATTCCGGTGACATCGGCGACCGCCTTGCCGTTGAGCGGCGATATGCGGGTGGTGCCCTGGACGTCGTGGATGCGGACCGCGTCGGCGCTCGCGCCGCCTTCGGCGGCATCGGCGGACCCGGCGAGCAGACCGGTGGCCAGAGCGGTGGCCACGAGGGCCGCGACGGCGGCAGAACGGGGATGCGAGGAGCGCATGGGCAGGAACTCCGGTGTGTGGGTGGGTGGAGCGGAGCGGTCGCACGATCCGTCCGGGGTCCCGGACGGGGCGCCGAACATGTCTACGAACATATCTACGCGCGTCAATTTCGTTCCTGGCCAGCGACGTTGTCAAGGCCTCCAGGGAATACGGCAGCCGACTGTGGGATGAACCAAAGGCGATGACCCCCGGAGAGCGGCCCCGATGCGTCTACGCTGGTGAGCGCTCTCACACAGTTCACGCGAGGAGAACCACCCCATGTCCGCTGAGGCGCACCCCACGTTGCCGCCGGTCCGGCTGCACTCCGAGGCCGAACTGGCGCGCGACGCCCTCGCCGCACCGCTGTTCGCCCGCGCCGTCCGCCTGGCCCGCTGGACCGCCCCCGGCACCCCCGTCGGCTCCGGCGGCGAACTCCTCGCCGACCGGCTGCCCGAGGCGGTGCGGCTGCTCGGCTTCGAGGGTGACGAGGACGGGGCGGCGTACGCGAGCGAGGCCTGGCGGGTGGCGGTGGACACCGGCCTCGTCGAGGTGACGGACATCGAAGACCTGGCCGAGGGGGGCGGCGAGGGCCCGGCCGACGATCGTGGTGAGGCCCGCGCCGAGGAGCGGGGCGAGGGCCTCACCGGAGAGCGCGCCGAGCCGGACGCCGCGGATCTGGCCGACGACGACGGCGTCTTCGGGGTCGCCGGGCCGGGCGAGGACCTGGCCCTGGTGACCGGCGGCGCGCCCGGCGACGTACTGGACCTGTGGCTCGCCGCGCTCGACGCGGTGCTCGCGGACGCGGCCGTGCCCGACCTCGACGACCTCGTCGACGCCCTCGACTCCGGCGGCGAGATCGACTTCACCCGGCTCGACTGGAACCCGCAGCGCGAGGCCGACTTCCTCGACGGGGTGCTCGCCAACCTGTACCTGCTGACCGTCGCGGAGGGCGGCGCCACCGACACGCCCGTGCCGCTGCCCGTCCTGGCCGCTTCGATGGTCGTGCCCGACGGCATGGTCGAGCCCACGAACGAGGTGTTGGAGCAGGTCTCGGACGCGATGATGCGCCTGGACGACCAGTTCCGGCAGCTGGAGCCGATCGGGCTGGTCGACTTCCGCCCGGTCGACGAGGAGCTGATGGCCGAAGCGGACGACGAGGACCTGCTCCCCGCGTCCGACGAGCTCGACGACGAGGACGTCTCCCGCTACGGCATGGTCCGGCTGACCCCGCTCGGCCTGTACGGGATCCGCGCCCGCATGCGGGAGGCCGGGGTCGAGGCGCCCGCCATCGGCGACCTGGCCGACAAGGGCGCGGACGCGCTGCTCGACGCCGTCTCCGGCTACCCCGAGGGCGCCGCGCAGGCCGAGATCGAGCAGTGGATCGAGGGCCACGAACTGCCCGAGGCCGTCGGTGAACTGCTCGCCGCCGCGCGCGGCGGCGACCCGGGCGGGCCGCTGCGGCGGCTGCGCTGCCAGCAGGCCCTCGCCCCCGCCGGACCGGTCGCCGAACCGGTGATCAGGGCGGTCCTGGACGACGCCGAGCTCGGCGGGCTCGCCCGGGTCTGGCTCGCCGAGCGCGGCGCGACCGACGTCCCCGCCCCTTCCGAAGCCATGGTCTTCTGGCTGACCGTCGACACGATCGCGGCGCAGCTCGCCGAAGGCGTCGAATCCGACGAACTCCCGTCATTGATGGCTAATCTGACGGCACATCACACCGGCTTCTTCGACGCGGCGTGGCGGGTGGAGCACCCGTACACGGCGCAGGTGCTGGAGGCGATGGGGCGGCTCCATCCGGATCGCAAGTCGGCGAAGGAGGCCCGCAAGGCCGCCTTCAAGGCGCGTTCGCGGCAGCCTTCCGGGGCGTAACGCGCCGTTCCTGGTCGGGAGTCGGCCAATCGGCGGCGGACAAGGGGACCACTCCTCTTGGCGGGGAAGTCAGCCGCCGTTCACGCGGGGGCGGAATTCTGGCCTCGCGGACCGCACGATTCGAGCCCACTCCCGAGCCTGGAGACCCCATGCCGCTCAGCCGTAGAGACTTCACCACCCGCACCGTCCTCGCCGGAGCGGGCGTCGCGCTCACCGGTACGGTCGGAGCCCTCGCCACCGCCCCGGGAGCCCTCGCCGCCGACGACACCGACCGCCAGGACGAGCGCGGCCGCCCGGGACGGCCCGGATACGGCCCGCTCGTCCCGGACCCGGCCGGACTGCTGGCCCTACCGGCCGGGTTCTCGTACCGCGTGATCACCCGCACCGGCGTGACGAAGCTGGACTCCGGGGAGAGCACCCCGTCCAACCACGACGGCACGGCCGCCTTCGAGGGCCACCGCGGGGTCACCCTGCTGGTCAACAACCACGAGCTGAAGGGCAAGCGGGCCGACTGGCCCCACCCCGTCCCGTTGACCGAGGGCCTCGTCTACGACCCCGCGGCGGCCGGCGGGTGCACGGTCGTCGAGGTCCGGCGCGGCGGCGAGGTCGCCGAATGGGTCGGCGTCGCCGGTACGTCGACCAACTGCGCGGGCGGGGCCACCCCCTGGGACACCTGGCTGACCTGCGAGGAGACCGAGGACCTGGCGGGCAAGAACGGGATGACCAAGGACCACGGCTACGTCTTCGAGGTCGACCCGCACGACCGGCGGGCCAACCGCGACCCGCGCCCGGTGAAGGCCTTCGGCCGCTACGCCCACGAGGCCGTGGTGATCGACCCGCGCAGCGGCCACGCCTACCTGACCGAGGACGCCTCGGGCCCCAACGGGCTGCTGTACCGCTGGACCCCGCCCCAGGGCTTCCGGCACGGGCGCGGCAGGCTGCGCACGCTGGCGGCCGACGCGGGCGTGCTGGCGGCGGCCAAGTGCTTCGACAAGGCCGGGCAGTTCGTGGACGACCTCTCGCGCGCCACCAAGGTCGGGACCGTGTACGGGGTGGACTGGGCGGAGGTCACCGACCGCGACGCGCGCACGCTCTCGGTGCGCAAGCAGTTCGCGACGGGCGCGGTGACCCGGGCACGGAAGTTGGAGGGCATGTGGTGGGCCGACGGGGGGACGTACTTCGTCTCCTCCTACGCCCGCACGGAGAGCCCGGGCGCGGCGCACGACGGACAGGTGTGGTTCTACGACCCGAAGCGGCGCACGATGAAGCTGGTCGTGATCCTCGGGGTGAACGCCGACCCGGCGGCGGAGGGCGGCCTGGACGGCCCCGACAACATCACGGTCTCGCCGTACGGCGGCCTGATCATCGCGGAGGACGGCAGCGGCCTCCAGCACCTCTTCGGGGCGACGGATGAGGGGCGCACCTACCCGCTGGCGCGCAACGAGCTGAACATCGGTACCGCGGCGGAGCCCGAGTACTCGGAGTTCACGGGCGTCTGCTTCTCCCCGGACGGGCGGACCCTCTTCGCCAACATCCAGGATCCGGGCATCATGCTGGCCGTCACCGGGCCGTGGCGGCGCAAGCACTGACGCGGGGAGGGGCCGACGGCGGGGGTCGGACCGGGGCCGGAACGGGGCCGAACGGGGTCGACTGGGCCGGTGCCGGTGCCGGTGCCGGTGCCGGTGCTGGCGGTGGGCAGGGCGCCGTCGCCGGGACCGGGGGAGCGGCGGGTGACCTACAGGGCCGCGGAGCCGACTTCCGCGCGGCTTCCCGCGGCCCATTCGCCGAGGAGGAACTCATACGCCTCGGAGGGCCACTCGCTGTCCACCCCGGTCTCGACGAGGTGCCGTATCGCCTCGTTCGCCTCGGAGGCGGACGGGCGGGCGGGACCCGCGGTCGGGAGTGTCTTGTACATGGGGTCAAGGCTACGGGCGGGCACTGACAACAACCTCCGGATTAAGGAGAGCCGGGGGTGGCATGGGTCACCCCGGGCCCTGCGCGCGGAGCGGTCAGTCCCCGCCCACCTGCGTCAGAGCGCCTGGGCGGCGGGCTTGACCATGCCGCGCACTGTGCGGGACTTCACAAACTCTCCGATGGCCGTCATCTCCCACTCGCCGGAGAACTGCTTGATCAGCTTGGCCATCATCACGCCGGTCTGCGGCTCGGCACCGGTGAGGTCGAAGCGGACGAGCTCCTCGCCGCTGGCCGCGTCGATGAGCCGGCAGTACGCCTTGGCGACCTCGCTGAACTTCTGGCCCGAGAAGGAATTCACGGTGAAGACGAGACCGGTGGCCTCGGCGGGGATGCGGCCGAGGTCCACGACGATGACCTCGTCGTCCCCGGCGCCCTCACCGGTCAGGTTGTCGCCGGAGTGCTTGATGGCGCCGCCCAGGATCGAGAGCTTGCCGAAGTAGCAGCTGTCGATGTGGTTGCGCTGCGGGCCGTACGCGATGACCGAGGCGTCGAGGTCGATGTCCCGGCCGCCGTACGCGGGCTCCCAGCCGAGGCCCATCTTGACCTGGGAGAGCAGCGGGCGACCGCCCTTGACCAGGGAGACGGTCTGGTTCTTCTGGAGGCTGACCCGGCCCTTGTCGAGGTTGACCTTCCCGGCGCCGGGGGCGGGCGCGGCGGGCTGGGCCACGGGCGGGGCGACGGGCGGCGCGGGCGGCGCCGGGGGGAAGGCGGCCGCGGGGACGGGCGCGGGGGCCGGGGCGGCGGGCTCCTCGTCCACGGAGACGCCGAAGTCGGTGGCGATTCCGGCGAGCCCGTTGGCGTAGCCCTGGCCGACGGCGCGGACCTTCCACACGCCGCCCCGCAGGTAGACCTCGACGACGACGAGCGCGGTCTCGGTGCCCAACTGCGGCGGGGTGAAGCTGGCGATCACCGCGCCGCCGTCGGCGTTGCGCACGGTGGCGGTGGGCTCGACGCCCTGGAAGCTCTGCCCGGCGGCGTCGGGGCTGGCCGTCACCACGATGCGCTCGATGCCGGGCGGGACCGCGGAGGTGTCCACGGTGATCGAGTCCGGCGCCGAACCGCCGCCGGACCGGTAGGTGACACCGGGGCCGGCGGGCTGGTTGTAGAAGATGAAGTCGGCGTCGGAGCGCACCTTGCCGTCCGCGGCGAGCAGGAGCCCGGATACGTCCAGCCGTACCGGAGCAGCCACATCCACCGTCACGCGGACGGCATTGAGCGGCAGGTTCGAACCAGGGGTCATAGCGGTCATGCCCGGAGAACGACCGAAGGCCCTTTGCCGTTCCCTTACCCGCGGGTCCCTTCCCCGGACGGCTGCCGATGGCGGTTCGGTGGCGGTTCGGTGGCGGTACGGTGGCGCGGCTACCGACGGTTGCGGGGGTGGTTCTTCGCCATCCGCTCGTTGCCGAACTTGTACGCGCCGGTCCAGCGGGCCATGACCAGCTGGGCGTCCCCCGACTCCACCTCGGCCAGGAACTTCTCCGCCCGGGACCCGCGCAGCGTGCTCGCCTCGCGGCCCTGGTGGGTGATGACGACCGTGCCGTCGTGGTGCTGCGCGTACGTGAATCCGTGGGGTCTCGGCATGGCGGCAGCCTGCCCCGCGGGGGGCGGGGCGGGCAACCGCATTTGGCCGGGGCGGCCGGGCCCGTCAGGCCGTACCGGAGCCCGTCAGGCCGTACCGGAGTCCGTCAGGCCGTACCGGGGCCCGTCAGGTCGTAGGGGTACCCGTCACCAGGCGGGGCAGTCCCAGCGGGTTGGCCTCGCGCAGCTCCGGGGGGAGCAAGGGGTCCGGCACCGACTGGTAGGCCACCGGGCGCAGCCACCGCTCGATCGCGGTCCCGCCGACGGAGGTGGAGTGCGAGGTCGCGGCCGGGTACGGGCCGCCGTGGTGCTGGGCCGGCGCCACCGCGACCCCGGTCGGCCAGGCGTTCACCACGACCCGCCCGGCCAGCCGCGTGACCAGCCCGATCAGCTGCTCCGCGGGGGCGGGGACAGGCGTGGGTGCGGGCGTGGCGCCGTTGCCGGCGCACTCCGCGGCCGACAGCTGGAGGGTGGCCGTGAGGTTGCCGGGGAGCAGGGCCAGTACGGCGGACGCCTCGACCTGGTCGGCGTACCGCACGACGACGGTGACCGGGCCGAAGCACTCCTCCAGCAGCGTCCCGTACGCCCGCGGATCGGCCAGCAGGCCGCGCGCGGCGAGGGTCAGGTAGCCCGCGCCGACCGTGTGCTCGCCGCCGGCGCCGGGCGTGACCGGGGCGACGACCCCGGGCAGCGCCGCCCGCTCGCCGACCCCGGTGACGAAGCCGTCCCGCATCCGGTGGTCGAGCAGGACCCCCGGCTCGGTCTCCCCGAGCGCCTTGGCGAGCGCACCGGTGAGCCGGTCGCCGTCCGCTCCTTCGGGTACGAGCACCAGCCCGGGCTTGACGCAGAACTGGCCGACGCCGAGCGTCACCGAGCCCGCCAGCCCGGCGCCGATCTCCTCGGCGCGCTCGGCGGCCGCCGCGGGCGTGACCACGACGGGGTTGAGGGAGCCGAGCTCGCCGTGGAAGGGGATGGGGACCGGGCGGGCGGCGGCCGCGTCGAACAGGGCCCGGCCGCCACGGATGGACCCGGTGAACCCGGCCGCCGCGACGAGCGGGTGACGGATCAGCTCCAGGCCCGCGTCGAAGCCGTGGACGACGGACACGACGTCCGCCGGCAGCCCGCTGTCCTCGGCGGCGCGGCGCAGCAGCGAGGCGCACAGCTCGGAGGTGGCCGGGTGGTCGGGGTGGACCTTGACCACGACGGGGCAGCCCGCGCCGAGCGCGCTGGCGGTGTCGCCGCCCGGGACGGAGAAGGCGAGCGGGAAGTTGGAGGCGGCATAGACCGCGACCACGCCGAGCGGCACCTTGTAGCGGCGCAGATCGGGGCGGGGCGGGGCGAGCGCGGGGTCGGCGCGGTCGATCCGGACGTCGAGGTACGCACCGTCCTCGACGGCGTCGGCGACCGCCCGCAGCTGGTACGTCGTCCGGCCCAGCTCGCCGGTGAGGCGGCCGGGGCCGAGCGCCGTCTCGGCGTCGGCCGCCTCGACGACGTGCGCGGCGGAGGCGTCCAGCAGATCGGCGGCGGCGCGCAGGAAGACGATGCGGGCGGCGCGGTCGGCGAGTGCGCCGCGGGCGGCGTCCGCCGCGCGCACGGCCCGGTCCACCTCGCTCGGGGTGGCCTCGACCGCAACCTGCTCGCGCTGCTTCCCGGTACGGGGGTCCACACTCCAGACTGGTGTTCCTGCCATGACGCAATGCCTCCTGGGCTGGAGAGGGATCGTTCAGTATTCTGAACGCCGTTCCGGTGGATGAATGATCACATCCGCTGTGGACTCTATTTCCGTGTCTTCGGGGTTGACAAGGCAGAGGGGCGAGAACGCGCATGACGACAGCCGAGTCGGGGGTCGAGGCACCGGGTGCGCCGGGTGCGCCGGGTGCGTTGGGTGCGTTGGGCGAGCCGGGTGCACCGGGTGTACCTGGCACACCGGGCGCGCTGGGTGCTCCGGTGAAGTCCGCGGTGCGGACGGTGCAGTTGCTGGAGCACTTCGCGGCGCGGCCCGGGCTGCACAGCCTGGCGGACATCCAGCACGACCTCGCACTGCCCAAGTCCAGCCTTTACATGCTGCTGCGCACGCTGGTGGGCATGGGGTGGGTGGAGACGGACGCCCAGGGGACCCGGTACGGGATCGGCGTACGGGCGCTGCTGGTCGGCAGTTCGTACATCGACGGGGACGAGGTGGTCGCGGCCGCCCGGCCGGCCCTGGACCGGCTCTCGGACGGGACCACCGAGACCATCCACCTGGCCCGGCTGGACGAGACGAGCGTGGTCTACCTCGCCACCCGGCAGTCCCAGCACTACCTGCGGCCCTTCACCCGGGTCGGTCGGCGGCTGCCCGTGCACTCGACCGCGCTCGGCAAGGCGCTGCTGGCCACGCACACGGACGAGGAGGTGCGGCGGCTGCTGCCGGAGCGGTTGCAGGCCGTCACGCAGCACACGATCACGGACCGGGAGGTGCTGATCGAGGAGCTGGCGCTGGTGCGCGAGCAGGGGTACGCGGTGGACCGGGAGGAGAACACGCTGGGGCTGTGCTGCTTCGGGGTGGCCGTGCCGTACCGCACCCCGGCGCGGGACGCGGTGAGCTGCTCGGTGCCGGTGGCACGACTGACGCCGGGGCACGAACGGGCGATCAAGGCGGCGCTGTTCGAGGCGCGGGACCGGTTGACGGTCGTGACGCGCCGGATGTGATCCGTCTCCCCCGGGCGGGGGAGACGGATCACCTTCGCGGGGGAGGCGGCGGGGCGGCCGGGACGGGACCGTTGAGCCATGAACACGAGAGCCGTGCAAGCGAGAGGCGTGGACACGAGAGGCGTGGACACGAGGGCTGTGGACACGAGAGGCGTGGACACGAGGGCTGTCGACACGAGGGCTGTGGCCCCCGCGTTGGGGACCGTCCGAAGGGCCCTGCGGGTGGCGGCCCTTGTCGCCACCGTGCCGTACCTGGTGCTCAAAGCCGCCTGGCTGGGTGGGAGCAGGATCGGGATACCGGAAGGGAGCGTGCTGCTGGATCCCGGGCCCTTCTTCGTCGTGGCCAATTCCGTCACGGTGGCGATGGACGCGTGCGTCATCGTGCTCGCGCTCGTGCTCACCCGGCCCTGGGGGCTGCGGGTGCCGGGCTGGTCGCTGATCGTCCCCGCCTTCGTCGCCACCGGGTTGCTGACGCCCATCCTCACCGGGTACCCGGGGCAGTTGCTCATACGGGCGCTGGGGGTGGAGACGGACACGGCCGCGGCGCGGGCCGTCCGCAAACCCTTCCTCGAACCGTGGGTGTTCGACCTCGTCTACGGCGGCTTCATCGTTCAAGGACTCGCCCTCGCCGGATTGTTCGTGCCCTACGCGCGGCAGCGCTGGGGACACCGGTGGCAGGGCGTGCCGGGTCAGCGGCTCCCGTCGCCCACGGGGGTGGTGGCGGGAGCCGCGGCGGTGGCCGGCCTGGTGGTGGGCGCGACGTATCTGTATTGGGGGTTCGGGGGCTCGGCCGGACTGTCCGCGCTCCAGCGGGCCGAGCGCACCGCGGACTGGACCGTGGTGTCGGTGATCCACGCGGCGTGCGCGCTCGGTGCCGGCCTGGGGGCGGTGTCGCTGGCGCGGGGCCGGAGCTGGGGCCGGGGCGGGATGAGGTGGCCGCTGGCCGTCGCGTGGACCGGGTCGGCGGCGGCGCTCAGCTGGGGGGCGTGGCTCGCGATCGCCGCGCTGGGAGGGGAGTTCGAGGGTGCGGGGGCCACGAGCAGCAACTGGCTCACCTACGCTGGCCAGATGATCACCGGGCTGCTCGGGGTCGCCGTGATCACGCGGTTCCTCATGGCGCACCGTATAGCGGACCTCATGGCTCACCGCATGGCGCGCCGAGCGGACCGGCCGATGTGAGGCCGACCGGCGCGCGGGTGCGGGGCCGACCAGGGCGGGGGAGCGGGATGGGGCTGGGTACGGGGCGGTCGCGCGCGGTGGGACCCGTCGGAGCGCGGCCCGGCGGGTGGCGGCTGAAACGGTCCGGGCTGACCCGGGCCGGGCTGGCGAAGGCGGGGCTGCGCTGGGTGCACCTGGTGCTCGGTGGGGCGTTGTTGATGCCGTACTTCCTGCTGGCCGAGGTGGTGGTGGGGGCCTCCGGCGGCGGGGTCAACGCGCTCGACTCGTTCCCGCTGACGCTGATCTCCTATGCGGCGGCGCTGCCTCTGGTGGCCGTCAGCGGGGTGTTCCCCCTGACCAGGCCGATGTCGGTGGCCGCGGTCCGGGCCCTGTGCGGGGTGCCGGGGGAGCTGTTGGCACAGGGGCCCGGGCGGTCCTGGGCGGCGCGGGGCCGGGCCTCGGCGTGGTGGACCCTGCACCTGGGGCTCGGGGCGGTGGTGAGCGGGATGACCCTCGCGGTTCCGCCGATGGGGGTGATGCTGGTCGTCCTGCCGTTCGTGACCCTGCTGGCCGACACCACCCCGCAGGGACTCGGCTGGGCCGCCACCGGGGCCGGGGCGTACGTCGCCCCGCTGCTCGGGGTCGCCGTGCTCGGCGCGCTGGCGCTCTGCGCGGCGGGGGCCGGAGCGCTGCTGGCCCGGCTGGCGCCCGTACTGCTCGGGCCGACCGGCGCGGACCGGCTGGCCGCGGCCGAGGAGCGGGCGGCCGACCTGGCCGTGCGCAACCGACTGGCCCGGGAACTGCACGACGCGGTGGGGCACGCGCTCAGCGCGGTCACCCTCCAGGCGGGGGCGGCCCGGCGGGTGCTGGAGACGGACCTGGAGTTCGTCCGCGAGGCGCTGGCCGCGATCGAGGACACCACCCGGCGCACGGTGGGGGAGCTGGACGCGGTCCTCGGCCTGCTGCGGGAGGGCGACGGGGTGGGCGAGCGGCCCGGCGCGGCGCCCGCGCCGACCCTGGCCGCCGACCTGGAGGGGCTGCTGGCCCGCAGCCGGGCGGGGGGCGTCCGGATCACGGCCCGCCAGGATCCGGGACCCGTGGGCGACTGGGGGCAGCTGCCCGCGATCGTCTCCCGGGAGGCGTACCGGATCGTCCAGGAGGGGCTCAGCAACGCGCTGCGGCACGGCGGCGGCCCGGTCGACCTCCGGCTGCGCGTCCACCGGCCGCGCGTCCATGAGCCCGGCCGCCCGCGCGGCGGTGACGACGTACACGACGGATCCCGCGAACTGGAGTTGATCATGACGAACCCCTTGGCCGAGGACACCGGGCGCGAGCGCCGGACCGGTGGGGGCCTGGGACTGCGCGGCGCCGCCGAGCGGGCGGTGCTGCTCGGCGGGGTCGTGGAGGCGGGCGAGCTGGGCGGGCAGTGGCGACTGCGCGCCGTCCTGCCGCTGGGCGGTGGCGCCCGGTGAACCGCCCGCCGCTGCGCATCGTGGTCGCGGACGACGAGCGGATGGTCCGCACCGCCCTGCGGGCCATCCTCGACGCCGAGCCGGACCTGGAAGTGGTGGGCGAGGCGGCCTCCGGCGCCGAGGCCGTCTCCCTGGTCCGGGCCGCGGCCCCCGACGTGGTCCTCATGGACGTCCGGATGCCCGAGATCGACGGCATCCGGGCCACCGAGCAGATCCTCGCCACCATGGCGGAGCCGCCCCGGATTCTGGTGGTCACCACCTTCGAGAACGACTCGTACGTGTACGACGCGCTGCGTGCGGGCGCCGCCGGGTTCCTGCTCAAGCGCGCCCATGCCGAGGAGCTGATCGGCGCGGTCCGGCTGGTCGCCCGCGGCGATTCGCTGCTCTTCCCGGCAGCGGTCCGCGCGCTGGCCGCCGCCCACGACCCGGGGCCGGCCGCCGTCGCCGCCTGGGCCAAGCGGCTGACCGAGCGCGAGGCGGACGTGCTGCGCCTGATGGCGAGCGGGCTGTCCAACCACGAGATAGGTGAGCGGCTCGGCGTCGGCCCGCAGACGGTGAAGACCCATGTCGGGGCGGTCCTGGCCAAGACCGGCTCCCGGGACCGGACCCAGGCGGTCATCGCCGCCTACGAAGGAGGCTTCCTCATGAAGAAAAGCTGAGAACCCCGCCACAATCGGGGCACAGTGGAACGCCCGGGACCGCTGGTGCGTCCTTTTCAGAGATGAACAAGACGATCAGGCGTGCGTCGGTCTTCTGTCTGCTTCTGGTGCTTGCCCTGCTGGTGCGGGTCACATGGGTGCAGGCGTACCAAGGCCAGGCGCTCGCAGACGACAAGAACAACCGGCGGAACCTCATCGGGCAGTACGCGAACCCGCTGGGCAACATCATCGTGGGCGGTGAGGCGATCACCGGCTCGGTGAAGACCGAGGGGAGCAAGGACTTCGGGTACAAGCGGACCTACACCGACGGCCCGCTGTACGCGCCGATCACCGGCCACACCTCGCAGGTGTACACCTCCACCATGTTGGAGGGGATCTACAAGAACATCCTGAACGGCTCGGACAACCGGCTGAAGTCGTTCATGGACATCCTCACGAACAAGCGGGCCGACCCCGGGAACGTCCTGACGACGATCGACAAGGACGTCCAGAAGGCCGGCTTCGACGCGCTCCAGGGCAAGCAGGGCGCCGCCGTCGCGATCGACCCGGACTCCGGCGAGATCCTCGGCGTCGTGAACAATCCGACCTACGACCCGGGCAGCATCACCGGCAGCGGCAAGGACGCCGAGGCGGCCTGGGTGAAGCTCTCGGAGAACCTGGGCGCGCCCATGCTGAACACGGCGCTGCGCAAGCCCCAGGCCCCCGGATCCACCTTCAAGCTGGTCACGCTGGCCGCGGCGCTGGAGAACGGGCTGTTCAGCTCGATCGACACGCCCACCGGCATCCCGGACCCCTACACGATCCCCGGTACCACGACCCCGCTGCAGAGCGAGGTCCCGACGCCGGGCTGCAACAACGTGACCCTGCGCGACGGTCTCAAGAAGTCCTGCAACAACGTCTTCGCGGAGCTGGCCCACCGGCTCGGCCAGGACAAGATGCGGGCGATGGCGGAGAAGCTCGGCTTCAACACGGACGCCAAGATCCCGATCGGGACCACTCCGACGAGCAAGTACCCGTCGAAGAAGATGTCCAAGGACCAGGTCGCGCAGACGGGCATCGGCCAGTTCGACGTCCAGGCCACCCCGCTCCAGATGGCGATGGTGACGGCGGCGATCGAGAACGGCGGCAAGCTGGTCGCCCCGCACGTGGTCTCCGAGGTCACCGACTCCAGCGGCAACGTCCTGGAGAGCTTCAAGGACCCGAAGTCCAAGCAGGTCATGAGCGAGAAGACGGCCTCGATGATCCGCGACGCGATGCGGACCGTGGTCTCCGACGGCGGCGGCAAGCCCGCGCAGGTCTCCGGCGCCGAGGTCGGCGGCAAGACCGGTACCGCCCAGCGCGGTGTCAAGAACAGCCTCAACCCGCTCGCCTGGTTCACCTCGTACGGCAAGACGGGCGGCAAGCAGATCGTGGTGGCCGTCGTCGTCGAGGGCTCGGACACGGAGCGGGACGAGATCGGCGGCGGGAAGCTGGCCGCGCCCGTGGCCCAGAAGATGATGGCGGCGTGGCTCAAGAAGTAGCCACCGCCCGACCGTCGACGTCACGATCGACGTACGGGAGTACGAACGCGCCGGGAACCCGCGAGGTCCCCGGCGCGTTCTCTCTCCCATGATCAGGACCGCACTCCCCGCCGATCTCGACGCGATCGCCGCCCTGCACAGCCGCGCCCGCGCCACCTACTACCGCGACCGGATCCCCGAGAACGCCTACGCGGGCGAGGACGAGCTGGCCCGCAGCCGCGAGGGCTGGTCGCACGCCGTCGCCCGCAGCGACGGCAGCGGCGGCGGCGACGGCAAGGGTGCCAGCGGCACCAGCGGCGGTGCCGGGGAGACCGGCGGGGTGCTCTGCGCCGAGCAGGACGGCGAGCTGACCGGGGTCGCCGCCTTCCGGACCGTGGCCGGTGAGACCACGCTCACCCAGCTGCACGTGGACCCCGCCCACTGGCGCCGCGGCACCGGCACCGCCCTGCACGCCGCCTGCCTGGAGCGCTGGCGCCGGGCGGGCGTGCCGCGGGTCCGACTGGAGGTCTACGAGCACAACCTGCGGGCCCAGGCCTTCTACGCGGCCCACGGTTGGCGCCCCGACCCGCTCGCCCCGCGCGCCGGATCCCACCACGTCCTCTGGCTGACGGTCGGGGAATGAGGGACGCGGGGTGGGCGTTGTGCCCCTGGGACGACGGAGGGGACCCCTGCGCGCCCCAGAGCCCACCCCGGACCCGGAGAGAAGAAGGATCATGCGCGTCGAGATCTGGAGCGACATCGCCTGCCCCTGGTGCTACATAGGCAAGGCCCGTTTCGAGAAGGGGCTGGCCGCCTTCGCGCACCGCGACGAGGTCGAGGTGGTCCACCGCTCCTTCGAGCTCGACCCGAACAGCGCCAAGGGCGCCGTCGCCCCCGTCGTGGAGATGCTGGCCAAGAAGTACGGCCGCACCCTCGACGAGGCGCGCGGCATGGAGGAGCACGTGGCGGCCAGTGCGCGCGCCGAGGGGCTGGAGTACCGCACCGAGGGCCGCGACCACGGCAACACCTTCGACATCCACCGCCTCCTGCACCTGGCCGCCGCCCGCGGCCGCCAGGACGAGCTGCTGGACCTCGCCTACCGGGCCAACTTCGCCGAGGAGCGGTCCGTCTTCGACTCCGTGACCCTGCTGGTGCTCGCCGTCGAGGCCGGGCTGGACGAGGCGGAGGCGGCCGCGGTGCTCGCCGACGCCACCGCCTACGCCGACGCCGTGCGCGCCGACGAGCGGGAGGCGGCCGAACTGGGCGCGAACGCCGTGCCGTTCTTCGTCCTGGACCGCCGCTTCGGGGTCTCCGGCGGGCAGCCCGCCGAGGTCTTCACCCAGGCGCTGGAGCAGGCGTGGGCCGGGCGCGAGAGCGTCGACACCTCGCCCGAGGCGCCCGCCTGCGAGCCGGACGGCGCGTGCGCGGTGCCGGACCGGGTCTGAAGTCCGAGCCCGCCCCGACCCCGTGCCATCCGGCCGAACCGGTCATGGACGGGGGGTCGTTGCTGAAGCAGAGTGGGTCCCATGGATCTTCCCGGTACTGAAGAGACCCCTGCCGATGTGAGCCCCGCCGAAGCGGCGACCCCGACCGCAGCCGATGCGGCGGCGGCCGCGCGGGCGGCGCTCGTCGCCGTGGCCCGTGCAGAGTTCGGGCACACCACCGCCTACCTCGACACCGCCACCTGCGGCGTCTTCCCGCGCGCCGCGGTGGCGGCCGTGCACGCCATGGCGGACGCGGCGGGGGCCGGGGATCCGGCCGGTTTCGGGGACCTCGCCATCGCCGGCCGGGTGCGCGAGGGCTTCGCGCGCCTGGCCGGGGTCGCGCCCTCGCGGGTGGCCCTCGGTTCGGCCGTGGCCACCCACGTCGGTCTGGTCGCCGCCGCGCTGCCCGCCGGGGCCGAGGTCCTCTGTGTCGAGGACGACTTCGCCTCGGTGATGAACCCCTTCGTGGTGCGGGGGGACCTGGCGCTGCGCTTCGTCCCCCTGGAGTCGGTCGCCGAAGCCGTCCGCGCGCGGACCGCGCTGGTCGCGCTGAGCGCCGTACAGTCCGCGGACGGGCGGACGGCCGACCTCGCGGCGATCCGTGCGGCCACTGCCGCGCACGGGGCGCGGATGCTGGTGGACGCCTCGCAGACGATCGGCTGGCTGCCCTTCGACGCGACGCCCTACGACTACACCGTGACCGCCGGGTTCAAGTGGCTGCTCGCCTCGCGCGGGGTCTCGTACCTGACGGTCTCCGAGGAGGCGCAGGAGACGCTGGTGCCGCTGCACGCGGGGTGGACGGCCGCCCGCCCCGGGCGCGACTCCTTCTACGGGCCGATGGTCGAACTGGCCGAGGACGCGCGGCGGTTCGACGAGTCCCCGGCCTTCCTCGCCTACCACGCGGCCGAGCCGTCGCTGGCCCTGCTGGAAAGGGTCGGCATCGAGGCGGTGCACGCCCACGACACGGCGCTGGCCGACCGCTTCCGGGCCGGCCTCGCCGACCTCGGCCACGAGCCCGTCCCGGGCCGCGCCCCGATCGTCTCGGTCCCGGGCCTGGCCGACCGCCAGCCCGCGCTGCTGGCGGCGGGCATCCCGACGGCCGCCCGCGCGGGCGCCCTCCGGGCCTCCTTCCACCTGTACAACACGGAGGCGGACGTGGACCGCGCGCTGGACGCCCTCGGCGACTAAACGACCGCGACGGCCTTGTCCCAGGCCACGGTGGCCGCGGCCAGGGCGGCGGTCGGCGGCACGGACAGGGCCGCGGCCAGGGCCGCCAGCGAGGCGTGCACCGCGGGGAGCGCGGCCGCCGGGCCGTAGTGGTTGACCCGGACCATCTCCTGGGCCAGCGCGCCGCCGCCCGCGGCCAGCGGGGCCGCGGGGTCGGCCGCGAGGGCCCGCGCCACCACCGCCGAGGCCTCCGGCACGCGCAGGGTGGTGGCCACCGGGGCCGCGTCCGCCGCGTCGACGACGTACGGCGCCACGCCCAACTCGGCCGCTCCCGCCCGGGTCGCCGCCGCGGCCGCCGCGTGGCGGGCCATCAGGGCCGCCGGGCCCTCTTCGGCGATCCGGGCCAGGCAGGCCTCCAGCGCGAGCATTTCCAGCTGTGCGGGAGCGTGCAGCAGCGTCCTGCGCCCGCCGTCGATCCAGCGCTCCTTCCAGTCCAGGAGGGAGAGGTAGGAGCGGCGCGGCGCCGACGCGTTCCCGGCGAACCGTTCCCACGCGCGCTGCGAGACCGAGACGGCCGACACACCGGCCGGGCCGCCCATCGCCTTCTGCGCCCCGATCACGCACAGGTCCACGCCCCACGCGTCCGGCAGCAGCGGCTCCGCGCCCACCGACGCCACCGCGTCGAGCATGAACAGCGCGCCGTGCGCCCGGACGACCTCGCCGATCTCCGCGACCGGGTTGGTGTTCCCGGTCGCCGCTTCCGCGTGCACCAGCGAGACGAAGTCGATCTCCGGGTGCGCGGCCAGCGCCCGGGCGACCTGTGCCGCGCTCACGGCGGTGTCGAAGGGCACGGTCAGGTCCACCACCGTCGCGCCGCAGTCCCGCAGCCAGTTGCCGAAGGTGGTCCCGTACGGGCCCGTCACGATGTTCAGCGCCGTCGAACCGGGCCGCGCGCCGGAGCGGATGCAGCCCTCCAGCGGGAGCAGCGCCTCGCCCTGGGTGATCACCACGTCCTGGCGGGTGGAGAGGAGGTCCGCGACCCCCCGTTCGATCGACGCGAACCGCTCCGCGGTCAGCGGCGGCAGGTCAAGGAGGGGGTGGGGCGCAGTGCTGGTCACCGAGGTGCTCTCTTCGTTCGAGGGTACGGACAGAGCGTACCGAGCGGGTGGCTACAGTGCGGCCATGAGCGATGTGCTGCACGTGAAGGGGCGGGTGCTCGTCGGACCGGACGAGGTCCGCGACGAGTTGTGGGTCGTCGGTGGCCGGATCTCGTACGAGCGCCCGCGCGCCGGGGCGGGCGCGCACGAGGTCACCACCGTGACCGGTTGGGTGCTGCCGGGGCTGGTCGACGCGCACTGCCACGTGGGCCTGGACGCCCACGGTCCGGTCGACGACGCGACCAGCGAGAAGCAGGCACTGGCCGACCGGGAGGCGGGCACCCTGCTGATCCGGGACGCCGGTTCGCCCTCCGACACCCGCTGGATCGACGGGCGCGAGGACCTGCCCGAGGTGATCCGCGCCGGCCGGCACATCGCCCGTACCCGTCGCTACATCCGCAACTACGCGCACGAGATCGAGCCCGCCGACCTCGTCGAGTACGTCGGCCGCGAGGCCCGGCGCGGCGACGGCTGGGTGAAGCTGGTCGGCGACTGGATCGACCGCGAGGTGGGAGACCTGACGGCCTGTTGGCCGCGCGCCGAGGTCGAGGCGGCGATCGCCGAGGCGCACCGCCTGGGGGCCCGGGTGACCGCCCATTGCTTCGCCGAGGATTCGCTGCGCGACCTCGTGGAGGCGGGCATCGACTGCGTCGAGCACGCCACCGGCCTGACCGAGGACACCATTCCGCTCTTCGCCGAGCGGGGGGTGGCGATCGTACCGACGCTGGTGAACATCGCGACCTTCCCGAAGCTGGCGACGGGCGGCGAGGCCAAGTTCCCCCGCTGGTCGGCCCATTTGCGGCGGCTGCACGAGCGGCGCTACGACACGGTGCGCTCGGCGTACGACGCGGGCGTGCCGGTCTACGTCGGTACGGACGCGGGCGGTTCGCTGCCCCACGGGCTGGTCGCCGCCGAGGTGGCCGAGCTGGTGAAGGCCGGGATCCCGGCGTCGGCCGCGCTGTCGGCGACGACGTGGGGGGCCCGTGCGTGGCTGGGGCGGCCCGGTCTGGAGGAGGGCGCCCGGGCGGACCTGGTGGTCTACGGCGAGGACCCGCGGGCGGACGTGTCCGTGCTGGCCGATCCGCGTCGGGTGGTGCTGGCGGGGCGGATCCGGGGCTGAGCGCGCGGAGTTGACCGGGGCGTGACACGGTCGTGCGTCCGGTCGTTAGCTGTGGCCGGTGTGGCCGAAACCTGTGGTCCGTGAGGTTTCGGCGCACCTCCGTGCCGTGTGAGGCGCACTCCCGTGCCACCAGAATCGAATATGTGCGTGGAAACCACCCTTTGGGGTGAACTCACGTCAGGTCGTCACGCGTTCACTCTCCGTGCGTAAAGATTCCGGGGTCCAGGCCGTCGGCGCGCGATGTCCCCCATTGGCGGCGCGACGGCTCCCACCTCCCTGGGGGTTCCACCACCTTGAACAGCAACACCTTCCGCATGCCCGCGGCCGCCCTGCTCGCCGCCGGAGCGGTCGCCCTGCTCACCGCACCCGCCGCCCACGCCACGGGCGGCTCCGGAGCCGCGGGCACGGGCAGCGCGGGCGGCTCCGGCAAGGCCGGCGCCGTCGTCCTGCGCGCCGGGCTCGACGTGGGCCTGCTCAACAAGACCGTCGACGTACCGCTCACGGCCACCTTGAACGAGGTCAGCGCGCCCGCCGACGCCGCGAAGACTGCCCTGACCGTCACCCTCGACGGAGTCGACAAGGGGCAGCCGGTGAACGTCCTGCGCGCCGACGTCGCCACCTCGAAGGCGACGGCGGACAAGACCGGGGCGCGGGCCGAGGTGAACCTGGTCCACGCCAAGGTCCACGTCCCCGGACTGCCCGCGCTCTCCCTGATCGAGGTGGAGAAGGTCACCTCGAAGGCCGTGTGCGAGCCGGGGAAGAAGCCGGTGGCCGGCTCCAACGTGCTCGGCACGGTGACCGCGCTCGGCAAGCGGATCACCCTCTCCGCGGGCGGCCCGACCAGGATCTCCGTCCCGGGCGTGGGCGAGGTCGACATGGAGCTCTCCGGTACGCGGACCACCTCGACCACCGCCGCGGCCGCCGCCCTGCGGCTCAAGGTGTCGGTGAACCCCGGCAACCTCAACGTCGCCCAGGTGACCGGCGAGGTGGTCCTGGCCGAGGCGCACTGCGAGGGCCCCGGCGGCATCGCGCCGTCGCCGGCACCCTCCACCGCGCCCTCGACGCAGGTCTCGGCGAAGCCGGCCGCCGTCGCGGACGTCAAGCCCCGGTCCGCCGGGGCGCAGGCCAACCTGGCGGAGACCGGGGCCGGTTCGGTCACCCCGTACGTGGCGGGCGGCGCGCTGCTGCTGCTCGGCATGGGTGCGGCGGCCCTCGTCGTGACCCGCAACCGGGGCCGCGGCCGGATCCAGTAGGCCGAGCCGAGCCGCGCCCCTAGCGGGTGGCGTGCGTCAGGCCCTGTTCGCCGGCCCCGCGCGAGAGCACGGCCTCCGTCACCTGCCGGTCGACGGCCGCGTACTCCGCCCGCTTCGCGGCGCCCAGAGCGGCGTCCGAGGCGGCGCAGGCGGCGCACACCACGCGGAACGGCGGGGTCATGTCCGAGTACTCGGTGAGGAACTCGGCCCTCGTCACCTCCCAGCGGCCCGGCCGCTCGGTCGACGGGGTGAAGGTGAAGCGCGGGATCGAGCCCATGTTGCCGCGCTTCATCTCCGGCGGCACGAAGCTGGCGACCTGGTCGCCCATCCCGTAGACCACCCACGTGCCGTTGACCTTCTCGTACGGCTGCGGCACGTGGTTGTGGGTGCCGAGGATCAGGTCGAGGTCCGGCCCGGCCTCGGTCCGCGAGGCGGTCAACGCCTGTGCCAGCTCCAGCTGCTGCTCGTCGGGGGCCGTCTGCCATTCGGTGCCCCAGTGCACGCTGAGCACCACCACGTTCGCACCCGCGGCCCGCGCCGCGCGGGCGTCGGCGATGATCCGCTGCTGGTCGATGAGGTTCACGGACCAGGGCTTGCCCTCGGGGACCGGGATGCCGTTCGTGCCGTAGGTGTACGACAGCTGGGCGACCTTCGCGCCGCCCGCCTCGAACAGGACGGGTGTGGCGGCCTCCGCCGCGCCGCGGGCCGAGCCCGTGTGCTTGATGCCGACCTGGTCGAGGTGGTCCAGGGTCCGGGCGAGGCCGGGGTATCCGGCGTCCAGCGTGTGGTTCGAGGCCGTCGAGCAGCTGTCGTACCCGGTGTCCTTGAGCGCGTCGGCCAGCTCGTGCGGGGCCTTGAAGGTCGGGTACCCGGTGAAGGGGCCGCCGGGCTCGCCGTACGGTATCTCGTGGTGGCACACCGCCATGTCCGCGGCGCTCACGACGGCCTTGACGCCCCCGAGTATCTTGCGGAAGTCGTGCCCGTCGCCCCCCGCGTCGAGGGCCGAGCGCTCGATGATCGACGGGTACGGGATGATGTCGCCCGTGGCGACGAGGGTGAAGGGCCGGGCGCCGGGCGGCGTGGTCGCGCCGCTCCTGACCGGCTCGGGCGCGTCACCGCCCAGCCGCTGCGCGGCCGCCGGGCGGCCCCCGTCGTCGAGCAGCCTCGGCACGGCGTAGACGCCCCCGGCGACGAGCGCGAGTCCGGCCACCCCCGTCGTGATCTTCGCGGACGTCCTCATCCTGGTCTTCCCCCGAACCTGCGGGCCGGCCGGTCCCGGCCACCGTGCGTGTCGGCACACTCTCGCACGGTCGTTCGTGCCGGGCGAGGGGAGACGGGAGGAGGGAGGCGCCCGGAACCGGTCAGGGCGACGTCAGCGTCAGCGCGTGGTCCAGCGCCTGGAGCAGCCGGCCCGTCGTCGCCCGGTCGCGCACCGCCAGCCGCAGCCAGGACCGGTCCAGCCCGGGGAAGGTGTCCCCGCGCCGGACGGCGAAGCCGAGGGCCCGCAGCCGGGCCCGCACCTCCAGTGCCCGGTCCACCCGGATCAGTACGAAGGGCCCGGCCGCCACCCCGGCCACCGTGACCTCGTCGAACTCGGCCAGCCCCGCCAACAGGTGAGCCCGGTCCACCTCGATCTGCCGCGCGGCGGCCTCCGCCTCGGCCAGCGCCGCCGGGGCCACGCACGCCTCGGCCGCCGCGAGTGCAGGGCTCGACACCGGCCACAGCGGCTGCGCCGCCGACAGCGCGGCGATCACGGCGGGCTCGGCCAGCACGTAGCCGATCCGCAGCCCCGCCAGCCCCCACGTCTTGGTCAGGCTCCGCAGCACCACCAGCCCGGGCACGTCCGTCCGCCCGGCCAGCGCCTCGCGTTCCCCCGGCACCGCGTCCATGAACGCCTCGTCGACCACCAGCGTCCGCCCCGGCCGGGCCAGCGCGGCCAACCCCGCCGCCGGGTGCAGCACCGAGGTCGGATTGGTCGGATTGCCGATGACCACGAGGTCCGCGTCCTCGGGTATCGCCGCCGGGTCCAGCCGGAAACCGTCCTCCGGCCGCAGCAGCACCCGCTCCACCCGGTGCCCGGCGTCCCGCAGGGCCGCCTCCGGCTCGGTGAACTGCGGGTGCACCACCACCGGCCGTACGGCGCCCAGCGCCCGCGCGATCAGCACGAAGGCCTCCGCCGCACCGGCCGTCAGCAGCACCCGCTCCACCGGCAGCCCGTGGCGCGCGGCCACCGCGGCCCGCGCCACCCGCCCGTCCGGATAGGCCGAAAGGGTGTCCAGCGAGGCGGCGATCCGCTCCTTGAGCCAGGCCGGGGGAGTGTCCGACCGGACGTTGACGGCCAGGTCCACCAACCGCCCCGGCGCGTCCACCAGCTCCGCGTCCCCGTGGTGGCGCAGGTCGTGCGCCTCCGCCCGGGCCACGGCGCAGGTGGCCGCCGCCGACTTCCGCTTGGGCACGAGCAGCTCACCGCCGCCCGCCAGCGCCGCCGCCTCGGCCACCGAGGGGGTCGCCGCCGCCGCCCGTACGGCCTCGCTCGGATGCGGGACCGCGATCCGCTCCAGCTCCTGGGGCCCGTACGTCAGCAGCGGTACGCCGAAGCGTTCCGCGGCGCCGGAGATCCCCGCCTCGGCGGCCTTCGACTCGACCGTGGCCAGCGCGGTGACCGCGGCCACCGCCAGCCCGGCGCCGCGCAGGGTCTCCTCGACCAGGGAGCAGATCTCCTCCGCCGTGACCCCCGAGCGCCCGCCGACTCCGACGACCACCCGTTCGTACCCGCTGTAACCGCCTTGCTCGCCCACCCGGGGTCCTCGCTCCCTCGACATCGTCAGCCGTCAACATTGCGTCGTCCGCCACCCCGCGCGTGAAGGTGCGCGCGGGCCCGGCAGTCGGTATTCAGGGGCCTATGGCCGTGATCGTGGCGTTGGGCGCGTTCCTGATGACGCTGGCGGGCGGGTGGACGGCGCAACGCGTCACCGACCGCCGCCACCTCGTGCTGGGCCTCGCCGGTGGACTGATGCTCGGCGTGGTGGGCCTGGACCTGCTGCCCGAGGCGATGAGGGCGGCCGGGCACGAGGTGTTCGGCGTCCCGCTGGCCCTGCTGCTCTTCGTGGCCGGGTTCCTCGTCGCGCACGTGGTGGAGCGGGTCCTGGCGGTCCGCCAGGCCGCGCACGGCGCCGAGAACGGCTCCGGACACGGCTCCGGCCACGGGGAACAGAGCGCCCGGGTCCCCCAGGTCGGCCTGACGGCCGCGGGCGCCATGGTCGGCCACAGCCTCGCCGACGGGGTGGCGCTGGGGGCGGCCTTCCAGGTCGGCGGCGGGATGGGGGTGGCCGTCGCGCTGGCCGTGATCACCCACGACTTCGCCGACGGGTTCAACACCTACACCCTGACGAGCCTGTACGGGAACGCCCGCCGCAAGGCCCTGATGATGCTCTTCGCCGACGCCGTGGCCCCGGTCGTCGGAGCCGCCTCCACCCTGCTGTTCACCCTTCCGGAGGAACCGCTCGGGGGATACCTCGGCTTCTTCGCCGGCATCCTGCTCTACCTCGCGTCCGCCGAGATCCTGCCCGAGGCGCACCACCGCCACCCCGCCCTGTCCACGCTGATGTGCACGGTGGGCGGCGTGGCGGGCATCTGGCTGGTCGTCGGCCTCGCGGACTGAGTTCACCCGGCGTCAGAACCGGAACCGGAAGCGGAACCCGCCGCCGCGCGCGCGGCGGCCACGAAGCGCCACGCCACCGACGGCTGGGCGGCCCAGTGGGTGTGCAGGTAACTCGCGTGGACGCCGCCCCGGACGAAGCCCTCGACCCGACGCTCGGGGTGGGTGAACCCCCATGCCGGAGCCGCCCCGGACCCGTCGGGGGCGTTGCCCGCGCCGGGGTCGATCACCGTGCGGTGGAACTCGTGCCCGCGCAGCCGGGTCCCGGCCGGCGCCAGCGGGCTGTCCGAGATCGCGACCGCCTCGCGGTAGCCGAGGGTGAGCCGGTCCGACATCCGTGCGTCGGCGTCCAGCACCCCGCACATCGGCTTCCCGTCCAGCGAACCGGCCAGGTAGAGCAGCCCGGCGCACTCGGCGGCCACCGGGGCCCCCGACGCGGCGAACGCGGCCACCGCGGCGCGCAGCGGCGTGTTGGCCGACAGCTCCGGCGCGTACATCTCGGGGAAGCCGCCGCCGATGACCAGCCCGGCCGTGCCCGCCGGCAGGGCCTCGTCCCGCAGCGGGTCGAAGGTGACGACCCGCGCACCGGCCGCGGTCAGCAGCTCCGCGTGCTCGGCGTAGGAGAACGTGAACGCGGGGCCGCCCGCGACGGCGACCACCGGGCGCCGCCCGGCGTCCGCGGCGGGGTCGTGCCACGCCTCGCCCTCGGGCACCCGCGCGGGGTCCCACGCCTCGCAGTCCAGCGGCGGCGCGGTCCGCGCCAGCGCCATCAGGGCCTCCAGGTCGCACCCCGCCCGCACCTGCTCGGCCAGCGCGGCCACCGAGGCCAGCGCGTCCGCTCGGCGCTCGGCGACCGGGACCAGACCCAGGTGCCGCGAGGGCGCCGCGACCTGCGGCACCCGGCGCAGCACGCCGAGCACCGGCATCCCGGCCTCCTCCAGCGCCTCCCGCAGCATCACCTCGTGCCGGTCGGAGCCGACCTTGTTGAGGATCACGCCCCCGATCCGCACCTGCGGGTCGAAGGACGCGAAGCCGTGCGCGAGGGCCGCCACCGAGCGGGACTGCGAGGAGGCGTCCACCACGAGCACCACCGGCGCCCGCAGCAGCTTGGCGACCTGCGCGGTCGAGGCCAGCTCACCGCGCCCGGCGGCCCCGTCGTAGAGGCCCATCACCCCTTCGACCACGGCGAGGTCGCACCCGGCCGAGCCGTGCGCGAACAGCGGACCGATCAGCTCCGGCCCGGACATGAAGGAGTCCAGGTTGCGGCCCGGGCGGCCGGTGGCCAGCGCGTGGTAACCCGGGTCGATGTAATCGGGCCCGGCCTTGTGCGGGGACACGGCGAGGCCGCGCTCCGTGAAGGCCGCCATCAGGCCCGTCGCGACGGTGGTCTTGCCGCTGCCGGACGACGGAGCGGCGATCACCAGGCGCGGGACGGTCACGGACGTCACCACTCGATGCCTCTCTGGCCCTTCTGGCCGGTGTCCATGGGGTGCTTGACCTTGGTCATCTCGGTGACCAGGTCGGCGAACTCCACGAGCTTCTCGGGGGCGTTGCGGCCGGTGATGACCACGTGCTGGGTTCCGGGACGGTCCCGCAGCACCTCGATCACCTCGTCCACGTCGATCCATCCCCAGTGCAGCGCGTACGTGAACTCGTCCAGGACGTACAGGGTGTGCGTCTCGGCGGCCAGGTCGCGCTTGACCTGCTCCCAACCCTCCTTGGCCGCCTGCTCGTTGTCGAGCTGCGCGTCGCGCTGGACCCAGGACCACCCCTCGCCCATCTTGTGCCAGACGACCGGGCCGCCCTTGCCCGTCTCGCCGAGGGCCTTGAGCGCGTTCTCCTCGCCGACCTTCCACTTCGCCGACTTGACGAACTGGAACACCCCGACGGGCCAGCCCTGGTTCCAGGCGCGCAGCGCCAGGCCGAAGGCGGCCGTCGACTTGCCCTTGCCGGGGCCGGTGTGGACGAAGACCAGCGGGCGGTTGCGGCGCTGACGCGTGGTGAGTCCGTCGTCGGGGACGACGGTGGGCTGTCCCTGGGGCATTAGGCGGCCTTCCTCTGGGTGCGGGTCCGGGTCTGGGTCTGCGTCTGGGTCCGGGTCTGCGTCTGGTGCGCGTGCTGGTTCTGCTTCTGGTTCTGGTGCTGCGCCGACACGGCGGTGCGCACGTCCTTCACGAGCCCGGCCAGCGAATCGGCCCGCAGCCCGTCGAGGGTCACGGCGGGACCGCCCAGATCGGTGGCCAGTACCCCGGCCAGACCGAGCCGGACCGGGCCCGACTCGCAGTCCACGACGACCGAGGCGACGTGCTGGCCCTGGAGCAGCAGCGCCGCCCGGCGCGCGAGCGCCCGGGCGTCACCGCCCGCCGCTCCCGCCGAGGTGGCGCGGCCGTCGGTGACGACGACCAGCAGCGGGCGGCGCGAGGGATCGCGGAGCCGCTCGATGCGCAGCACCTCGTGGGCCTTGAGGAGACCCGCCGCCAGCGGGGTGCGCCCGCCGGTCGGCAGCTGCTCCAGCCGGGCCGCCGCCGCGTCCACCGAAGAGGTGGGCGGCAGCGCCAGCTCGGCGCCGGTCCCGCGGAAGGTGATCAGGCCGACCTTGTCGCGCCGCTGGTAGGCGTCCAGCAGCAGGGACAGGACCGCGCCCTTGACCGCGCCCATCCGCTTGCGGGCCGCCATCGATCCCGAGGCGTCGACGACGAAGAGGACGAGGTTGCCCTCGCGCCCCTCCCGGGTCGCCTGGCGCAGGTCGTCCTTGCGCACGACCAGGCCGCGGCCGCTGCGCCCGCGGGCGAGTTGGTGCGGGGCGGCCGCCTGGACGGTCGCCGCGAGGTGCAGCTTGGTCAGCTGGCCCCGGGGGCGCTGGGCGCCGGTCGTGCGCCCGTGCGCGGTACGGGCCCGCGAGCGCCGTCCGGACGCGCCCTCGCCGAGCCCCGGGACGCTGAGCATCTTGGTCCGGAAGGGGTCCGCGGCCCCCACGGCGGCCTGGGTGGGACCGTCGGCCGCGTCGGCACGGGCCGGTGCGGGCTCCGCGGCGGGCTCGGGGTCCCCCTCCGGGGCCGACTCCGACGCCGGATCGCGGCCGTGGTCCTGGGGCGGCGCCCCGCCGTCGTCGGGCCCGCCGTCGGGTCCGCCGTCGGGTCCGCCTTCGGGTCCGTCACCCGGTCCGCCGTCCGTGCCGCCTTCCGGTCCGCCGTCGTCCGGGCCCTCCGGCTCGGGCTCCGGGTCGGGTTCCGGCTCCGGCTCCTCGTCCGGGAAGGAGTCGAGGATCTCGTCGAGCTTGTCCTCGTCCAGCCCCGGTGCGTCGAAGGGGTTGCGCCGCCGCCGGTGCGGCAGCGCCAGCAGCGCGGCCTGCCGCACGTCCTCCTTGCGCACGTCCGTCCGTCCGGCCCAGGCGGCCAGCGCGGTGGCGGTGCGCGCCATCACGATGTCGGCGCGCATCCCGTCCACCTCGAAGGCGGCGCAGGTCGCGGCGATCCGCATCAGGGCGCCGTCCCCCAGGACCACGCGGCCCAGCAGGGCCCGCGCCGCGACGACCCGGGTCCGTACGTCCGCCTCGTCCTCGGCCCAGCGCCCGGCGAAGGCCGCGGGGTCGTCCTCGTACGAGAGCCGGCGGCGCACCACCTCGACGCGCTGCGCGGGCTCGCGGGAGGCGGCGACCTCGACGGTCAGCCCGAAGCGGTCCAGCAGCTGCGGCCGCAGCTCGCCCTCCTCCGGGTTCATCGTGCCGACCAGCAGGAAGCGGGCGGCGTGCCGGACGGAGACGCCCTCGCGCTCCACGTAGGAGGCGCCCATCGCCGCCGCGTCGAGGAGCAGGTCGATGAGGTGGTCGTGCAGCAGGTTGACCTCGTCGACGTAGAGGATCCCGCGGTGCGCGTCGGCCAGCAGGCCCGGCTCGAAGGCCTTCACGCCTTCGGACAGGGCGCGTTCGATGTCGAGTGCGCCCACCAGCCGGTCCTCGGAGGCGCCGACCGGCAGCTCCACCATCCGCGCGGGCCGTGCCGTGCCCGGACCGCCCTCGTGCGGGCCGTCGGGGCAGGCCGGGTCGGGCGCGGCGGGCGCGCAGCTGAACCGGCAGCCCGCGACGACGTCGACCTGCGGCAGCAGCGCGGACAGAGCGCGGACGGCCGTGGACTTGGCCGTCCCCTTCTCGCCGCGCACGAGCACGCCGCCGACCGCGGGGCTCACGGCATTGAGCAGGAGCGCCAGGCGCAGGTCGGCCTGGCCGACCACTGCGGTGAACGGGTAGGGCGTGCTCATGCGTTGCTCACTCCTTGGGTGATTCCAGCCTCGCCGGCGTTGGAGGCGCGGGTCCGGGCGGAGCCCGGTTTCGGGAAGGGGCGGGTAGGGGAGAGCCCCCGCAGGCCCCGGGCGGCCGTCACGGCGCACCCGGGGGGAGGAACGGCAGGCCGGCGGGGGCGCCGTGCTCGATCAGCCGCAGCAGCGCGTCCGTGTCCGCGTGCTCCTCGATCAGGTCGCCGAGCAGGTCCAACTGCTCCTCCCGCAGGGAGCCGAACGATGTGTCGGGCGCCGGCACGAACCGCCGCCCGGCCGCGCGCGCGACCTCCCGCAGGAAGGCCCGCCGGAAGCCGTCGCTCTCCAGCGACCCGTGCCAGTGGGTGCCCCACACCTCGCCGACCCGGCACCCGTCCAGGAAGGGGGTCCCGCCCCGCACGTCGGCCACGCCGTGGTGGATCTCGTACCCCTGGACGCTCTCGCCGAGCGCCTGCCCGCTGGGCCGGGCGAGGGTCTTCTCCCGCGCGAAGCGGACGCGCACCGGCAGCAGCCCGAGCCCGTCGACGACCCCGGCCCGGGATTCGACCTCGTCGTCGATGGATTCGCCCAGGGCCTGGAAGCCGCCGCAGATGCCCAGCACCGGGCGCCCCTCGGCGGCCCGTCGGGCCAGCGCGTCGGCGAGCCCGCGCTCGCGCAGCCAGGCCAGCGCCTTCACGGTGCCGCGGGTGCCCGGTACGACGACCAGGTCGGCGTCGGCCAGTTCCTCGGCCCGGTCCACGAAGCGCACCACGACGCCCGGTTCGGCGGCCAGCGCGTCGACGTCCGTGAAGTTCGACATCAGGGGCACCGCGCAGACGGCGACCCGCAGCACGTCCTCGCCGACCGGCGGGGCGACCACGGATTCCCGTACGGCGCCGCGCAGGGAGACGCGCAGGCCGTCCTCCTCGTCGATGCCGAGGCCGTGCTGGAAGGGGAGCACGCCGTACGTCGCGCGCCCGGTCAGGCCCCGCAGCATCTCCATGCCCGGCTCCAGCAGGGAGACGTCACCGCGGAACTTGTTGACTAGGTAGCCCGCGATCAGCGACTGGTCCTCGGGGGACAGCAGCGCCGTCGTGCCGAAGAACGAGGCGAAGACCCCGCCGCGGTCGATGTCGCCGACCACGACCACCGGGAAGCGCGCGGCCCGTGCGATCCCCATGTTCACGATGTCCGTGCGCCGCAGGTTGATCTCGGCCGGACTGCCCGCCCCCTCGCAGATCACGGCGTCATACGTGCCCCGCAGTTGCTCCAGGCAGTCCGTGACGATGCCGAGCAGCTGTTCCTGGCGCCCTCCGTGGTAGCCACGGGCGCTCATCTCGCCCACCGGCTTGCCCAGCAGCACCACCTGGCTGCTGCTGTCGCTGCCGGGCTTGAGCAGCACCGGGTTCATCAGGGCGGTCGGCTCGACCCGGGCCGCCTGGGCCTGCATCGCCTGGGCGCGGCCGATCTCGGCGCCCTCCAGGGTGACGAAGGAGTTCAGCGACATGTTCTGGGCCTTGAAGGGGGCCACCTTCACGCCCTGGCGGGCCAGCCAGCGGCAGATGCCCGCCGTGACCACGCTCTTGCCCGCGTCGGAAGTGGTCCCGGCGACCAGGAGCCCCCCGCCGCGCCGTGCGCCGCTCATGCGCGTCCCTTCGCCTTCGTCGTACGGGCCGGACCGCTGCGGCCCGATGTGCAATGTGCCACCAACACCCGCAAGGACACGCAGGCCCCGAGGGAGATCCAGGTCACCCGACGCGACAGCCGCACGGCCCGCTCGATGTCCGCGACCTCGACCGGGCGGCCCGCCGCCCCGTTCAGCACCGCCCGGTGCTCCACGCGCCCGGCGTACGCCAGGGTCCCGCCGAGGCGGACCCCGAGCGCCCCGGCGAAGGAGGCCTCCACCGGTCCGGCGTTCGGGCTGGGGTGCGCCGCGGCGTCCGCGCGCCAGGCCCGTACGGCGCCCCGCCGGTCCGGTCCGGCCAGTACGGCGGCCAGCGCGGTCAGCCGCGCGCCCGGCCAGCCCGCGACGTCGTCGAGCCGGGCCGAGGCCCAGCCGTAGCGCAGGTAGCGGGGGGACTTGTGGCCGACCATCGCGTCGAGGGTGTTCACGGCGCGGAAGCCCAGCAGCCCGGGCACTCCCGCCAGGGCGCCCCAGACCAGGGCGCCGACGACGGCGTCGGAGGTGTTCTCGGCGACCGACTCCACGACGGCGCGGGCGATCTGCTGGTCGTCCAGGGCCTGCGGGTCGCGCCCGCACAGGTGCGGCAGCCGCTCGCGGGCCACCTCGGTGTCCCCGGCGGCGAGCGCGCCCCCGATGGCGCGGGCCTCGCGGCCCAGCGAGGTGCCGCCGACCACCGCCCAGGTCGCGGCGGCGGTCAGGGCGATGCGGGCGGCGGCGGGCCGGGAGCGCACGGCGCGGGCGCCGAGCGCGCCGACGGCGGCCGCGCCCCCGGCGCACACCAGGGTGTGGACCGCGCCCCGGGCGCGGCTCTTGCCCCACAGGGCTCGTTCGACGGTGGCGGCGGCCCGCCCGAAGGCGGCGACGGGATGCCCGCGGCGCGGATCACCGAGGATCCGGTCGCCGATCAGGCCGGCCGTCGCGCCGTACGCGAAAACGCGATCGGCACGCATGTGGCAGGTAGGTCCTCACTCAGGGTCCGCGCCCTGGTTCGACGTGTCCGGTGGCGAGAGTTCCTGGCTTCCGGGAGCCTTCGGCTCCTCGGTGACAGTGGCGGGACCGCGCCGGATTCGCACCGGACTTCCTCTTCATGCCGCCGTATTGGCTCGGGCAGTCCACCACGCACCGCGAACGCCCGTCAACTTGCCGTTGACCTGCGAAAGCTCCCCCCGGCCGCGGGCCGGAGGGAGCTTTCGGACGTGCTGGTGCGGGAGGGGCGCCCGGGGGTGTCCGGGGTGTCAGCTGACGATCAGGTAGATCGCGTAGCCGACGGCCACCGCGCACAGTGCGAAGCAGGCGTACGCGCCGGTGCGCGCCAGGTGGGCGGTGCCGCCCTGGCCGGTCGCGGTCTCGTGCTTCGACAGGCCCACGATGCCCAGGGTGAAGAGGGTCACGAGGGCGACGGTCGCGGAGAGGCTGACGCCGAACACGGAGCCGAGTGCTGCCCAGTCGATCTTCATACTGCCGATTCCTCTGTGGGTCAGACCGCGGCGGCGGGAGCCGCCGGTGCCGGGGGAGCGGCCGGGGCCGGGGTCGGGATGGTCGCCTTGAAGGCCTCGTCCGTGACCGCGGCGGTGGTGCCCGCGACCGGCGGGACGGCCACGGCGGCGATCGCGGTGGTGACCACGCCCGGTGCCTCGACCGTGGTGTCGGTGGGCTCGGCGGCCTCGTTCACGTTGGTGTGGTCGACGACCTGGCGGCGCGAGATCAGCCAGATGGCGACGCAGGAGCCGACGAGGAAGAGGGCGACGGCGGCCACGCCGACGTCACCGGTGCGCATGACCAGCTCGGCGCCCGCGGCCACCAGGGCGGCGGCCGGCAGGGTCAGGCCCCAGGCGATGAACATCCGGCTGGCGGTGGACCAGCGGACCACGCCGCCCTTGCGACCGAGACCCGCACCCATGACCGCACCGGAGCAGGCGTGGGTGGTGGAGAGGGAGAAGCCGAGGCTGGAGGAGGCCAGGATGACGCTCGCGGCCGAGGTCTGGGCCGCGAAGCCCTGCTGCGGCTGGAGGTCGGTCAGGCCGCTGCCCATGGTGCGGATGATGCGCCAGCCGCCGAGGTAGGTGCCCATCGCGATCGCCATGCCGGCGGAGACGATGACCCAGACCGGAGGGTTGGAGCCGGGCGCGAGCGCCCCGCCCGCGACCAGCGCGAGGGTGATGATGCCCATGGTCTTCTGCGCGTCGTTGGTGCCGTGCGCGAGGGAGACCAGACCGGCCGAGGCGATCTGACCGGCCTTGTAGCCCTTGGCGGAGGTCTTCTCGTCGACGTTGGCGCCCAGCTTGTAGGTCAGCTTGGAGGCCAGCATCGCGGCCA
The DNA here is from genome assembly GCF_044454405.1 of Streptomyces sp. NPDC051555. Taxonomy (NCBI): domain Bacteria; kingdom Bacillati; phylum Actinomycetota; class Actinomycetes; order Kitasatosporales; family Streptomycetaceae; genus Streptomyces; species Streptomyces sp. NPDC051555. The sequence continues at coordinate 61,145 of NZ_JBITDP010000003.1, read as the reverse complement.
CACCGGCGACGATCGGCGCGGCGATCGCGGGGAGCAGCACCTTGGTGACGAGCGTGTCGCCGTTGACGGCGCCGAGGCCGGCGGAGGCGACGGCCGCGCCGACCAGGCCGCCCATCAGGGCGTGCGAGGAGCTGGACGGCAGGCCGACCAGCCAGGTGACGAGGTTCCAGAGGATCGCGCCGACGAGCGCGGCGAAGATCACTTCCGGCTGGATGCCTTCTTCGTTGACCAGGCCCTTGGAGATCGTCTTGGCGACCTCCACGGACATGAAAGCGCCGACGAGGTTCAGCACGGCGGACATGGCCACCGCCGTCTTGGGCTTGAGCGCGCCGGTCGAGATGGTGGTAGCCATCGCGTTGGCCGTGTCGTGAAAACCGTTCGTGAAGTCGAACACGAGAGCGGTGATGATCACGATCCCGAGGAGAAGCGTTATGTGCTCCATTTACCCAGGCTTCTGTTTGACGTCAGTGGCTAGCCGACCGTAGGCAATCTGAGTGAACGGAAGATGAACTGGAACGGGCGGAGCGGTGTACCGGTCAGGGGTCGGTTTGGGGCCCTCGTCCCGGTTGATGGGTCGATACATCGATTTACGCACGTCAGGCCGGGGTTGACTACTGGCCGGACGGGGGCATTCCGGCCCGCCCGGCCACTCGCCCCGACGCCCGGACGAGATCCAGATCACGCCCGGAGCGGCGGCGGAGCGGAACCTGAGCGGAGGCGGAGCGGACCCCGCCTGGACCCTGGTCCGGACCCGGACCCTGCGGAACGCTCGGCTCCGCCGGCCGGGACCAACCGCTCCACTGGCCGGGGCGGGCGTGCCGGTCGACACTGGAGCGGTGCGCTCCGCAACGACGACGGCAGCGGCCGTCACCGCCACCCTCACCGCCGCCGCAGGCCTGGCCGCGGCGGCCACGGTCGCCGCGGTCGCGGTCGGCCGGCACGCGGCCGACGCGGCCCTGCGCAACGAGCCCGGCCGGCCGCTGCCCGGCGGGCCCCGGCTCAGCGTCCACTCCACCGCGGCGGACCGGGTCGCGCTGACGCTCTCGCTCGCCTCCCGGTGGCCCGGCACGTACGCGCTGGCCGCGCCCGGGGTGCACGCGGTCGTCGGGGCGGTCCTGCCCGACGCCCCGCACGCCCCGGACACCGTCGTGCGGCGGCTGGTGGGGGTCACCCACGGCACGCTGGCCCCCGGCACCCGGGTCCGCCTGACACCCCAGATCCACGTGGGCGACCCGCGCACCGCGCTCGGGCTCGACCACGCCGACGTCGACGTGCCGGGGGAGCTGGGCGCCCTGCCCGCGTGGTTCGTGCCCGCCGTCCGCGACACCTGAGTGATCACCGTCCACGGGCTCGGCGGCACCCGGGAACACCCGATGGTGGTCATGCCCTTCCTGAACCACCACCGCCTCCCGGTCCTCGACCTCGCCTACCGCGGCGACCTCGGCGCCCCCCGCCCGCCGGACGGCCTCGGGCACCTCGGCGCCTCGGAGTGGCGCGACGTGGACGCGGCCATCCGCTACGCCCTCCGCTTCGGTGCCCGCCGGGTCGTCCTGCACGGCTGGTCCACCGGCGCCACCATGGCCCTGCTCGCCGCGGAGCGCTCCGCCCTCGCCGGCAGGATCTCCGGCCTGGTCCTCGACTCCCCGGTGCTGGACTGGCGCACCACCCTGGAGCGGCTCGCCGCGGCCCGGGGCACCCCGGCCGCGCTGCTCCCGCTCGCGGTGCGGGCCGCCGAGGGCCGCACCGGGCTCCGGGTCGACCGGCAGCCCCCGGGGGCCGATCCGGCGGCGCTGCGGATGCCCGTACTGATCTTCCACGGGCCGGACGACGCCCTCGCGCCCTGGGAGCCCTCGCGCCGCCTCGCCGCGGCCCGGCCCGACCTCGTCACCCTGCGGACCGTCCCGGGCGCCCCGCACGGGGCGATGTGGAACGCGGATCCCGCGGGCTATGAGGAAGCCCTGCGCAGGTTCCTCACCCCTCTTATGTAGCCACCGTGACGGGAAGGGTGGTTTGCACCGTTATCGACCATCACCCTCCAGTGGTAACGAACGGTTCCGTTTGGGCTTTCGGGCGGTGACGGGCGAGACTGCTTCCGTGACGTCCCGAAAGCCTGATGAGCAGTTGGCTCGCGACTCCAGACTCCGACTCGTCTCTCCGCGCTCCGTCGCCACGGCCCGCAAGGCAGTGACGGACCGGAGCACCCGGCCGACACCCCGGCCGCCGGCGGGCACCCCCGCCGCGCCCGACCTCGCGAACCGGGCCCGCGCCTCGCTGGCTGACGCCGTGCGCCTGGCCCGCTGGGCCGAACACCACCTCGGTGTCGCGGACGGGTCCCGGCCCGCCCCCGCGGGCGCGCTGCCCCCCGCCGACGTCGAACGGGCCGCCCACCACCTGGGCCTGACGCACGGCCAGATCCAGGTCGGTTGGGACCGGGCGCGCCTCGCCGGCCTCGTCGAGGTGCACGGCGGCCACGCCCGCCCCGGCTGGCGGCTGCGCGCCTGGGACCGCGACGACACGGCGGTCCTGCGCGGCTGGGTCGCGCTCTTCGACGCCTGGTCGCTCGTCCACCCGGCACCCGCCGACATCGCCCCCTCGGCCGTCGCCGACGTGGTCGAGTCGATGCCCCAGGTCCTCTCCCTGCTCCAGCTCTCCGCGGGCCCGGTGACCGTCCCCGCGCTGCTGGACCTGCTCGGCCAGCGCGTCGTCGAACTGCGCGACGAGCGCTGCGAAGTCCCCTACGACGTCCCCGCGTCCGACCCCCAGGGGCCCGGCGCCGCCGACCGTCCCGTCCCGCTGGCCCGCCTGCTGCGCTGGGCCCTCGGCGGCCTGGCCGCCGTGGACGCCGTCACGCTGGGCCCCGCCATGGCCGCGCTCACCCCGCTCGGCAGCTGGGCGGTCTGGGTCAAGTTGGAGCAGATCTGCGTGGCCGCGCAGAGCCCCGCCGGGAACATCGAGCAGTCGGCCGCGGCCATGCTGCACGGCTGCGCCCGACTCACCCCCGGCCCGGCCCGCGCCGAATACCAGGCCTGGCTCGCCGCCCGCCCCGTCGGCCACGCCGTCAGCGAGCTGCTGCACGCCGCCCGCGGGGAGGACGCGCTGCTGCGCGGCCTGGCCTTCGAGGCGCTGCGCGTGGTCGGCGCCCGGGCCGAGCCCGAGGTCCGGGCCGCATCGCGCGAGGCCGCGCTGCGTCCCTACGCCCTGCTCTGGCTCGCCGAGCACGACGGGGTGGACCCCGACGAGGCCCAGGAGGTGCTCACCCGCGAGGAATCGACCTGGCTGTGGGTCGACACCGCCGCGGCCATCGCCGACCACGGCGAGGCGGAGCTGCTGGCCCGCCACCTCGACTCGGCCGTGCGCACCACCGTGCCCCGGCTGCTGGACGAGGTCCGGGCGGTCGGTCACCCGCGCACCGTGCAGGTGCTCGTGGCGCTGGCGGCCGCGCACCCCGACCCGGCCCTGGCCAAGGCGATGCGCCGCGCCGCCTTCCAGGTGCACACCGGCGGGGTCTGAGCCGACGCGGACGTGCGCGCCGCGGGTCAGACCTGCGGCGCGTACGTCCCGAAGCTCCAGATGTTGCCCTCGCCGTCGCGGGCCATGTAGTCCCGGGACCCGTAGTCCTGGTCGGTCGGCGGCATGAGGATCTCCACTCCGTGCTCCGCGGCCCGGCGGTGGTGCGCGTCCACGTCCTCGACCACGATGTACACCCCGGTCGGGCCGGCGTCGGCCATGGCCGCGTCGAAGACCCCGCCCCGGCCCTTGCTGCCCAGCATCACCATGCCGTTGCCGTAGGCCAGCTCGGCGTGCATGACCGCGCCGTCCTCACCCTCGTACACGGCGGCCTGGGTGAAGCCGAAGGCCTCGGTCAGCTGTTTGATGGCGGCCTGGGCGTCGCGGTAGAGCAGCGTCGGAAAGATGGTCGGAACACCTGCCACGGCGATCACTCCCTCTCGTCGATATGACCCGGGTCACCAGTCTCGCAGGAGGGTGCGACAGTCAGCGGAAGGTGTTGCACTGGGCCATGTCGCCCGTCCGGTAGCCCTGGTAGAACCACTGCTGGCGCTGCTCGGCGCTGCCGTGCGTCCAGGACTCCGGGGTCACCCGCCCCTGGAACTTCTCCTGGATCCGGTCGTCGCCGACCGCCGCCGCCGCGTCGAGGCCGTCCTTGATGTCCTGCTCGGTCAGGCTGGTGATCAGCGGCCGCCCGGTGGACTTGTCCGGGGTCTTGGTGGCGTTGTGCGCCCACACCCCCGCGTAGCAGTCGGCCTGGAGCTCCACCTTGACCGCGTTGCTGTTCGCGCCCTGCCGTCCGTCCTGGGCCTTCTGCAGGGTGCCGGTCAGGTTCTGGATGTGGTGCCCGTACTCGTGGGCGATCACGTAGGCCTGGGCGAACGGGCCGCCGCTCGCGCCGAACTTGGTCCGCAGCTCGTTGAAGAACCCCAGGTCGAGGTAGACCTTCTGGTCGCCGGGGCAGTAGAACGGGCCCACCGCCGAGGTGGCCGTGCCGCAGGCGGTGCCGACCTTCCCGGTGAAGAAGACCGTCTGCGCCGGGGTGTACTGCCCGCCCCGCTTGGTGAACTCCTGCTTCCAGAAGTCCTGCGTGCTGTTGACCACGGCGACCAGCCGACAGTCCTCCCGCGCGTTCGCGTCCCGGCCGGTCTTGCAGGTCTGCTGCACCTGGGCGGCCGAGGAGGAGGTGGCGGCGGGCTCCGGGCTGCCGTCGGAGAGCCCGAGCTGTTCGGGCCCCACCCCGAAGAGCAGCCCCATCACCAGCGCGATGAGGCCCACGATGCCGCCACCGATGGTGGCCCTGCCTCCGGGGATGCGGCTGTTCCGGACGTCCTTGACCTCGGATGTGTCCAGATTGGCGTCGTCGTCGAACTGCATCCCGCACGCCCTCTCATCGTGAAGTGGGGGAGGTCACGTGTCCGCCCCTGCGGCGAGTACCGATCCCTTCATCCTGGTATGCCCGGCCCCGCGGCGGCGCCGTACGGGGGCCGAACGGGGGACCCGGGTCGGCGCCCGGCCGCCGCCGGGCGCCCCGCAAAGTAGTTGCGCGCCCCCGGTAGAATGGCTTCCATGGCAAATCTCCTCGCGGATTAGCGGCGCCGAAGACTCGCGTCCCTGCCCCCCTTCCGCCGTCCCCACCGCCCTGGAGTATTTCCGTGATCACCGCCACCGGCATCGAGCTGCGCGCCGGCGCCCGCATCCTCATCGAGAACGCGTCCTTCCGTATCGCCAAGGGCGACCGCATCGGCCTCGTCGGCCGCAACGGAGCGGGCAAGACCACCCTCACCAAGTGCCTCGCGGGCGAGGGGACGCCGGCCGGCGGCAGCATCGCCCGCTCGGGCGAGGTCGGCTACCTCCCGCAGGACCCGCGCACCGGCGACCTCGACGTCCTGGCCAGCGACCGGATCCTCTCCGCGCGCGGCCTGGACGTCCTGCTCAAGAAGATGCGCATGAACGAGGAGCGCATCTCCTCCGGCTCCGGCGCCACCCGCGAGAAGGCGATGCGGCAGTACGAGCGCCAGGAGACGGAGTTCCTGACCAAGGGCGGGTACGCCGCCGAGTCCGAGGCCGCGACGATCTCCGCCGCCCTCGGCCTGCCCGACCGGGTGCTCGGCCAGCCCCTGCACACCCTCTCCGGTGGTCAGCGCCGCCGCGTCGAGCTCGCCCGCATCCTCTTCTCGGACGCCGACACGCTCCTCCTCGACGAGCCGACCAACCACCTCGACGCCGACTCGATCGTGTGGCTGCGCGACTACCTGAAGAACTACCGCGGTGGCTTCATCGTGATCTCCCACGACGTCGACCTGGTCGAGACCGTCGTCAACAAGGTCTTCTACCTGGACGCCAACCGCGCCCAGATCGACGTCTACAACATGGGCTGGAAGCTCTACCAGCAGCAGCGCGAGGCCGACGAGAAGCGCCGCAAGCGCGAGCGCCAGAACGCGGAGAAGAAGGCCGCGGCCCTCAACTCCCAGGCCGACAAGATGCGCGCCAAGGCGACCAAGACCGTCGCCGCGCAGAACATGGCCAAGCGCGCCGACCGGCTGCTCGCCGGCCTGGACGCCGTCCGCGTCTCCGACAAGGTCGCCAAGCTGCGCTTCCCGGACCCGGCGCCCTGCGGCAAGACCCCGCTGACCGCCGAGGGCCTGTCCAAGTCGTACGGCTCGCTGGAGATCTTCACCGACGTCGACCTGGCGATCGACAAGGGTTCGCGCGTGGTCATCCTCGGCCTCAACGGCGCGGGCAAGACCACCCTGCTGCGCCTGCTGTCGGGCACCGAGAAGCCCGACACCGGCGAGGTCACCCCCGGCCACGGCCTCAAGCTCGGCTACTACGCCCAGGAGCACGAGACCCTGGACCCGGAGCGCACGGTCCTGGAGAACATGCGCTCCTCCGCGCCCGACCTGGACCTGGTCGCCGTCCGCAAGACGCTCGGCTCCTTCCTGTTCTCCGGCGACGACGTCGACAAGCCCGCCGGGGTCCTCTCCGGCGGCGAGAAGACCCGCCTCGCCCTGGCCACCCTGGTCGTGTCCTCGGCGAACGTGCTGCTCCTCGACGAGCCCACCAACAACCTCGACCCGGCCAGCCGCGAGGAGATCCTCGGCGCACTGCGCACGTACAAGGGCGCCGTCATCCTCGTGACGCACGACGAGGGCGCGGTCGAGGCGCTGGAGCCGGAGCGGATCATCCTGCTCCCCGACGGCGTCGAGGACCTGTGGGGCCCGGACTACCGGGACCTGGTGTCCCTGGCCTGAGGCGCCTCGCCGGGGCCGTTGATCCAGTTCCTTATGGATCATTCGGCCCACCAGTGATCCATCATCTGAGTGAGAACGTCTCGTATTCCCGCACCCTGTACAACGGCCCCGGCCGCGCGCTCACCGTCGCGCGGCCGGGGCCCGCTGTTTTTCCCGCCCGGGCCCTGACCTGGAGGTTCCTACCCTGGGTCGCCGATCGTGACGGAGAGCAAGGGGTGGAAGAGGAGATTCCGTTCTGCTCGGGTGTCCACTCCTCGGGAAAAGCGCTCGCGCGGACCTTGCTGAATGGGTGGCCAGGAAGCCCGGGAGGGGTGATCATGAGAAGTCCAGAGCGCACTTCCCATGAGGAGGCACGGGTGGCCGAGACTCTGAAGAAGGGCAGCCGGGTAACCGGCGCCGCGCGCGACAAGCTCGCGGCAGACCTGAAGAAGAAGTACGACTCCGGTGCGAGCATCCGGGCGCTGGCCGAAGAAACCGGCCGGTCCTACGGGTTCGTCCACCGGATGCTCAGCGAGTCCGGAGTCACGCTGCGTGGTCGCGGTGGCGCGACGCGCGGAAAGAAGGCGACTTCGGCTGCCTGAGGCGCAGGCCGCAGGCTTCGCTCCTAGAGTTCCTTCGGTGACCCCCGGTCGGCCGTGCGGCCGGCTGGGTGGTTACTGTGCAGTCACTTAAGGCCGAGTCCGCGGCCGACTGCACACCGGAGGCACACAGATGGCTCTGCTCGACAAGGACGGCGTACGGCTCACCGTCGACGACACGGTCGCCTCGGTGACACTGACCAATCCGGCCAAGCGAAACGCTCAGTCCCCCGCGCTCTGGCGGGCGTTGGCAGAGGCCGGTCGGTCGTTGCCGGGCACCGTCCGGGTCGTCGTGCTGCGCGGCGAAGGCAAGTCCTTCTCCGCCGGACTCGACCGACAGGCGTTCACGCCTGAAGGCTTCGAGGGCGAGCCGTCCTTCCTGGACCTGGCGCGTGGTTCCGACGAACTGTTGGACGCCACCATCGCCGAGTACCAGGAGGCCTTCACCTGGTGGAGGCGCAACGACATCGTTTCCGTCGCCGCGGTGCAAGGTCATGCCATCGGTGCCGGCTTCCAGCTCGCGCTCGGTTGTGACCTGCGCGTCGTCGCGGACGACGTGCAGTTCGCCATGCGCGAGACCAGCCTGGGGCTGGTTCCCGACCTGGCCGGCACGCGGCCGCTGACCGACCTGGTCGGCTACGCCCGTGCCCTGGAGATCTGCGCCACCGGGCGCTCCGTCCACGCGGAGGAGGCCGAGCGGATCGGCCTGGCCAACCTCGTGGTGCCCGGGGCCGAGCTGGACGCCGCCGTGCAGGACCTGGTGGCGGCGCTGGTCGCGCCGCCGCGGGATGCGGTGATCGAGACGAAGGCGCTGCTGCGGGGGGCGTCGGGGCGTACCTACGACGACCAGCGTGCCGCCGAGCGCGCGGCCCAGTCCCGCCGCCTGCGCGACCTCGCCGGCCTCTCGGACTGACCCCGCCCGCATTTCAGCCTGCCCGGCGTTTGTGGGCCCTCAATCGCCGGGCGGGCTGATTTTGGCCTGCTCGCGGCGGGGCCGATCTTGCGGGGTGGGCTTCGGCCGCCGCGGAATGGGGGAAGTCTTCCGGGCCGTCCGGCGTAGTGCCCGGGCATCGGCAGTGGAGCGCGCATACCGTGGACGCTAAGTCCGTACGCGCGAAGGGACACGGCGATGAGCGAATCGGGATCCGGATCCGCATCCGCATCGGGAAGCCCCACCAGGCCCCCGGCCGACCGGGGCCGCACCACCATCGCCGACGGCGTGGTCGAGAAGATCGCGGGGCTGGCCGCCCGCGAGGTGCTCGGCGTCCACGCGATGGGCAGCGGCAGCGGCCTCTCCCGCACCTTCGGCGCGGTCCGCGACCGGGTCCCGGGCGGGGCGAAGTCCTCGGTCAGCCGGGGCGTCAAGGCCGAGGTCGGCGAGGTGCAGACCGCCCTCGACGTGGAGATCGTCGTGGACTACGGCGTGTCGATCCGCGAGGTGGCCCGGGCGGTGCGGGAGAACGTGATCTCGGCGGTGGAGCGGATGACCGGCCTGGAGGTCGTCGAGGTCAACGTCGCGGTGAGCGACGTCAAACTGCCCGACGACGAGGACGAGGAGCCGGAATCCCGGCTCCAGTAGCGCCGAGAGGAACCAGCATGAGCATGGCGGTGGTCGGCCTGATGGCCGGCATGGCGCTGGGGTTCGCCGGGTACTTCGGCGGCTTCGGGGCCTTCTTGCTGGTGGCGGCGCTCGGCGCCGTCGGATTCTTCGCCGGCCGGTTCCTGGACGGCGACCTGGATCCCGGGGACTTCTTCCGGCCCCGCGACCGGGGCTCCCCGAGCGACGGCGACCACGGTGGCGGCCGCCGCGACGACCGGCGCCGGTGAGGCCGCGATGAGCGTCCCGCGCGACGACGGCGTCCCCCGTGCGTCCGGCACCCCGCGGAGCACCCCGCCCAAGGTGGCCCCCGCCGACCGCGGTGCCACCCGGATCGCCGACCGGGTCGTCGCCAAGATCGCGGCGCAGGCGGCCCGGGAGGCCCTGACGGCGCTGCCCGTCGCACCGCCCGCCGAAGCCGCGCCCCCGCACGCCACGGTCACCGTGCACCACGACATCGCGCGCGTGCGGATCAGCCTGGAACTCGGCTACCCCGCCGATCTCGCCACCGAGTGCTCCGCCGTGCGCCGCCGGGTCGCCCAGCGGGTCGAGGACTGCGCCGGGATGGCGGTGCCGGAAGTGGACATCGACGTGGAGCGGCTGCACCCCGCCCAGGTCGGCCCCGCCCGGCGGGACCGGCTGAGGTGAGCGCCCCCGCCGGACCCGACGAGCGGCTCGCCGACCCGCCCCGCGGCGCCGCCCCGCGCTTCCGCTCGGCCCGCCGGGTCCCCGCCGCACTGACCGCGCTCGTGGTGCTCGGCGGCGCCGGGCTCTTCCTCTACGACCTCGCCGCCGTGCGCGCGCAGCGCCCCGGCATGCGCTGGCGCCGCGAGCTGGCCCGGCTGCTGGAGCGGCACGCCCCCGCGGACACCGGGGTGGTCATCGCCGGCGCGGTGCTGGTGCTGGCCGGGGCGGCGCTGCTGTTCCTCGCACTGGCCCCCGGGCTGCGCTCGGTCCTGCCGCTGCGCTCCCCGGGACCCCCTCGGCCCGCCGGCGGGCCCCCCGAGGTGCGCGCCGGGATCGGGCGCAAGGCCGCCGCGCTGGTGCTGCGCGACCGTGCCATGGAGGTGTCCGGGGTCCGCTCGGCCCGGGTCACGGTGGCCCGTTCGCACGTGACCGTGCGCGCGGCCTCCCACTTCCGCGAACTGGACGACGTACGGGCGGACCTGGAGGCGGTCCTCGCCGTCGGGCTCGCCGAGCTGGGACTGGCCCACGAGCCGCAGCCGCGCGTCCGGGTCGGCCCGGCCGGCAAGGGATGACCGCGCGAATGAACGCGCGGAACGCGCACACGAAGGGGCACATGAAGGCGCACGCGAACGCGCAACCGCTCGGGACGGTCAACCGGATCCTGCTCGCCCTCGTGGCCCTGGTGCTGCTGGCGGGCGGCGCCGCCCTGCTCACCGGCCGCCGGCCGTTGGAGGGCCGCCGCGCGCCCCTGCTGAGCGCCGCCCGGCGGCGGCACTGGCACGCGGAGGGCTGGTGGTGGTGGGCGGTGGTCGCGGTCCTCGGCCTGTGCGTGCTGCTCGCCCTGTGGTGGCTGTCGGCCCAGCTGCGCCGCTCCCGGCTCCCGGCCGTCCTGGTCGACACCGGGGACGGCGCCTTCGCCCTGCTGCGCGGCCGGGCGTTGGAGGAGGCGGTGGCGGTCGAGGCGGGCGCGCTGGACGGGGTCGCCCACTGCCGGGTCGCCCTGCGCGGTCGTCGCACGGCCCCCGCGCTGCGGCTCGACCTGCGACTGGAGCCGCACGCCGTGCCCGCGGACGTCCTCGCCTCGCTGGCCGGCCCGGTCCTGGACCACGCCCGCGCCTCGGCGGGCCTGGCCGAACTCCCCACCGAGATCCGCTTCCAGGTCGCCGACCACCGGGCCCAGCGCGTCAGCTGAGCCCGGCGGACGGGAGGTCGGACGCGGGAGCTCAGAAGCCGTGGCGGGCGCCGCCGTCGACGGGGAGCATGATGCCCGTCAGGTAGGAGGCCGCCGGCGAGAGCAGGAAGGCGGCCGCGCGGCCGAACTCCCGGTCCGTGCCGTAACGGCGCAGCGGGATGCGGGACTCGTTGGCCGCCCGGGAGGCCGCCGCGTCCCCGGAGAGCGCGTCCAGCTCCCGCACCCGGTCGGTGTCGATCCGCGCGGGCAGCAGGCCGACCACCCGGATCCCGCGCGGGCCGAGGTCGTCCGCGAGGGACTTGGCGAAGCCCGCCAGCCCGGGGCGCAGCCCGTTGGAGATCGTCAGCCCGGAGATCGGTTCGTGCACCGAGCCGGAGAGCACGAAGCCGATGACCCCGCCCTCGCCCAGCTCGGCGGCGGCCGTGCGGGCCAGCCGGACCGCGCCCAGGAAGACCGACTCGAAGGCCGAGCGCCACTGCTCGTCGGTGTTGTCCGCGCCCGCGCCCGGGGTGGGCCCGCCGACGCTGATGAGGACGCCGTCGAAGCGGCCGAACCGCTCGCGGGCGGTGGCGACGAGGCGGGCGGCGGCGTCCGGGTCGGCGTTGTCGGCGACGACGCCGACCGCGTTCGGGCCGAGTGCGGCGGCGGCGTCCGCGACCCGCCGCTCGTCCCGGCCGGTGAGGACGACCCGCGCGCCGTCCGCGGTCAGTTCGCGGGCGCTCGCGAAGCCCAGGCCGCGGGTGGCCCCGGTGACGACGTAGACGCGGTCCTTCAGTCCAAGATCCATACCGGTACGCTACGCCGTCGCGGGCTCGGCCTCGGCGCCTTCCGCGGCGGTGGCCTTCGCGGCCGCCTCCTCGCGGTCGCGCTTCTCGCGCCGGACCAGGATCACCCAGCCCACCGGCACGGCCGCGGTGAACAGCCACCACTGCACGGCGTAGGCCATGTGCGGGCCGATCGAGTCGTGGTCGGGTTCGGCGACCGGCTCGGGGCTGCCGCCGGGCGGGACCGGAGCGGTCAGCTCCAGGTAGCCGCCGAGCACCGGCCTGCCCAGGTACTTCGCCTGCCGGTCGCTGTTGATGAGCATCACCTGGCGGTCCGGCAGGCCCTTGCGGTCCCGGATGCCGCCGTCGCCGTTGACCTCGTCGGCCTTGAGCCGGCCGGTCACCGTGACGTCGCCCGGGGGCGCGGCGGGCACCGGGGGGAAGGCGGTCGGATCGCCGCCGCCCGGCACCCAGCCGCGGTTGACCAGGACCACGCGGCCGTCGGCCAGCACCAGCGGGGTGACCACCTGGAAGCCGACCTTGTCGCCGTTGGAGGTCCGCATCCGCACGACGACCTCGTGCGCGGTGTCGTAGGTGCCGGTGGCGGTGACCGCGCGCCAGAAGTCGGCGCGCGGGACCTCGTGCCCGGGCGAGGTCAGTTCGGTCATCGGAGCCGGCTTCGCGGCCAGGTTCTGCGCGATCAGCTCGTTCTGGGCGACCCGGTGCTCATGGCGGTGGAACTGCCAGAACCCCAGCTGGATCATCGAGGGGATCAGGACGAGGGCCAGGAGGTGCAGGCCCAGCCACTGCCGGGTCAGTACGAAGCGGTACACGCCCAAGACGGTACCCCTCGGCGCGCGGGGGCCGGCGGGCGGGTGACCCGCCCGCTCGGGCGGGGTCGCTCGGGTGCGCTCGCTCAGGTGCGGTCGACGACGCCCACCTTCCCCTCCGCACGGGCGCAGTGCGCCCCGCAGAACCACTGCTGGTCGACCTCGACGCCCTGGCCGATGATCTGGACCCGGCAGTGCTCGCAGATGGGTGCCATGCGGTGGATGGCGCAGGAGAAGCAGTCGAAGACGTGCACCGCGCCCTGCGCGTGCACCTCGAAGGACATGCCGTAGTCGTTTCCGCAAACCTCACAACGTGCCATGCGCCACAGAGTGGGACCGGACGGGCCGACCGGGAAAGCGGTCACCGGGCGAGTCGCCCGATGCTCACCCGTCTGCCGCAGCCACGTCCCGCAGCAGCTGGGTGAAGGCGGCCTCGTCGACGACCGGCGTCCCGAAGGACTTCGCCTTGACCGTCTTCGAGGTCGCCGAGTCCGGGTCGTTGGTCACCAGCAGGCTGGTGAGCCGCGACACGCTGGTCGCGACGTGCAACCCCGCCTCGACCGCGCGGTCCTCCAGCAGCTCCCGGTCCACCGAGGTGTCGCCCGAGAAGGCGATGCGCATGCCCTGCTTGAGGGTGCCGCCGTCCTCGTAGCGGCCCGGGTTCGGGTGCGGGCACGGCGGCCGCTTGCGCGACTGGCGCCAGCTGCCCGTGCCCGCGCTCCGGTAGGAGGCCTGGTGGCCGATGCGCGGCGTCGCCGGGGTGTCGGACCACTCGGTCAGCGGGCGGCACTCCAACAGCGGCAGCCGCACCCCGTCGCGCGCGGCCGCGTGCAGCGAGGGCCGGAAGGCCTCGGCCAGCACCCGGGCGTCGTCGAGCGCGTGGTGGGCGCGCTGCTGGACCACGCCGAAGTGCGCCGCGAGCGACTCCAGCTTGTGGTTGGGCAGCGGGAGGTTCAGTTCCTTCGACAGGGCGATGGTGCACAGCCGCTGACGGACCGGCGCCGTCGCCGCGGCCCGGGCGTACTCGCGGGCGATCATCTGCCAGTCGAAGATGGCGTTGTGCGCGACGAGCACCCGGTCCGCGAGCCGCCCGGCGAACTCCTCGGCGATCTCGCCGAAGAGCGGCGCGTCCTGCAGTACGTCGCTGGTCAGTCCGTGGATCCAGACCGGGCCGGGGTCGCGCTGCGGATTGACCAGGGTGTACCAGTGGTCCTCCACGTTGCCCCGCGCGTCCAGCCGGTAGACGGCCGCGGAGATTATCCGGTCGTCGCGCGCGAGCCCGGTGGTCTCCACGTCGACGACCGCGTACCCCTGCGGGTACGCGGTCGGCCAGGTCGTCTCTGCGGTCGTACGGTCGTCGAGCATGGTCACAGAGGATATCGGCCCGGACCGACAGCCGTGGCCCGTCCGGCTCAGCCCAGCTCGGCGACGAGGTCGCCGGCGCTCACCCGGGCGAAGCCCGCGGGCACTTCGGCCGGGCCGGGGAAAAGCCGGTACGCCGTACCCGAACCCCCCTGCGGGGCCACGCTCGCGCAGGTGAGCGCGAGGAACGCGTGCTTCCCGGCGGCCAGTTCGGCGGCCGCGCCGTCGGCGTCCGCGTGGGGACGGCGCTCCTGCGGCGCGTCCAGGGCGGCGATCCGGGCTGCGAAGGCGGCCGGTTCCTCGCCGGCGGCGGCCCGGTAGAGCCACAGCTCGTCGAGCGCACCGGGCAGCGGCGCCCGCCAGAGCACGGCCACCTCCCGGGTGCGGGCGGCGGAGCGCCACACCGCGAGGTCCCACAGCGTGGTGCGGATGCCGGAGGCGAAGTGCGCGCGGAGGTCGCGGGCCGCCGCTCCCAGCTGTTCGCCGCCCGAGGCGTCGACGCTCTGGAACGACGTGGAGGGCGGCAGGTGGACGTCCGTCCACAGCGCCTCGCGCGCGCCCAGGTCCACCACCATCGGCAGGTACGCCCGGGAGCGGCCCGCGAGGTCGAAGCGCTGGCGCACGGTCCGCGGGTCGTAGCGGGCGTCGCGCGGGCCGTCCGCCGCCAGGGTCATGAACCCCGCGAAGGCGTCGGGCAGCTCGTCGAAGGGCACGTTGTTGTAGCTGAAGACCAGGGGGACGGCGTATGCGTCCCCGTGCGCGGCGAGCTTCGTCAGGTCCAGGTCGACGTACTCGGTCGCCCCGTCCGGGGCCGGGGCCGAGGTGAGGTCGCCGGAGTGGACGGCGGCGCCGGCGGGCCCGTGCGCGAGGCGGGTGTAGTCGCACTGACCGGTGAACCGCCAGTCGGCGTCGAAGAAGGCCACCGACAGGTCGAGGTCGGTGCGGTGGCCCGTCGGCTCCGTCCAGTGCAGGAACAGCCGCAGCACCTCGCCGGGCGGCAGGGTCGCCGTGCTGCCCCGCGGTACCGCGACCAGGGTCCGGGCCGAGTCGCGCTCCGCGAAGGGGACGGCGAGGTCCCCGAGCCCGGAGTCGATGACGGCCAGTTCGTACGGGCGCTCCTCGGGCCGGGCGAACCGGCGCAGCACCTCGTCCTCCAGCAGCCCGACGACATCGCGCACCAGCGGTTCGGGCAGCGGCGGGCGCGCCTCCGTCACCGAGAGGGCGCGGGTGACCTCGCCGCGGGGGAAGAAGACCCGGCGGGTGCCGAGCCGGTCCTCGGCGCGCACGCGCAGCGCTCCCAGCGCCGACAGCAGGGGGCCGGGGCCCACCGCGGGCAGCCCGTGCTCCAGCGCCCGGGCGAGTTCCGGCACCGGGTGGTCCCCGTCGTGCAGGCGCATCAGGTGGTCGAGCCGGCGCACCAGTTCGCCGGGGCGCGCTCCGGCCACCGCGGCGGCCGCCCCGGGGGCGCCCTGGGCCAGGGCCCCTTCCATCCGGTGGCCCCAGGTCGCGGGCCGGATCCGGGAACCGTCGGGGTCGATGCGCACGGCGTCCGGGTGCGCGGCGGCGCTCTCGCGCAGGCTCGCGCCCAGCGGGCCGGTCAGCGCAGTGCCGCGCAGGGCGGCGAAGGCGAGGGCGGCGCGCGGGTGCCGGGCGTGCTGCTCGAAGGGGTGCAGGACCTCGGCCGCGCGCTTCCACGCGGTGGGGTGCCGCAGCAGGTCCTCGACGACGTAGGGGGTCGGCAGGGCGTCCAGTACGGCCAACAGGGCGCGCCGCAGCGGCCGCCCGACGGAGACGAACCGCGTCGGCAGCGGCAGCAGCCCCGGGTCCCCCGAGGACAGCACGGCCAGCAGCCGCAGCACGTCGGTGGCGGTGGTCAGCCGCTCGGCGAGCAGCGCCCGCGCGGCCTCCCGCGTCCCGGATGCGGCGAGGAGCGTGCCCAGGACCAGCGCCTTGGTCTCCCGTACGGGGATCTCCGCGGGCAGCTCGCCGCGGGCGGCCGGGCTCAGCGGCAGCAGGACGAGCAGGTCCTCGCGGTCCTGCGGGGAGAGCGGGGTGCGCCGGGCGAGCAGCGCCAGCGCGATGCGGCCCGCGTCGGCGGCCCGGTCGGTGCCGAGCTCCAGCAGCCGCAGCGGGCCCCGTCGGACGGGCACGCCGGCGGCGGCGCGGACGGGACGCAGGAAGGGGTCGGCGGGGTCGATCCGCCGGTGGCACAGGGGGCAGCCGGAGTAGTCGGCGCCGTCCCAGCACAGCCGGCACACGAGATGGGCGCAGGGGGACACGGGGAAGACGGTGCGCTGCTCGCCGCACAGCACGCAGGGGTGGTCCGCCTGCTGGAGGAGGTGTGCGAAGACCCGGTCCACATAGAGCCGGTCGGTGTCGCGCACCACGCCCCGCACGATCGAGGGGAAGCGCCGCAGCAGCGGGGTGTGGGTCCGGTCCGCGCCGAGCAGGTCGTCGATCAGGGCGACGAGGTCGCGCCGGATGTCGGCCAGTGCCTCGGCCGGGAGCGCGGCCAGCGCCGCGTACAGCTCCGGGCGCAGGAGGTGGCCCCGCTCCAGGAGCGCGGCTTCGAGCCGGCGCAGGGCGGGCCCGCCGTCGGGGGCCCATACGGGCACCGGGTCGACGTAGACGGTCTGGATCCGGCGCAGCAGTACGGACTCGACAGTGGTGATGGGTGCCCCTCCTGGACGTGAAGAACGGGGGCGGAGAGTGGGCGCGCGGGATCTTTGCAGGAAGGTGAGAAGGATGCGCGCCGGGGAGCCGCCCCCGTGCCCAGGGATCCCATCACGGAACGGGCGCGCGGCGCAAAGCGATCAGCGCAGCGATTCTCCGGCGCGTCCGTCCGATCCGTCCGATCCGTCCGGTGCCAGCAGGGCCGCCACCAGGGTCCTGACCGACAACAGGAAGAGCCGCTCCGGGTCCGCCGGGCGGGCCAGGGCGCGGGAGAGGGCCGGATCGTCGGGAGCCGCGGCCGGGTCCCAGAGCTCGCCCTCGGCGGGGGACTGGGCGGGGGAGCGTTCGCGGTTGCGCTCGATGAGGACGAAGCCGACGATCTGGAACTGGACCACGCGCACGGCGTCGGCCGCGCGGGCCCCGCGCAGTCCCGCCGCGTGCACCTCGTGCACGAGGGCCTGCTGCGCGGGCAGGAACATCCGCTCGGTCAGCCCGCGCTCGTGCACCATCGCGATCAGGTGCGGGCGCCCGCGCAGCTCGCGGCGCAGGGTCCGGGCCACCGAGACGATCCGGTCGAGCGGGGTGCGGCCGGTGGGGCGCACGGCGCCCATGTCCCGGACGGTCCGTTCGACGAGCGCGTCGAGCAGGGATTCGCGGTTGCCGACGTGCCAGTAGATCGAGGTCACCGCGGTGCCGAGTTCGGCGGCCAGCTTGCGCATGGTGAGGGCGGCCGGGCCGTGCTGTTTGACCAGGGACGCGGCCGTCTCCAGCACCTCCTCGCGGGTGAGCGCACTTCTGGCCATCGCGGCCCCCAACTCTGTCCGGTGGAGCAACAATTGATCTGGCGGTCCGTCAGTTCTCGTACGTGCAGCCCTCTTTACCCTTCATCGGTGGCGGTGTAACTGTGTTACAGACCTCCCCCGACTACCGTCGGGGGACCCCGTGAAGGGTGGTGCTTCCCATGGCACGCGTACGGTACGGCGCGCGGACCGAAGCCGAGATCTCGGCCTCGCGCGAGAAGAGCTCCAAGCTTCCCGACATCTGGTCCACCGGTGTGGTGGCCGTCTGGGAGAGCGATCCGGACGTGGTGGCCGCGGTCCTCCCGCCGCCGCTCAAGCCCGCCGAACGGCCGCTCGTACGGGCCAACATCAGCAAGGTGGACCTGCCCGGCTACCCGCTCGGCGCGGGCTCCGTGGCCGTCGCCGCCCGGCACGGCGCGGTCGAGGGCTGGTACCCGCTCGTCATGCCGATGACCCACGAGCGCGCCCTGGTCGGCGGCCGCGAGGTGTTCGGCGAGCCGAAGAAGCTGGGCGAGGTAGCCGTCGAGCGCGACGGCCTCGTCGTACGGGCCTCCCTCGCCCGGCACGGTATCGCCTTCGTCGAGGTGCGCGGCGCGGTGGACCGCGAGCTGCCGCTGCCCGAGCCGACCACGAAGACCGACTTCTACTTCAAGTTCCTGCCCGCCGTGGACGGCGACGGCTTCGACGCCGACCCCGTCCTCGTGCACTGCACCCGCAACGAGAAGGTCCGCAAGCTGGAACACATCACCGGCGACGTCGTCCTGCGGGAGTCGATGTTCGACCCGATCGCGGACCTGCCGGTGCGCCGGATCGTCGAGATCACCATCGGCGAGAAGACCACCGACCAGAAGGGCAAGGTGGTCGAGCGGGTCAGCGCCCGGGCGCTGCTGCCCTACATCCACCAGCGCTACGACGACCCGATGCAGATCCTCGACGCGCCCCCCGAGGGATCGTCGGCGGGGAGCGTCTGAGATGCGACTCGAACCGGGACAGGTGGCCGTCGTCACGGGCGCGGCCAGCGGCATCGGGCTCGCCATGGTCCGCCGCTTCGCCGCGGAGGGACTGAAGGTGGTCCTCGCCGACGTCGAGGAGGGCGCCCTGCGCAAGGCCGCCGACGAACTCGCCGCAGACGGGGCCGAGGTGCTCGCCCGCACCGTCGACGTCAGCGACCGCGACTCCCTGCGCTCCCTCGCCGACGCGGCCTACGACACCTTCGGCGCGGTCCACGTGCTCTGCAACAACGCGGGCGTCGGCTCGGGCGCCGAGGGCCGCATGTGGGAGCACGAGCCCAACGACTGGAAGTGGGCCTTCTCCGTCAACGTGTGGGGCGTCTTCCACGGCATCCAGGCCTTCGTCCCGCGCATGATCGCGAGCGGCGTCCCCGGCCACGTCGTCAACACCTCCTCCGGCGACGGCGGCATCGCCCCGCTGCCCACCGCCTCGGTCTACGCCGTCACCAAGGCGGCCGTGGTCACCATGACCGAGTCGCTCTACGCCCACCTCAAGGCCGAAGGCGCGCAGGTCGGCGCCTCCGTCCTCTTCCCCGGGCCGCACATGTTGCGCACCGGACTGTGGGAGTCCCACCGCAACCGGCCCGACCGCTACGCCAAGGAACGCCCGCGCAAGGCGCCGTACCGCACCCTCGACCAGTACGAGGCGGCGATGAAGCAGGCCGGGCACGAGGTGAACTTCACGCCGGTCGAGGAGGTCGCCGAGCACGTGGTCGACGGCATCCGGGCCGACCGCTTCTGGATGCTCCCGGCGAGCGAGCACAGCGACCGGCAGATCCGCGCCCGGTCGCAGTCGATGCTCGACCGGGCCGACCCCGCCTACCTGGAAAGCTTCATCCTCGACTGAGGGGCCTCGCAGTGAACGCGTACGAAGACCCGTACCTGATCATCTCCTCCGACTGCCACGCGGGGTTGCCGACCGAGCGGTACCGCCCGTACCTCGACTCCCGTTTCCACCCCCAGTTCGACGAGTTCCTCGGCCAGCGCGACGCCCGCCGCGAGGAGGCCACCCGGCTCGGCGTGCGCAATGAAGCCTTCGCCGAGAAGTGGTTCCACGACCACGAAGAGGGCCTCAAGGGCGGTTGGGACGCCACCCAGCGCCTCAAGGAGCTCGACGGCGACGGCGTGGCCGCCGAAGTCGTCTTCCCCGACGCCGACGCGGTCGACAGCCAGACCGCCGCGCCCTTCGGCGTCGGCCTCGGCCTCTCCGGCGACCAGGACCCCGAGTTGGGCATGGCGGGCGCGCAGGCGCACAACCGCTGGCTCGCCGAGTTCGTGTCGCAGCATCCCGAGCGGCACTGCGGGGTGGCCCTGCTCCCCATCACGGGCGAGCCGGACCGGGTCGTCGCCGAGATCCACCGGGCCAAGGAGTCCGGGCTCGGCGCCCTGATGATCCCGTCCATGTGGGTGGACAAGGCGCCCTACCACGACCGCCGTTACGACCCCGTGTGGGCGGCCGCCGCCGAGACCGCGATGCCGATCGTCACCCACTCGGGTGCCGCGCCGCGCCACGAGTACGGCGACCACCTCGGGATCTACGTCTCCGAGGTCACCTGGTGGCCCGCCCGGCCCCTGTGGTTCCTGCTGTGGTCGGGGGTCTTCGAGCGCCACCCCGGCCTGAAGTTCGGGGTCGCCGAGTCCGGCTGCTGGTGGTTGCCCAACCAACTGTGGTTCATGGACCGGCTCTACCTCGGCGCGCACGGCGGCAAGAAGCTCTCGCCGTTCGCGGAGCTGAAGCGGCCGCCCAGCGAGTACCTGGACCGGCAGGTCTTCGTCTGTGCGACCAACACCAAGCGCCGGGAACTGGCGCAGCGCTACGAGATCGGCGTGGACAACATCCTGTGGGGCTCGGACTTCCCGCACCCCGAGGGCACCTGGCCGAACACCCGTGGCTGGTTGAAGAAGACCTTCCACGACATCCCGGTCGAGGAGACCCGCCGCATGCTGGGGCTGGCCGCCGCCGAGGTCTTCGGCTTCGACACCGCCGCGCTCGCCCCGCTGGCCCGCCGGATCGGACCGACCCCGGCCGAGCTCGGCCAGTCGGCCGACCAGGCGGCCGTGACGGCCTCCTGGTCCCGCTCCCGCGAGGTCGGCAGGCACTGGCTGACCGACCACGACTTCCCGGTGCTGGGGGTGGACGGATGACCTCCGGCCGGCCGACGACCGCGGAGGACCGCTACACGGTCATCTCGGCGGACTGCCACGCGGGCGCCGACCTCCTGGACTACAAGCCGTACCTGGAGAAGCGCCACCACGAGGAGTTCGACGCCTGGGCCGCCGGTTACGTCAACCCCTACGAGGACCTCCTCGCCGACACCGCCGACCGCAACTGGAACTCCCAGCGCCGCCTGGCCGAACTGGAGGCGGACGGGATCGTGGCGGAGGTGCTCTTCCCCAATACGATCCCGCCCTTCTTCCCCAAGGCCTCGCTGATGGCGCAGCCGCCCACCGCCGCCGAGTACGCGCTGCGCTGGGCCGGGCTCCAGGCCCACAACCGCTGGCTGGCCGACTTCTGCGCGGACGCGCCGGGGCGGCGGGCCGGGGTGGTCCAGATCCTGCTCAACGACGTGGACGCGGCGGTCCGGGAGATCCGGCGGACCAAGGAGGCGGGGCTGACCGGCGGGATCCTGCTGCCGGGCGTCCCGCCGGGCTCGCCCGTCCCGGAGCTGTACTCGGCGGCGTACGACCCGATCTGGGCGGTCTGCGAGGAGCTGGACGTCCCGGTCAACCACCACGGCGGCTCGGCCTCGCCGCCGCTCGGCGAAGAACCGGCGGCCCGCGCCGTCTTCATGGTGGAGACCACCTGGTTCTCGCACCGCGCCCTGTGGCACCTCATGTTCGGCGGCGCCTTCCGGCGCCACCCGGGCCTCAAACTGGTCCTGACCGAGCAGGGGTCCGGCTGGATCCCGGGCGTGCTGGAGATGCTCGACTACTACCACGGCCGACTGGTGAACGCGGCGGCGCGGGCCGCCACCGCGGAGTCCAAGTTCGGTGCGGGCCTGGCGGATTCGATGGGCAAGGGCCCCACCGAGGTCTGGCGGGACAACTGCTTCGTGGGCGCGAGCTTCATGCGCCCCCACGAGGTGCCGCTGCGGGACCGGATCGGCCTCGACAAGATCATGTGGGGCAGCGACTACCCCCACGACGAGGGCACCACCCCCTTCTCCCGCGAAGGCCTCCGCATCGCCTACGCGGGCCTGCCGCGCGCCGAGGTCGCCGCCATGGTCGGCGGCAACGCGGCCCGCGTGTACGGGTTCGACCTGCCGCTCCTGGACGCGCTGGCCGCCCAGCACGGCCCGCTCGTCACGGAGGTCGCCGAGCCCCTGACCGAGATCCCGCCGCAGGCCACCAGCCCGGCCTTCGCCCGCGGCGCCTCGGTCCGGGTCTGGTAGCACCGCGTCGGTACCGCCTTCCCGCCGGGCGGCCCGGGTCCGGACCGACCGGACCCGGGCCGCCCGGCGGGGGCTCAGTTCCCCACGTACGTCAGCCGCTCGGGCGGGATCCGCTCCGCCCCCGTGAAGGCGGTGCGCCGGTCCAGCTCCACCATCAGCCCCTCCAGGGCCGCGAGCGGGGACAGGTCGACCGGGCCGACGCACTCGGTCAGCGTCAGGCGCCGCAGCGCGGGGAACGCGGCGAGCGCCTCCAGCGTCCCCTCGATCCCGCAGCGGCGCAGGTGCAGTCCGGTCAGCCACCCGTACGGCGTGAGGGCGCCGATCGACACCGGCGCGGTGTGCCGGATCTCCAGGCTCCGCAGCCCGCCCAGCAGCAGCCGGGAGACCAGCTGCCGGTACTGCCAGGGCCCGGCGATCGTCAGGGTCTCCACCCCGGGCCAGCGGTCGATCCCGTCCAGGGTCAGCCCGCGCGCCCCCTGCCACAGCGACAGCGAGGTCAGGGTCCCGTCGGCGGGGACGTCCCCGATCCGGCGCTCCAGCGGCTCGTACCCGATGACGAGCGAACGCAGCCCGGGGACCCCGGCCAGCGGGGCCAGCGAGAGCCCGTCCCGCAGGTACCCGAAGGCGAGGCTGTCCGCGGCGAGTTCGGCGACCGCCTCGATGCCGTCGAGGTTCGGGCAGTCGTACACGCCCAGGTGGCGCAGCGCGCGGAGGTCCGTCAGCTCCGCCAGGCCGGTCAGCCCGGAGTTGCGCTGGAGGACCAGCCATTCCAGGTCCCGGCGGGCGGTGACGGCCGGCGGCACCCCTTGGTCCCAGGTGAGGTGGAGCCGCCGGATGTGCGGCAGCCTTTCGAGGGCGGCCAGTTGCTCGGGGGTGCTGACGTGCAGGTGCGCGCTGCGCACGGGGGCGTCGGCCAGCACCGCGTCCGCGAAGTCCTCGGTGGGGAACAGGCCCCACGAGCCGCAGATCTCGTGGCTCACCTCGTAGCGGTCGTCCCGTCGGAACCCGGCGATGACCTGGAGCGCCCGGTCCCCACCCACCAGGGCCGCGGTGCGGATGGTCGCGGCCGCCTCGGCCTCGGTGAGGTCCGCGGGCTCCGGCAACAGCTCCAGGACCAGTTCGCCCGCCTTGGCCAACTCCTCGGCCTGGCCCACCGAATGCGGGGGCAGCAGGTGCGCGGTGCGGGTCTCCACCTCCCGCCACACCTCGGGGTCCAGCTCGGGGGCGTGCTCCAGACAGGCGGCCGCGAGCAGCACCAGCCGACTGCTGTCCCGCTTGACCCGCTCGGCCCGGCGCAACAACTGCCGCAGCAGCCGGGCCCGTTCGTCGGGGCGGGCGTGACCGACCGCCATCCGGATGACGTCGTACCACTCGTCCTCGTGGGCGTTGCGCACCAGGACCCCGAAGTCCCGCGCCTCGACGGCCGCCTTGGCGCCCAGGTAGTCGCGGAAGGTGCGGTGGACGAAGTGCACCGAGCCCGGGACCGGCTCGCGCAGCAGCCCGCTGCGGATCAGCAGGTGCCGGAAGACCTGCCGGGCGCTGCCCTGGGCCCGGGCCTGCGGCATGGCGTCCAGCCACTCGTCGACCATCTCCACGGCCTCGTCGCAGTCCGCCTCGACCTGCCCGTTGCGGATCAGCCAGTAGGCGAGCCGCTGGAGCAGCAGGGTCTGTTCGTCGCGGGTGAGGTAGACCCCCTCGACGCCGATGATCTCCCGCTCGCTGTCCCGGCGGACGAGCAGCATGTCGAGCGCGGCGTCGTACAACTCCTTGCGGGCGCGCGGCAGGTGCATGTGCCGGTCCCGGTTCAGCGCGCACAGCAGCGCGCACATCAGGGGGTTGGTGGCGAGCCTGCCGAGGTCCCGGCGCAGCCGGACCGCCTGGCCGAGGGAGGTCTCGTAGCGGTCCAACTCGGCCCGGTCCTCGGCGGATCCGCACTCCGCGCGCGCCGCGTCGTGCCAGTGCGCCAGGAACGCCTGGACGTCCCCCCGTTCCATCGGCAGCAGGGACACCGGGGCGAAGGCGTGGCCCGAGAGCCAGTCGTCACGCACCGCGGAGGGCCTGGTGGTGACGATGTACCGGGCGTCGGGATAGGCGTCGACCAGCGACGAGATCCAGGCCTCGGTCCGGTTGCGCAGCCGCTGCGGCACCTCGTCGACCCCGTCGATCAGGACCAGGGCCCGTCCGGCGCGCAGCACCGAGCTGACCCAGCCGGGCGGCGCCTCCCCGTGGAGCGGTATCCCGCAGGCGCGCAGGAACTCCTCCGGCATCGGCAGCGCGTCGCGCTGGGTGAAGGAGCGCAGCCGCAGCACGAACGGTACGTAGGAGTCCAGCTCGCGCAGCTCCGGGCCGAAGCTGCGGCGGGCCGAGTTCAGCGCCAGCCACTGGACCAGCGTGCTCTTGCCCGAGCCGGCGGGTCCGCGCAGCAGGACGCGCCCGGAGCCGCCGAGCGCCGTCTCGACCGTGGTCACCGCCTGGCGCCCCAGCTCTTCGTACGGCTGGTCGCCGCTGACCGAGAGGCTGATGTAGGCCAGGTCCAGCGGCCATTCCTGGGGGGAGTGGCTGAAGGTCAGCCCGTACAGCTCCAGGCGCCCGTGGGTCGCGGCGATGTAGGCCGCGTACCGCTCCTCGAAGTCCGCGGCCGCCGATCCGGGCGCGGGACCCAGCCGGGTGCGCAGGGCGCCCAGTTCGCGGGCCAGGTCCCCGGTGCGCCGGATCACCTCCAGGTCCGCGCGGGCGCCGAAGGCCGGCAGCGTGGTGACGTACTCGACGGCGTGGCGGCAGCACAGCTCCAGCAGCTCCCCGTAGAGCGCCCGCGCCGCGTCGCCCAGGCCCGGCGGCGGGCCGGGCAGGGCCCGGGCGAGCCGGTCCGGGTCGAGGTCGAGGGCGAAGAGGGCGTCCGGGTCCAGCGCGCCGAGTCCGGCGAAGGCGTCCTGTACGGCGTCCAGCGCGGCGAGGCGCTCGTGCTCGGGGAGCCGGGACACGGGGGTGTGCAGGCGCCCGGCGAGGGTGCCGGCGAGGTGGGCCAGTTCCGCCTCGCCCAGTTCCGTCGGGCGGCGCCAGCGCGGGGCCGGGCGGGCCGGGTCGGTGGTGCTGCCCGCCCCCGGAGCCCGTGCCAACAGCGCTTTGACGAGCGCGCCCAGCGCCGTTCCCGCCACTTTCAAGACAACCGGCTCTAACCCGCTCACATGGCCTCCCCGCCCCGGTCGGACAGTATCGCCGGTACCGTCGGTAACACCGATGGATACCGATCGGTAACAACATCTAGCGGGCCGGTGGAACGCGCCTCTATGGTGCGGGCATGCCGAACCTGCCCGATGTCGTGCTGTGGTCCATACCTGCCTTCGTGCTGCTCACCGTGGTGGAGCTGGTGAGCTACCGGTTGCATCCCGACGAGGACGCCGCCGGGTACGCGACCAAGGACGCCGTCACCAGCCTCGGCATGGGGATCGGCAGCCTCGCCTTCGACTTCGTCTGGAAGATCCCGATCGCCCTGATCTACGCGGCGGTCTACGAGCTGACCCCGCTGCGCGTGCCCGTCCTGTGGTGGACCGTGCCGCTCATGCTGCTCGTGCAGGACTTCCTCTATTACTGGCAGCACCGCGGCCACCACGTCATCCGCGTCCTGTGGGCCTGCCACGTGGTGCACCACAGCAGCCGCAAGTTCAACCTCACCACCGCGCTGCGCCAGCCCTGGACCAGCTGGACCTCCTGGCCGTTCTACTTGCCGATGATCGCGCTCGGCGTGCACCCGGCGGCCGTCGCCTTCTGCTACTCGATCAACCTCGTCTACCAGTTCTGGATCCACACCGAGCGCATCGACAAGCTGCCCCGGCCGATCGAGTACGTCTTCAACACCCCCTCCCACCACCGCGTCCACCACGCCTCCCAGGGCGGCTACCTGGACCGCAACTTCGCCGGCATCCTGATCCTCTGGGACCGGATCTTCGGCTCGTGGGTGGGGGAGACCGAACGGCCCGAGTTCGGCCTGACCAAGAACATCGCGACCTACAACCCGCTGCGCGTGGCCACGCACGAGTACGCCGCCATCGCCAGGGACGTACGGGCCGCCACCAGTTGGCGCGAGCGCGCGGGGCGGGTCTTCCGCGGCCCGGGCTGGCAGCCCGCACCGGCGGGCCCCGCGGCCGTCGTAGCCGCCGCCGCTCCCGCTCCCGCCCAGGCGCCCGCTCCCGCCGGGCCCGCCGCGTGAGCGCCCCCCGCACCGGAGCCGCCGCCCCCGGGCCCGCCGCCCTCGGATCCGTCGCGCTCGTCGGCTTCGCCGTCGCCACCGCCGCCGACCTCGCATCCCTGCTCGCGGGCTGGGACACCGGGCACCTGGTCTTCAAGCCCCTGCTGATGCCCCTGCTCATCGGCTACGCGCTCACCCGCGGCGCGCCCCGGGCGCTGGTGGCCGCGCTGTTCTTCGGGTGGGGCGGGGACCTCGCCCTGCTCTCCGACGCGGACCCCGCCTTCCTCGTCGGCATGGGCTCCTTCGCCGTCGGGCACCTGTGCTACCTGGCGCTCTTCGGGCGGCGCCCGGCCTCCCCGCTCGCCGGGGCCGCGTACGCGGGCGCGCTCCTGGGGACGGTGTCCCTGCTCTGGGGGGACCTCCCGGCCGACCTGCGGATCCCGGTCGCCGGATACAGCCTGCTGTTGACCGCGATGGCCTGGCGGTCCGGGGCGCTGGGGTGGCGGGCCGGGCTCGGCGGGGCGCTGTTCCTGCTCTCCGACACGCTCATCGCGACCGGGGTCGCCGAGTGGCCGCAGCTGCCCCGGCCCGACTTCTGGGTCATGGCGACCTACGCGGCGGCCCAGTACCTGCTGGCCGCGGGCGCCCTCGCGGACGACCGGGCGTACCGTAGGGAAGTCGTACCAGTCTGACCGCCTCGGCCACTCTGATCCCCTGAAGTCACCGAAGGACCGCACCATGCGCGCCACCGTCATCCATGCCCCGCTCGACATCCGCGTGGAGGAGGTGCCCGACGCCGCGGTCCAGCGGCCCGAAGACGCCGTCGTGCGCGTGCTGCGCGCCTGCATCTGCGGCAGCGACCTGTGGGCCTACCGCGGCGAGGCCAAGCGCCAGCCGGGCCAGCGCATCGGGCACGAGTTCCTCGGCATCGTCGAGGAGACCGGCTCCGCGGTCTCCGGTCTGCGCGCGGGCGACCTGGTCGTGGCCCCCTTCATGTGGTCCGACGGCACCTGTGACTACTGCGTCGAGGGCCTGCACACCTCCTGCGTGCACGGCGGCTTCTGGGGCTCGGTCGGCTTCGACGGCGGCCAGGGCGAGGCCGTCCGCGTCCCGCACGCCGACGGCACGCTGGTGAAGCTGCCCGCCGAGGCGGCCTCCGACGAGCACCTCCTGACCGGGCTGCTCGCGCTCTCCGACGTCATGGGCACCGGACACCACGCCGCCCTCGGCGCCGGCGTCCGCAAGGGCTCCACGGTCGCCGTCGTCGGCGACGGCGCGGTCGGCCTGTGCGGCGTGCTGGCCGCCAAGCGCCTCGGCGCCGACCGGATCATCGCCCTGGGCCGCCACACCGCCCGCACCGACATCGCGAAGCTCTTCGGGGCCACCGACGTGGTGGCCGAGCGCGGCGAGGCCGCCGAGGCGGCCGTGCGTGAGCTCACGGGCGGGCAGGGCGCGCACGCGGTCATCGAGGCCGTCGGCACCGAGCAGTCCATGCGCACCGCCGTGAACATCACCCGCGACGGCGGGGCCATCGGCTACGTCGGCGTGCCGCACGGCAGCGGGACGGGCCTGGACCTCGGGGTCATGTTCGACCGGAACATCACCCTGCGCGGCGGCGTCGCCCCGGTCCGCGCCTACATCCCGGAGCTGCTCACCGACGTGCTGAACGGCACGATCGACCCGGCGCCCGTCTTCGACCGGACCGTGGCCCTGGACGAGGTGCCGGACGGCTACCGCGCGATGGACGACCGCAGCGCCCTCAAGGTCATGATCAAGGCCTGACCAAGGCTTGATCAGGGGCCTGCTCACGGCCTGACGGCCTCGACGCGGTGCGGGGGCCGGGCGGGAACTTCCCCGCCCGGCCCCCGCGTCGTACCCGGCTCGCGCGCGGCTACTTCACCGCGTCGAGGGCGTCGACCTGGCCCGCGCCGTAGTAGCTCGTCTGGCCCCACTTGGCGGTGCAGGTGGTCGCGTCCACGAGGGCGCCGGTCGCGTCGTAGATCTTGTCGGGGCAGGCCTTCTTGTCGGCCTGGAGCTTCAGCAGCGCCTGGAGCTGCGCGGGCGCGGCCCACGGGTGCGCGCTCTTGAGCAGCGCCAGGACGCCCACGACGTGCGGGGCGGCCATCGAGGTGCCCTGCTTGTAGCCGTAGCCGCCGCCCGGCAGGGTCGACAGGACCCGCCCGTTGGCGTCCGGGGTGGCCGGGAGCTGCCACTTGTCGCCGCCCGGCGCGCTCACGTCGGCCACGCCCAGCCCGTAGCTGGAGTAGTACGAGCGCAGGCCCTGGTCACCGGTGGCCGTCACCGTGACCACGCCCGGCAGCTGCGCGGGCAGGGACGGGCAGACCTTGGGGTCGACGGTGCGCGGCACGGGGGTCGCGTCGTCGGGGCTGGTGCCGTCCAGGATCGAGGGCGCGGCCAGGTCCCAGTTCTCGTTGCCCGCCGCGGCCACCGTGAGGGTGCCCTTGCGCTCGGCGTAGCGGCTCGCCCGGGTGAGGGACTCGACGAGGGCCTTCTGGTCGTCGTCCGTCTTGCAGTTGAAGTACCAGGGGTCCATGTAATAGCTGTTGTTCGTCACCGCGATGTGGTGCTCGGCGGCGAAGACGAACCCGCAGACCACCGCCTCGGCGAAGAACAGGTTGGTGCCGGGCTCGGCCACCTTGATCGCGGCGACCTTCACGCCGGGCGCCACCCCGCTGATGCCGATGCCGTTGCGCGCGGCCGCGATCGTCCCGGCCACATGGGTGCCGTGGTCGCTGCCGTCGACGTACGGGCGCCAGGCGCCGTCGGTGGTGTCGGCGATCCCGCCGACGCAGTTGGCCGACTGCGACGCGGAGAAGTTGGCCGCCAGATCGGGGTGGGTGTCGTCGACACCCGTGTCGATGACGCCCACGGTCACGTCCGGGCTGCCATCGTTGATCTTGTGAGCCTGGTCGGCCTTGATAGCCCGCAGGTCCCACTGGTTGGGCTCCAGCGGCTCCTCGCCCGGCGCCGCCTGCGCCGCCGCCTTGGCGGCGTCCGCCGCGCTGAGCTTCTGGGTGGTGCCCTCCTCGTCCGTCTGGACCGCCTTGAGCGGGGCCGTACGCGTGGCGCCCACCGAGACCACGAGAGCGCGCTGCGTCCGCAACGTCTTGGCGAAGTCGGGGTTCGAGGAGTGCGCGATGACCACCCCGATCTGCTCATAGGCCGTCACCACCGTGCCGCCGGCCCGCTCGACGGCCTTCTTCGCCTCCTTGGCCGACGCGTAGGTGGTCAGGTTCACCACGTACGACAGCTCCGGTCCCGTGGCGGCGGACGCGGCCGCCGCCACCGGCCCCAGCGGCGCGGCGGAGGCCGCCACCGACGGGAGGAAGGCGAGCGAGGCCGTGAGCAACAGGCCGACCGGCACGGCGAGCGCACGCCTGCGGGCGGATCCCAGATGAGCCATGGGTTCTCCACATCATCCGTGAAAAAGCCGTCGTGACGCGGGTCGCGTTACGACGGGTTCATGACAGGTGAAGCTAGCGCCGGTGTTCGTGTCCGCGCCATCAGTTCGAGAAATCAGTCCCCCGCGAAACCGATCCGGAAGCCCACTCTCCGAAGATTCAGCGGGTGTTGAACCGTCCCGACGCGCCGACCGTGCCGTTGACAGGGGGGCTCAGCACCACCGCCCCCTTCATGGAGGTCGTCTTGTCCATCGTCCCCACCGCGCCCACGTCGCAAGGAGAGCCGCCCGTGACCTCGAAAGCAGCGCCGCCCCCCGACGCCGCGGATCCCGGGGCGCTCTCCCCGGGCCCCACGCCCGAAGCGTTCGTCCAGGTGCAGCAGAGCGCCGAGTTCGCGGCCCTGCGCCGCTCCCACCACTCCTTCGCGTTCCCGCTCACCATCGCCTTCATCACCTGGTACCTGCTGTTCGTGTTCCTTTCGAACTACGCGGGCGGCTTCATGGGGACCAAGCTCTTCGGCAACATCAACGTCGCCCTGGTCTTCGGCCTCGCCCAGTTCCTCAGCACCTTCCTCATCGCCTGGTTCTACTCCCGGCACGCCGCGACGAAGCTCGACCCCCAGGCCGAGGCCATCAAGTCCCGCATGGAGGCCGACGCATGAGCAGCCCCGCCGTGATCCAGCTCGCCGCCGCCTCGACCGCCGAACACCGGCCACTGATCATCACCCTCTTCGCGGTCTTCGTCGCCGCGACCCTGGGCATCACCGTCTGGGCCGGCCGCCAGACCAAGAGCGCCGCCGACTTCTACGCGGGCGGCCGCCAGTTCACCGCCTTCCAGAACGGGCTCGCGGTCTCCGGCGACTACATGTCCGCCGCGTCCTTCCTCGGCATCGCCGGAGCCATCGCGCTCTACGGCTACGACGGCTTCCTCTACTCCATCGGCTTCCTGGTCGCCTGGCTGGTCGCCCTGCTGCTGGTCGCCGAGCCGCTGCGCAACGCCGGCCGCTACACGATGGGCGACGTGCTCGCCTTCCGGATGCGCCAGCGCCCGGTGCGCACCGCCGCCGGCGTCTCCACCATCGTCGTCTCGATCTTCTACCTGCTCGCGCAGATGGCGGGCGCGGGCGTCCTGGTCTCGCTGCTCCTCGGCATCACCGGCGACGCCGGCAAGATCCTCATCGTCGGCCTGGTCGGCGTCCTGATGATCGTGTACGTCACCATCGGCGGCATGAAGGGCACCACCTGGGTGCAGATGGTCAAGGCCGTGCTGCTCATCGCGGGCGCGCTGCTGATGACCGTCATGGTGCTGTGGAAGTTCCACTTCAACGTCTCCGACCTGCTCGGGACGGCCGCGGAGAAGAGCGGCAAGGGCGGGAAGTTCCTGGAGCCCGGGCTGAAGTACGGTGCGAACGGCACCTCCAAGCTGGACTTCATCTCGCTCGGCCTCGCCCTGGTCCTCGGCACCGCGGGCCTGCCGCACATCCTGATCCGCTTCTACACCGTGCCCACCGCGAAGGCCGCCCGTAAGTCCGTGAACTGGGCCATCGGCATCATCGGCGCCTTCTACCTGATGACGATCGCGCTCGGCTTCGGCGCCGCTGCCCTCATCGGCCCCAAGGAGGTCAAGGCGGCGAACCCGGCGGGCAACGCGGCCGCCCCGCAGCTCGCCGAGCACCTGGGCGGCGGCGTCGGCACCACCGGCGGCGCGGTCCTGCTCGCCGTGATCTCGGCGGTCGCCTTCGCCACCATCCTCGCCGTGGTCGCGGGCCTCACCCTCGCCTCGTCCTCCTCGTTCGCGCACGACATCTACGCGAACGTGATCCGCAAGGGGAAGGCCACCGAGGAGGAGGAGATGCGGGCCGCGCGCTGGTCCACCGTCTTCATCGGAGCGGCCGCCATCCTGCTCGGCGCCCTGGCCCGCGACATGAACGTCGCCGGTCTGGTCGCCCTCGCCTTCGCGGTCGCCGCCTCCGCGAACCTCCCGACGATCCTCTACAGCCTCTTCTGGAAGCGCTTCACCACCCAGGGCGCGCTGTGGTCCATCTACGGTGGCCTGATCTCGTCGGTCGTCCTGGTGCTGTTCTCCCCGGTCGTGTCCGGAAACGCCAAGACCTCGATGTTCAAGAGCGTGGACTTCCACTGGTTCCCGCTGGAGAACCCGGGCCTCATCTCCATCCCGCTCGGCTTCCTCCTCGGCTGGCTCGGCACCGTGCTGTCCAAGGAGCCCGCCGACCCGCAGAAGTTCGCGGAGCTGGAGGTACGGTCCCTCACCGGCACCGGCGCGCACTGACGCCGTACCCGGGAGCACCCCACCGTTGAGCCCCCCGCTCATGTGAGAGGGACCGAAGAACCGAACCGGTCGTGTCGTAGTTCCCTACGACACGACCGGGTCACGTCTCGTTCCTTTGGGCACCCCTACGCGGCACACAGGTCGCGTAGGCTCGAATAAGACGCCCGCACCATCGAAAGCGACGTCGACCTCTACTAGGACCGGACAGGGGAGGGGGCCCACAGTGCTCATCGACACCTTCGGCCGCGTGGCCACTGACCTGCGCGTCTCGCTCACCGACCGGTGCAACTTGCGCTGCACGTACTGCATGCCCGAAGAGGGACTGCAGTGGCTGGGCAAGCCGGACCTGCTCACCGACGACGAGATCGTCCGCCTGGTCCGCATAGCCGTCACCAGCCTCGGCATCACCGAGGTCCGCTTCACCGGCGGCGAACCGCTGCTCCGCCCCGGCCTCGTCGGGATCGTCGAGCAGTGCGCGGCCCTGGAGCCGCGCCCCAAGATGTCCCTCACCACCAACGGAATCGGCCTCAAGCGCACGGCCGCCGCCCTCAAAGCCGCCGGCCTGGACCGGGTGAACGTCTCCCTGGACACCCTGCGGCCCGAGGTCTTCAAGACCCTCACCCGCCGTGACCGGCACAAGGACGTCATCGAGGGAATGGCCGCGGCCCGCGAGGCCGGCCTCACCCCGGTGAAGGTCAACGCCGTCCTGATGCCCGGGCTCAATGACGACGAGGCTCCCGACCTGCTGGCCTGGGCCGTCGAGAACGAGTACGAGATGCGCTTCATCGAGCAGATGCCGCTCGATGCCCAGCACGGCTGGAAGCGCGACGGAATGATCACCGCCGGTGACATCCTCCAGTCCCTGCGCACCCGCTTCACGCTCACCGAGGAGGGCGCCGACGAACGCGGCTCCGCCCCGGCCGAGCGTTGGGTGGTCGACGGCGGCCCGGCCACCGTCGGCGTCATCGCCTCCGTGACCCGGCCGTTCTGCGGCGCCTGCGACCGCACCCGGCTCACCGCCGACGGCCAGGTCCGTACGTGCCTGTTCGCCACCGAGGAATCGGACCTGCGCGCCGCCCTGCGCTCGGGCGCCCCGGACGAGGAGATCGCCCGGCTCTGGAAGGTCGCGATGTGGGGCAAGAAGGCCGGATCCGGCCTGGACGACCCGACCTTCCTCCAGCCCGACCGCCCCATGTCGGCGATCGGCGGCTGACCGGAGCGGGAGCGGGCGGAAAGATCGACGGAGGGCTCGGAGCGAGGTCGTCAGGACGGCCGCTCCGAGCCCTCCGGCTGTACCCACTCCTCGAACTTCACGACGTCCTTGAGGAAACCGCGGACCCCCAGGAACTGGCTCAGGTGTTCTCGGTGCGCCTCGCAGGAGAGCCAGGTCTTGAGCCGCTCCGGCGCGTGCAGCTTCGGGTTGTTCCACGCCAGGACCCACACGGCGGCGTCGCGGCAGCCCTTGCCGGAACAGGTGGGGATTTCGTTCGCATCAGGGGAGTTCACAGCCTCAACCCTACAAACCACACGAACGGAAGGGCGACGCCGAGCAGCCACGGGGGGAGCTGCCCGGCGTCGGTCCGTCGCTCCGACGGGGGATGCGGAGCGCGTAGGCAGTATGTCACGCAGGACCCGGTGCGGTGCACCGGAACTTCATGATTGATCTGAGGTTTTATTGAGGTTTCCCGGCTCCAGTGCGGGGTGCACAGGCGCGGGCATGAAGTGCGAGGGCAGCGAGGGCGTCGACTCGCGCCCCGCGTTGGCGATGACCACGGCGACGTACGGCAGCAGTGCGCCCAGCACCAGCGTCACGATCGCCACAGGCCGTTCCACGTCCCACAGCAGCACGGTCAGGATCACCGACAGCGTCCTGATCCCCATCGAAATCACGTACCGGCGCTGGCGCCCCCGCACGTCCTCCGCGAGGCCCTTGCGCGCCCCGGTGATCCGGAAGACCTCGGCCCCGTTCCGCTTCTTCCGCTGCACGTTCCACCACCCGATCCACCCGCCGGACGCTCCCCGGTCCGGACCCTTCCACCGTACGCCGCGCCCCGAGCGCCGGGGAGGGCGGGTGTCGCCCGAACGGAGTCACCCGACATGCGGACCCGTGGGACCGGCCCGAGACTGGGCTGACATGCGCACATCGCGCCACGAGGAGGCGACATGCATTGGTTGTGGGCGATCATCGTCGGGTTCGTACTGGGCCTCATAGCCCGGGCGATCCTGCCCGGCAAGCAGCACCAGCCCCTCTGGCTGACCACCGTCTTCGGCATCATCGGCGGCGTCCTGGGCAACGCCGTCGCCGGCTGGATCGGTGTGCACGACACCCGGGGCATCGACTGGATCCGCCACCTGCTGCAACTGGTCGGAGCCGTCGTGGTCGTCGGGCTCGGCGACATGGTCTACATGATGTTCCGGGGCAACAAGCGGCAGGTGACCTGAGCGGCGCGGCCACCGGGACGCGTCCACAGGACGCGTGACCGGAACATGATGCGGGGGCCGGTACGGACGATCGCGTCCGTACCGGCCCCCGCGCCGTGCCGTCGTACCGGGTGCCTAGCCCGTGACCTCGACCGCGGCCAGGTTCTTCTTGCCGCGGCGCAGCACGAGCCAGCGACCGTGCAGCAGGTCGGACGCGGCGGGCACCGCGTCCTCGGCGGTGACCTTGACGTTGTTCACGTAGGCCCCGCCCTCCTTGATCGTGCGCCGGCCGGCCGACTTGCTCGCGACCAGACCGCTCTCCACGAGCAGGTCGACGACCTGCGGGAGCTCGGCCACCTGGGCGTGCGGCAGCTCGGACAGGGCCGCGGCCAGCGTGGCCCCGTCCAGGTCCGTCAGCTCGCCCTGGCCGAACAGCGCCTTCGACGCCGCGATCACGCCGGCGCACTGGTCCGCGCCGTGCACCAGGGTCGTCAGCTCCTCGGCCAGCGCCCGCTGAGCGGCGCGCGCCTGCGGCCGCTCGGCGGTCTGCGCCTCCAGCTCCTCCAGCTCCGCACGGGTCCTGAAGGAGAGGATCCGCATGTAGGTGGAGATGTCGCGGTCGTCCACGTTCAACCAGAACTGGTAGAACGCGTACGGCGTGGTCATCTCCGGGTCGAGCCAGACGGCGCCACTCTCGGACTTGCCGAACTTGGTCCCGTCCGCCTTCACCATCAGCGGCGTGGCCAGCGCGTGGACGTGCGCCTTCGGCTCCAGCCGGTGGATCAGGTCGAGCCCGGCCGTCAGGTTGCCCCACTGGTCGGAGCCGCCCTGCTGGAGGGTGCAGCCGTAGCGCCGGTACAGCTCCAGGAAGTCCATGCCCTGGAGCAGCTGGTAGCTGAACTCGGTGTAGCTGATGCCCTGGTCGGACTCCAGCCGCCGGGCGACCGAGTCCTTCGTCAGCATCTTGTTGACGCGGAAGTGCTTGCCGATGTCCCGCAGGAACTCGATGGCGGACAGGCCCGCCGTCCAGTCCAGGTTGTTCACCATGACCGCGGCGTTCTCGCCCTCGAAGGACAGGAACGGCTCGATCTGCGTCCGCAGCCGGCCCACCCAGTTCGCGACCGTCTCCGGGTCGTTCAGGGTGCGCTCGGCCGTGGGCCGCGGGTCACCGATCTGCCCGGTCGCCCCGCCGACCAGCGCCAGCGGCCGGTGCCCGGCCTGCTGGAGCCGGCGTACGGTCAGCACCTGCACCAGGTGTCCCACGTGCAGGGAGGCCGCGGTCGGGTCGAAACCGCAATAGAAGGTGACGGGACCGTCCGCGAACGCCTTGCTCAGCGCTTCTTCGTCGGTGGACTGGGCGAAGAGCCCGCGCCACTTCAGTTCGTCGACGATGTCCGTCACGGTCTCTCGACTCCTTCTGTGTCCGAAAATTCCTTGGTCAGTCTAGGTGGGTCAGACGCCCTGACTGACCGAGCTCATGTTGAAGTCCGGGATCCGCAGCGCGGGCATCGCGGTCCGGGTGAAGTAGTCGTTCCATTCGCGCGGCAGGGTCTTCTCGGTCCGCCCCGCCTCGCTGGCCCGGGAGAGCAGGTCCACCGGCGACTCGTTGAAGCGGAAGTTGTTGACCTCGCCCACGACCTGGCCGTCCTCCACCAGGTAGACCCCGTCCCGGGTCAGCCCGGTGAGCAGCAGCGTCGCCGGGTCCACCTCGCGGATGTACCAGAGGCAGGTCAGCAGCAGGCCCCGCTCGGTGGCCGCCACCATCTCCTCCAGGGACTTCTCGCCGCCCGCGTCCAGGATCAGGTTCCCGAAGCCCGGCGCCGTCGGCTGCCCGGTCAGGGCCGCGCTGTGCCGGGTCGTGGTCAGCCGCGCCAGCTCGCCGCCGCTGATCCACTCGGTGGGCGGCACCGGGAGGCCGTTGTCGAAGACCGAGGCGTCGTCGCCCGAGCTGTGCGCGATCACGAACGGGGCGGACTCCAGCCCCGGGGCGTTCGGGTCGCTGCGCAGCGTCAGCGGCAGCCCGGAGAGCCGCTCGCCGACCCGGGTGCCGCCGCCGGGCTTGGAGAAGACCGTCCGGCCCTCCGCCGCGTCCCGGGCCGCCGCCGACCACATCTGGTAGATCAGCAGGTCGGCCACGGCGGTCGGCGGGAGCAGGGTCTCGTACCGCCCCGCGGGCAGGTCGATCTTCCGCTCGGCCCAGCCGAGGCGTACGGCGAGCTCCGCGTCCAGCGCCGTCGGGTCGACGTCCTTGAAGTCCCGGGTGTAACGGCCGGCCCAGGCCGAGCGCGGCCGGCCATCGGCGCCCGCGGTGGACTTCGCGTTCACCTCCAGGGTGCCGTTGGGCTGGTCGTGCCGCAGCCGCAGCCCCGTCGAGGTGCCCACGTAGGTGGAGACCATCGTGTGGTGGGCGAAGCCGTACAGGGCGCGGCCGCCCGCGCGGGCCCGGGCGAAGGCCTCGCCCAGCGCCGGGGCGAAGTCCGCGAAGACCGCCGAGGAGGTCTCGGCCGGCCCGTCGGTGAAGTCCGGCGAGGTCGGGGTGCCGCTTACCAGCGGCTGGGCGTCCTCGGCCGGGCCCGCGCCACGGGCCGCCGCCTCGGCCGCCCGCACCAGCGGTTCCAGCTCGTCGGCGGTGACGGCGGAGCGCGAGACGACCCCCGAGGCCGTGCCCTCCTTGCCGTCGACCGTGGCGATGACCGTCAGGGTGCGGCCCCGGGTGACGCCGTTCGTGGTCAGGGCGTTGCCCGCCCAGCGCAGGTTCGCGCTCGATTCCTCGTCGGCGATGACGACGCAGCCGTCGGCGGTGGACAGCTCCAGCGCGCGCTCGACGATCTCGTGGGGCTTGGTACGGATCGACATCAGCGTCCGGCCTCCTGCGTGGTGTTGAGGATGTTCACGTCACGGAACAGCGCGGAGGGGCAGCCGTGCGAGACGGACGCGGCCTGGCCCGGCTGGGCCTTGCCGCAGTTGAAGGCGCCGCCCAGGACGTAGGTCTGCGGGCCGCCGACCTTCTCCATGGAGCCCCAGAAGTCGGTGGTCGTGGCCTGGTAGGCGACGTCGCGCAGCTGACCGGCCAGCTTGCCGTTCTCGATCCGGAAGAACCGCTGCCCGGTGAACTGGAAGTTGTACCGCTGCATGTCGATCGACCAGGACCGGTCGCCGACCACGTAGATCCCGCGCTCCACCCCGCCGATCAGGTCCTCGGTGGAGAGCCCGCCCGGATCCGGCTGGAGCGAGACGTTCGCCATCCGCTGCACCGGCACGTGCCCGGGGGAGTCCGCGTAGGCGCAGCCGTTGGAGCGGCCGAGCCCGGTCAGCTTCGCGATCCGCCGGTCCAGCTGGTAGCCGACCAGGGTGCCGCCCTTGACCAGGTCCCAGCTCTGCGCCGCGACGCCCTCGTCGTCGTAGCCGATCGTGGCCAGCCCGTGGGGTGCGGTGCGGTCGCCCGTCACGTTCATGATCGTGGAGCCGTAGGTCAGCTTGTTCAGCTGGTCGAAGGTGGCGAAGGAGGTTCCCGCGTACGCCGCCTCGTAGCCCAGCGCCCGGTCCAGCTCGGTGGCGTGCCCGATGGACTCGTGGATGGTGAGCCACAGGTTCGACGGGTCGACCACCAGGTCGTAGCGTCCGGCGCGCACGCTCGGCGCCCGCATCTTCTCGGCCAGCAGCTCCGGGATCTGCTCCAGCTCGGAGTCCCAGTCCCAGCCGGTGCCCGTCAGGTACTCCCAGCCGCGCCCGACGGGCGGGGCGATGGTCCGCATGGAGTCGAACTCGCCGGTCTCGCCGTCCACGGCCACCGCCGTGAGCTCCGGGTGGATCCGGACCCGCTGCTGCGTGGTGACCGTCCCGGACGTATCGGCGTAGAACTTGTTCTCGTGCACCGCGAGCAGCGAGGCGTCCACGTGCGCCACGCCCTTGGCGCGCAGCAGCCGGGCGCTGAAGTCGGCGAGCAGCGCCGCCTTCTCCTCGTCGGGGACCTCGAAGGGGTTCACCTCGTAGGCCGAGATCCAGGTGCGGTCCGCGTGCACCGGCTCGTCCGCGAGCTCCACGCGCTCGTCGGAACCGGCCGCCTTGATCACCTTGGCCGACAGCTGCGCCATGGCCACGGCCTGCGAGGCCACCTTGGCGGCGCCGTCCATCGTGAGGTCCACCCCGGAGGCGAAGCCCCAGCTGCCCCCGTGCACGACGCGGACCGCGTAGCCGAGGTCCGTGGTGTCGGATCCGCCCGACGGTTTGGCGTCCCGCTGGCGCCAGGAGGCGCTGCGGATCCGCTCCAGCCGGAAGTCGGCGTGGTCCGAGCCCAGCGCGCGGGCCCGGGCGAGGGCCGCGTCGGCCAGCGCCCGCAAGGGCAGAGCGGCGAATGCCGCGTCGATGGAATGGGGCACGGATGTCCTCCCGTGGTGTGGATCGGTCCCCTCGATCATGTCGCGCCGGGGGCCCTGGTGCCTACCGCTTTCTGTAGGGACTCGACAGAGGGCGTCCCAAGGCCCTGTCGGAGCCCGATTCTTTGGAAACCATCTGCGAGCGATAGGTTTTCAGGTATCCAGACTGCTAGCGAAAGGGTGATCCGTTGAGCCGCTCGGTTCTCGTCACCGGAGGAAACCGGGGCATCGGCCTCGCCATCGCCCGAGCCTTCGCCGAAGCCGGCGACAAGGTCGCGATCACGTACCGCTCCGGCGAGCCGCCGGAGGTCCTGGCCGAGCTGGGCGTGTTGGCGGTCCGCTGCGACATCACCGACTCGGAGCAGGTGGAGCAGGCCTACAAGGAGATCGAGGAGAAGCACGGCGCCGTCGAGGTGCTCGTGGCCAACGCGGGCATCACCAAGGACACGCTGCTGATGCGCATGTCCGAGGAGGACTTCGCCTCGGTCGTGGACACCAACCTCACCGGCACCTTCCGCGTGGTGAAGCGGTCCAACCGCGGCATGCTGCGCGCCAAGAAGGGCCGCGTCGTCCTGATCTCCTCGGTCGTCGGCCTGCTGGGTTCCGCGGGCCAGGCCAACTACGCCGCCTCCAAGGCGGCCCTGGTCGGCTTCGCCCGCTCCCTCGCCCGCGAGCTGGGCTCCCGCAACATCACCTTCAACGTGGTGGCCCCCGGCTTCGTGGACACCGACATGACGAAGGTGCTCACCGACGAGCAGCGCGCGGGCATCGTCGGACAGGTCCCCCTGGGCCGCTACGCGCAGCCCGAGGAGGTCGCGGCCGCCGTGAGCTTCCTGGCGTCCGACGCCGCCGCGTACATCACTGGAGCCGTCATTCCCGTTGACGGCGGATTGGGCATGGGTCACTGATCACCATGAGTGGAATTCTCGACGGCAAGCGCATTCTGATCACGGGTGTGCTGATGGAGTCGTCCATCGCCTTCCACACCGCGAAGCTCGCGCAGGAGCAGGGCGCCGAGGTCATCCTCACCGCCTTCCCGCGGCCGACGCTGACCGAGCGCATCGCCCGCAAGCTGCCCAAGCCCGTCAAGGTGATCGAGCTGGACGTCACCAACGAGGAGCACCTGGCCCGCCTCGCGGACCTGGTCCGCGAGGAGCTCGGCGGCCTCGACGGGGTCGTGCACTCCATCGGCTTCGCGCCGCAGGACGCCCTCGGCGGCAACTTCCTGAACACCCCCTTCGAGTCGGTCGCGACCGCGATGCACGTCTCGGCGTTCTCGCTGAAGTCGCTGACCATGGCCTGCCTGCCGCTCTTCCCGGAGGGCGAGAACGGCGGCGGCGCCGTCGTGGGCCTGACCTTCGACGCGCAGTACGCCTGGCCGCAGTACGACTGGATGGGCCCGGCCAAGGCCGCGCTGGAGGCCACCAGCCGCTACATGGCCCGCGACCTGGGCAAGCGGAACATCCGCTGCAACCTGGTCTCGGCCGGCCCGATCGGCTCGATGGCCGCGAAGTCCATCCCGGGCTTCTCGGAGCTGGCCGACGTCTGGAACCACCGCTCCCCGATGGAGTGGAACATGGCGGACCCGGAGCCCGCGGGCAAGGGCGTCGTGGCCCTGCTCTCGGACTGGTTCCCGAAGACCACCGGCGAGATCGTCCACGTGGACGGCGGCCTGCACGCGATGGGTGCCTGACCCTCCCGGTCCCACCCGCACCGCGTCCGTACGGCGGCGGCCGCGCTCCCCCTTCCGGGGAGCGCGGCCGCCGCCGTTTTTCCGTGCGGGCACCGGGTCCGAAGGTGGTTCCCGATCGGTCTTCGATCACATTTACGCCGCCCGACGGGATCTTCCCGAGTCGAAAAGGCGGACATATGCCTGCAAACTGACCACGCCGGGATCTTCCCGGAGCGCGTCGGGGAGGTGGTGCGGGAGTGCGTACCAGGCGCAGCCGGGCGGTGTCGCTGCTGGTCACCTCGATCGTCGTGACCGGCGTCCTGCTCCCGGCCACGGCCGGCTCACGCTCCGGTGCGGCCGACCCGGTCACGGCCGCGGGCGTCGGCATGGGCGCCGGTACGGGCCCCGGCACGGGCGCCGGCACGGGCTCCGGCGCGGGTTCCGGGGCCGCGGGCTCCGGCGCCGGGGGGCGGGGCGTCCCCGTGGGCCCGGCGGATCCGGTGGGCCCGGCGGCCCGTGCGGCGGCGCCGGACACGGCCACCGTCAGCGTCGCGGACCTGCCCGTGGAACCCCCGGCGCGCCCCGCGCGCGGCGCGCCCCAGGAGCTGTTCGGCGCCGACTGCTCCACCCGCATCGAGGGGTCCCAGGTCAAGGCCTACTGCCACAACCGCTTCACGGAGACCGACCTGGTCCGGCTGCACGTCGAGTGCGACCGCTGGTGGGACGTGGACGGGGACGGCGCCCCGCTCGCCCTCGGCCCGGCCGGCCGGGCCGAGCTGAGCGGCCGGTGCTGGAAGGAAGTCCGCTCGGCCTGGGTCAGCCACCAGCGGCCGTAGTCACCGGCAGCCGTGGCACCCGGGGGTCGTGGTCACCGGCGACCCAGGCAGACGAACGGGTAGCCGGCCGCCTCCGACGCCGCCGTGTCCGCGTCCCCGCGCCGGATCGCCTCGATCAGCCGCGCGTGGTCCACGTGCAGTTCGGGCGCCAGGACGGCGCCGACGTCCCCGCGCAGCCAGTCCGCCACCAGGTCGCCCAGGTCGGCGTACAGCTCGATCAGCACCTCGTTGTGCGAGGCCGTCACCACCGCCATGTGCAGGCTCACGTCCGCCGCCACGAAGAGCTCCGTGCCCCCGCTCTCCCAGGCCGCCTCCCGGCGCGCCAGCAGCGCGTCCAGCTGGACCAGGTCGCGCTCGGTGCGCCGCTCCGCCGCCAGTCGGGCCGCCGAGGACTCCAGGGTCGAGCGCAGCTCCGCGATGTCCCGCGGGTCGGCCCCCGCGAAGCGCCGGTGCATGACCCCGGCCAGCTCGCTCGTCGCGATGACGTACGTCCCCGAACCCTGGCGGATGTCGAGCAGCCCGTTGTGCGCGAGCGCCCGTACGGCCTCGCGCACCGTGTTGCGCGCCACCCCCATGAGCTCGACCAGCTCCGGCTCGGTGGGGATGCGGGACCCCACCGGCCACTCGCCGGAGGTGATCTGGTTGCGCAGCTGGGCGATCACCTGGTCGACGAGCGCCGAGCGGCGGGGGGACGTCAGCGGCATGGAGCCCTCTTCGGAGATCGGTGGAACCGGTGGCCGGGAGACTACTGGCCGGGCTCCGGGGGTGGACAACCAATCATCCCATGATTCTATGATGGTTCAATGTCCGACGAAGAAATCCAGACCTTGAACCGGCCCACGGCCGCGCGAACGGCATCCGAGCCGCTCGCCCCGACGGCGGCGGAGCCCGCCGTCGCCCCCGCTCCCACCTGGCTCGGCCCGGTGCTCCTCGTCGGAATCGTGCTGGCCGCCCTCAACCTGCGGCCCGCCATCACCAGCCTCGGCGCCCTCTTCGAGGAGACCCGCACCGGCCTCGGCATGAGCGGTACGGTCGCCGGACTCATCACCTCCGTCCCCGCCCTCTGCTTCGCCGTCTTCGGCGTCACCGCGCCCCGGCTCTCCCGCCGCTTCGGCCCGGCCGCCGTCGTCTGCGCGGGCATGGTCGCCGTCGCGACCGGCCTGCTGATCCGGCCCTTCGCCGACAGCGCCGCCGGCTTCCTGGCCGCCAGCGCGCTCTCCCTCGCGGGCATCGCGCTCACGAACGTGCTGCTGCCCGTCATCGTGAAGCGGTACTTCCCGGACCGGGTCGCCGCGATGACCGGCCTGTACTCCATGGCCCTGGCCGCCGGCACCTCGCTGGCCGCCGCCGCGACCGTCCCGATGACCGAAGCGCTCGGTGGCAGTTGGCGCGGCGGACTGATGGTCTGGGCCCTGCTCGCGGTCCTCGCCGTACTGCCCTGGCTGGCCATCGCCCTGGCCGCCCGCCGGGAGAAGCGGGCGCTACGGGCCGCCGCGGCGAGCGCCACCACCCCGGCGCCCCGGCCCGACCACGGCCCGGGCGTCCTGCGCAGCCGCACCGCCTGGGCGCTGGGCTGCTACTTCGGCCTCCAGGCCACCAGCGCCTACGTCACGATGGGCTGGCTCCCGCAGATCTTCCGCGACGCCGGGGTCTCCGCCGCCACCTCGGGCGTCCTGCTCGCCGTCACCATGGCCCTCGGCGTACCGTTGGCCTTCGTCATCCCGCGCCTGGCCGGCCGGATGAGGAACCAGGGGCCCATCGCCGTCACCCTCTGCTTCTTCGGCCTCGCCGGATACCTGGGGCTCTACCTCGCCCCCGCCGCCGGAGCCTGGGCCTGGGCCCTGCTGCTCGGCGTCTCCAACTGCGCGTTCCCGCTCGTCATCACGATGATCGGACTGCGCGCCAAGTCCCCGGCCGGAGTCGTCAAGCTCTCCGCCTTCGCCCAGAGCACCGGCTACCTGATCTCCATCCCCGGACCGCTCCTCATCGGCACCCTCTACCAGCACAGCGGCGGCTGGGACCTGCCCCTCGCGCTGATGGCCTGCCTCACCGTGCCGCAGCTCGTGCTCGGCATCCTCGCGGGTCGGGACCGGACGATCGAGGACGAATGCGGCGTGCGAGACTGATCGGCATGCCAGTCCTCGAACCGAACCCCCAGAACGGCCACAAGAAGCTCGGCGTCGTGCTCGGCGCGATGCTCGGCGTGACCGTGATCATCGCCATCATCGCGAGCATCGCCTCCCGCTGAGGCCCCACCGGGCCGGAACCCCGGAGGGTGGTGGGGTTATCCCCACCACCCCCTAGGGGGTCAGGGTCAGGGTGAAGTGGGGTGTGCCCCGGATGGGCAGCGCACCGTCGGATCCATAGATTCGAAGGCAGCGAGCCACTCCCGGCCGAACACCCCAGCACCCCGGAGGCGGTCATGTCGGCCCCCCTGCACACCCGTCCCGTCCGTCCCGTCCGACACCGCGCCGGCGGGGTCGCGGACGCACGGCTGCACTGGTGGGTGTTGGCCCTGCCCGCGCTCGCCTTCGGGCTGCTCCTGCTGCTGCTCGCCGGATCCGGCGAGGCCCAGGCCGCGCCGGTCCACACGTCACCGCTCGCCCAGGTCACCCAGCAGATCCTGCGCGTCGTCGGCTGACGGCCCGTACCCGGCCCGTCACGGCCCGCTCCCGGCCCGCCCGGCAAGGGTGCCCTCCCCGCAGGAGTGAAGCGCCCAACACCCTGCGCCCCGTGGCTCATTTCATGCGAAGCTGGGAGCCATGAGCGCCGAATCACCCCGCAGGATCGTCCTCCTCCGGCACGCCAAGGCCGAGTGGTCGGACGGAACCGACCACGACCGTCCGCTGGCCGAGCGCGGCCGCGTCGACGCACCCGCCGTCGGCCTGAAGCTGGCCGAGACCGGCATCGCCTTCGACCTGGCCCTCTGTTCCACCGCGGCCCGGACCCGCGAGACCTGGAAGCTCGCCGTCCACGCACTGCCACACCGGC
This sequence comes from Streptomyces sp. NPDC051555, assembly GCF_044454405.1. NCBI lineage: Bacteria > Bacillati > Actinomycetota > Actinomycetes > Kitasatosporales > Streptomycetaceae > Streptomyces > Streptomyces sp. NPDC051555. The sequence continues at coordinate 17,306 of NZ_JBITDP010000003.1, read as the reverse complement.
CGAAGACCCTCTACGAGGACCGCCTGTACGAGGCCTCCCTCGGCGAGCTCATCGCCCTGCTCAACGAGACCCCCGACGAGGTGACCGACCTCCTCGTCATCGGGCACAACCCCGGCATGCACGCCCTCGCCGACGGCCTCACCGGCCGCTCCGAAGGCGACACCCGCACCCGGATGGCCCGAAGCGGCTTCCCGACCTCCGCCCTGGCCGTGGTCTCCTTCACCGGCCCCTGGAAGTCCCTGGAACTGGGCGTCGGCACGCTGCTGGACTTCTGGACCCCCAAGGACCACTGACCCGGCCTCCCCCACGACGGCGACGGGCCCCGGCACACTGCCGGGGCCCGTCGCCGTCGTAGGGGAGCGGAGCGCGCGTACGGACGCCACTACGCGAGGTCGGCGGCCTCGACCTCTTCCCGGGTGATCCCGAGCAGGTACAGCACGGCGTCGAGGAACGGCACGTTCACGGCGGTGTGCGCGGCCTCGCGGACCACCGGCTTGGCACAGAAGGCCACGCCCAGCCCGGCCGCGTTCAGCATGTCCAGGTCGTTCGCGCCGTCGCCGATGGCCACGGTCTGGGCCAGCGGCACCCCGGCCTCCGCGGCGAAGCGCCGCAGCAGCCGCGCCTTGCCCGCGCGGTCCACGATCTCGCCCGTGACCCGGCCGGTCAGCTTGCCGTCCTCGACCTCCAGCGTGTTGGCCGCGGCGAAGTCCAGGCCGAGCCGCTCGCGCAGGTCGTCGGTCACCTGGGTGAACCCGCCGGAGACCACGCCCACCTGGTAGCCCAGCCGCTTCAGCGTGCGGATCAGGGTCCGGGCGCCCGGGGTCAGCCGGACCTCCGCGCGGACCTTGTCCACGACCGAGACGTCCAGGCCCGCCAGCAGCGCCACGCGTGCGTGCAGCGACTGCTCGAAGTCCAGCTCACCGCGCATCGCCTGCTCGGTGACGGCGGCGACCTTGTCCTCGCAGCCCGCGTGCGCGGCGAAGAGCTCGATCACCTCGTCCTGGATGAGGGTCGAGTCCACGTCCATGACGACCAGCCGCTGCGCCCGACGGTGCAGACCGGCCGATACGACGGCCACGTCCACCCCGATGTGCTTGGCGGCCAGGGCCAGCGAGGTGCGCAATGGCTCCGTCTCGGTGCCGGAGACGGCGAATTCGACGGCGGTGACGGGGTACTTGGCCAGGCGGAAGATACGGTCGATGTTGCCGCCGGTCGCCGTGATCCGGGCGGCGATGGCCGCCGTGGACTCGGAGGTCAGCGGATTGCCCAGCACGGTGACGTGGGAACGACCGCTACCGCGCGGCCGGTTGTCGCCCGTACCGGAGATGATCTCGGCCTGCAGCTTGAGCGACTCGGCCCAGCTGTGCACGGTGGCGCGCAGCTCGCCCTCACCGCCCACCTCGGGCCGGGTGACGAGGGCGCACAGGACGATGCGGCCACGGGTGACGACCTGCTCGATGTCGACGACGTCGACGGAGTAGGCGGCGAGGGTGTCGAACAGCCCGGCGGTGATCCCGGGACGGTCCTTGCCGAAGATCTTGACGAGGAGGGTGGGGACGTCGGAGGTCTGCGAAGCGCTCATGGTGACCTCACCGTATCTTCCCCGGTCCCGTAGGTGATCCCCCGTCCCGCCCAGCGGACGCCGTGCCGCTCAGCGCGACGGATCGGGCGGCGGCCCCGGCGGCGGCGGAGGCGTGAACGGCCGCCGCACCGGCCGCCCCCGCCCAGGCACCCCCGCCACCGTCTCGTCCGCAGCACGCCCCACCCCCGGCCCCGCCCCCCGCCCGGACCCTTGCCCCGCGCCCTGGCCCGCGCTTTGGCCCGATCCTTGGCCCGGTCCCTGGTCCGGAGCCCGGTCCGGGCTCCTGCCCGGGGGGTCCCGGTACGGGTTGGGTCGGTCGGGCGCCGGATCAGGGGACGCGGGAGCCCGGTAGGGGCCGTAGTCGCGGTAGTGGCCATACACGCCCGCACCCCCGACACCGGCCGGCCCGATTCCAGCCCCGCCCGGGGGCACCTCCCAGCGGTAGCTGGGGGAGTTTGAGGCGGAGCCGAAGGCCCCACGACCCGCACCGCTCCCGGGCACCGCGCCGCCGGCACCGGCACCGGAGGGCCCGATTCCAGCCCCGCCCGGGGGCACCTCCCAGCGGTAGCTGGGGGAGTTTGAGGCGCCGCCGGAGGCCCCACGACCCGCACCGGCCCCCGCCACCCCGGCCCCCGCCACAGCACCGGCCCCCGCGGGCACGACCAGCACCGCCCCCGCCCCGCCCGCCACCGTCCCCCACACCCCGCCCAGCACCACGGCGAGCAGCACGTCCCCCCGCAGCTCCACCCCGGCCCCCACCGCGTCCACCCCCACCACCGCCAACGAAGCGTTCGCCGACAACCCCGTCAGCCACGCCAGCACCCCCAGCGCCACCCCGGTCACCGCCCCCAGCCGCACCGCGCACCCCACCACCCCGCGCCCGGGAGTCCGTACGGCCGCCAGCGTCCCCGCGTACAGCAGCAGCAGCGCCACGCCCACCACCAGCAGCCACACCCGCTGGTCGTACTCCGCCAGCCGCCCCACCGTCACCGCCCGGGACCCCGTTCCCGAGCCCGCCCCCGGGACCCCGAACAACCGGTCCACCGGATCCGGCAGCAGCCGCGCCGCGTCCCCGGTGACCCGCCCGTCGAAGGGCACGAAGAGCCCCAGCAGCACCCCGACCCAGGCCCCGTTCGGCGCCCCCAGCAGCGCCGCCCCCAGCACCCGACCCGGATGCGCGTCCCCGGCCGCCGCCCACACCGCGGCGCCCAGCCCGGCCACCACCGCCACCAGCAGCATCGCCAGCACCGCCGACACCGCGGGCCGCAGCCGGGCGAGGACCGCCGGCCCGCGCCGCGAAGACAGCAGCGCCACCGCGAGCACCCCGCACACCCACACCGCCGCGCCCAGCAGGGTCGGCCCGGTCTCCACGGCGAAGCCCACCCGGGCCCGGGCCCCGATCAGGTCCCCGATCCGGTCGGGCAGCAGCCCGCCGACGTCCCCGATCCCCGGGATCACCACCTTGGCCGGGGTCCGCGGCAGCAACGCCCCGTCCAGGGTGACCACATCGTGGCCGAACCAACCGAGCGCACCCGCCGTCGCGACGAGGAGGGCCGCCACCAGGGCGGCCCGCGCGCCGAGTTCGGCGGGGCCCGCGCCCACCCGCAGCGAGCGCAGGAAGAAGAAGCCGAGCACCAGCGCCCCGGCCAGGGCCACCCCCAACGGCATGACGTCCAGGCCGGTCCGCGCCCCCGCCCCGGCCACGCCGAAGACCGACACGTCCCCGGTCGGGGTGACCGAACCGCCCATCGCCAGCACCACCACGGCGGCCGTCATCGCCCCGAGGGAGCCGCCCGCCGCGTCCGCGCCGAGCAGGTGCAGCCCGAGCGCGGCGACCCCGGCCATCACGATCAGGGACCAACCGACGGCGGCCACGGCGGACAGGACCGCCTCGCCCCAGCGCATCCGGTGCATGGGCGGACCCCCGATTCCCGTCCCCTATGTGGGCTCTTACCACTCTCGGGCTGATTTCCGACCCCGTCAACGGGCCTCCGTAGGGCTGCGCGACGGCCGCGTAGACGGATTCGGCGCAGCCCGGATTCCCCTTGTGGCCCCGGGCCTGAAATAGTTCCCCCGGATGTTCGCCATCCCTAGACTCCCTGACGTCAGGGGGATCCTCGGGGGACAAAAAGTGGGGCTGGAGTGCCGGAACACGTACTGGAATTGAATGGCAGGACCTGGACGCTCGATCCGTCCAGGTCGTACTCCCTGGGGCGCGACCCCCAGGGTGACGTGGCGATCGATGACGCCAGGGTGTCGTGGCGCCATGCCACCATCAGCTGGAACGGGCGGGGTTGGGGGATCGAGGACCACGGCAGCACCAACGGCACCTACGTGCACGGTGCCCGGGTCCAGCAGACCGAGTTGGTACCCGGAACGCCGGTGCACCTCGGCAACGCGCAGGACGGGCCGCGGCTGAATCTGACCGTCGCCGCGGTGGCGGCCGCCCCGCAGTCGGCCGCCGCCCAGCAGGCGCCGGCCCAGCAGCAGGCGTGGCAGCAGGCCGCCCCGCAGCAGGCGGCCCCGCAGTACCAGCAGCCGCAGCAGCAGGCGGCCCCGCAGTACCAGCCGCCGCAGCAGCCGCACGTCCCGCAACAGCAGGGCGCCCCGCAGCAGCAGCCCGGCGGCCAGGGCTACAGCGACCGCAGCCCGACCACGTTCCACCACCTGGAACTGGGCCACGTCATGCGCATCGGCCGCGCGCTGGAGAACGAGCTGGTCGTCTCCGACCTCCAGGTCTCCCGTCTGCACGCGGAGTTCCGCTCGATGCCGGGCGGCCGCTTCGAGATCCACGACCTCGGCAGCCACAACGGCACCTACGTCAACGGCCAGCCGCTGGCGAAGTCCGGCACGGCGCTGCTCGGTCCCAACGACATCGTCGGCGTCGGCCACTCCACCTTCCGGATCGTCGGCGACCGCCTCGAAGAGTTCGTCGACACCGGTGACGTCTCCTTCTCGGCCCGCCACCTCACGGTCACGGTCGAAGGCGGCAAGCAGATCCTCAAGGACGTCACCTTCGGCGTCCCGGAGAAGTCGCTGATCGGTGTCATCGGTCCCTCCGGCTCCGGCAAGTCCACCCTGCTCAAGGCGCTCACCGGCTACCGGCCCGCCGACCAGGGCGACGTGCTCTACGACAACCGCAACCTGTACAAGCAGTTCGCGGAGCTCCGCCAGCGCATCGGCCTGGTCCCGCAGGACGACATCCTGCACAAGGAGCTGAAGGTCAGCACGGCCCTCAAGTACGCGGCCAAGCTCCGCTTCCCCGGCGACACCGCCGAGTCCGAGCGCGCCGCCCGCATCAACGAGGTACTGCGCGAGCTCAAGCTCGACATCCACAAGGACAAGAAGATCACTTCGCTGTCCGGTGGTCAGCGCAAGCGCGTGTCCGTGGCCCTGGAGCTGCTGACCAAGCCGTCCCTGATCTTCTTGGACGAGCCCACCTCCGGCCTCGACCCGGGCATGGACCGCGACGTCATGCAGCTGCTGCGCGGCCTCGCCGACGACGGCCGCACCGTCCTCGTCGTCACCCACTCGGTCGCCGAGCTGGCCATCTGCGACAAGCTGCTGGTCATGGCGCCGGGCGGCTCGGTCGCGTACTTCGGCCCGCCGGACGAGGCGCTGAACTTCTTCGGCTACACCACCTGGGCCGACGTGTTCTCCGCCTTCGAGAACTACCGCGACTACGACTGGGCCGGCCGCTGGAAGGGCTCGCAGCACTTCCAGCTCTACGCCGCCGACATCGACGCCGTCGCCCCGCAGTCGGTCGCGATGCCGCCCGCGCAGCAGATGCGCCCGCCCAAGCCGCAGGGCTACGGCTCGCAGCTGTGGACGCTGATCCGCCGCTACACCTCGGTCATCGCCTCGGACAAGGGCTTCATCGGCCTGATGCTGATCCTGCCCGCGGTCCTGGGCGTGGTCTCCACGGTCATCCCGGCCACCTTCGGCCTGGCGCCCCCGACCCCGCCGTCGAACTTCAACGGCGACGCGGGCACGATCATGCTGATCCTCTGTGTCGGCATGTGCTTCTCGGGCGCCGCGAACTCGGTCCGTGAGCTGATCAAGGAACGGGTGATCTACGAGCGCGAGCGCGCCACCGGCCTGTCCCGGTCGGCGTACCTGATGTCCAAGGTGATCGTCCTCGGCGTCATCACGGCCATCCAGGGCGTCGTCATCTGCGCGATCGGCTTCATCCCGCGCGACCTGCCCACCGAGGGCCTGCTCATGCCGCCGGCCGTCGAGCTGTGCCTGTCCGTCACGGCGCTGGGCTTCACCTCGATGATGTTCGGCCTGGTGATCTCCTCGCTGGTGAAGACCGCCGAGAAGACCATGCCGCTGCTGGTCATGTTCGCGATCGTCCAGGTCGTGTTCACCGGCATCCTCTTCAAGGTCTACGACTCCGTGGGCCTGGAGCAGGTCGCCTGGCTGATGCCCTCCCGCTGGGCCATCGCGGCCGCCGGCACCACGCTGAACCTCGGCAAGCTCATGCCGCCGTGGGACCGCGACAACCCCACCAACACCGACCCGCTGTGGGAGCACTCGATCGGCCAGTGGGGCCTGAACATCACCATCCTGCTGCTCATCGGCATCGCCTGCGGCTTCGCGGTGGCGCGCCTGCTGCGCCGCCACGAGCCCGAGGTCATGCGCAAGTAACCTCCCGCGCGCGAACGGACCCGCACGCACGAACGCCACAGGGCGGCACCCGGAACTCCGGGGGCCGCCCTGTGGCGCATGGGGGCTTGGGGTGACGTCAATGGCCGAGCATGGCTCAGTAGGCGCTGTTGACGTTGTCGATCGAGCCGTAACGGTCGGCGGCGTAGTTGGCCGCGGCGACGATGTTGGCGACCGGGTGGTACTGGTCGAGCGGGGTGCCGGCCACGTGGTACGCCAGGAAGGTCGGGCGGATGACCTGGAGCAGACCCATCGAGGGGATGCCGTTCTTGGCGTTGATGTCCCAGTTGTTGATCGCGCGCGGGTTGCCGCTGGACTCGCGCATGATGTTCTTGTAGAGCCCGTTGTACGAGCCCGGAATCTTGTTCGCCTTCATGATCGCGAGCGACTCCTTGATCCATCCGTCAAGGTTGTTCGCGTACATCGGCTTGCGCGCTGCGGAGCGGCTCGCGGCTTCCTTGTCCGCGCGCTCCTTCTTCGCGTCGGCGTCGGCCTTGGCCTTCGCCGCGTCCTTGGCCTGCTTGTCCGCGACGACCTGCTGCGCGGTGAGGTGCTGCTGCAGGGTCTTCGCCTGAGCGCCGTCCACGGCCTGGGTCCACGCCACGGGGGCGGCGACGACCGTCTCGGTGGCCCCGCTGGTTCCGGCCGGAACGAGGGAGAACGCGAGGGCCGCGGCGCCGAGGGTGGCGACACCGGCGATGGACAGCTTGTGGCCCTTGGTCAGACGACTGTGGCCGGGGGTGCTGGTCTCGGACATGCGTGAGCAACCTCTTCGAATAGCGGGGGCCGCAGGAAAGCGCCACGGCGGTGTTGATCCGCGGCGCTGTGCGACGAGAGCCATTCTTAGCGGCGGCAAAATCCTGTGGCAAAGGTGTGACATACGAAGCGCGATAGTGGATCAGGGCCCTCCGGTGCGACCCTCCGTCCGACCCCAGAGCCCATCCCACCAGCCCTGACAGGACCTTTATCCGTCCACTAGGCAGCTTCGTAAGTGATCTGCGTCCTATGTGCGGGCTCACATCGGGCAGGTATCAGTCTCACCATGCGTTGCGTCAGCAATGCATAGCGTGAGGCTTCTCCTCCTTGAGTCGGACACCGGGGACCCACAGCCTCCTGCGAAAGGCAGACCGGCCCCCTGCCGGCGCCCTCCTCCGGACGTACGGCGCCCCGCCCCCCGGTCGGACCGGCACCCACCCGCGGACCTACGTCCTGGGACGACCGGCCCTAGTTCTCGGGCCCGATTCCGCAGGTCACGGCCGCGAGTACGGTGACCCCATGCGCAACGGACCCGACGGAACCCGCACCGGGCTGGCCGCGGTGAGCACCGCACTGCTCGCCATGAGCCGACACCTGGAGGTCCGCGACGTACTCAAGACGATCGTCGTCTCGGCCCGCGAACTCCTCGACGCCGAGTACGCCGCCCTCGGCGTCCCGGACGACCACGGCGGCTTCGCCCAGTTCGTCGTGGACGGCATCAGCGAGGAGCAGTGGCGCCGCATCGGCCCGCTGCCCCGCCAGCACGGCATCCTCGCGGCGATGCTCCACCAGGACACCCCCGAGCGGCTGGCCGACGTGCGCCGGGACCCGCGCTTCGGTGGCTGGCCCGCCGCCCACCCCGACATGTCCGACTTCCTCGGCCTGCCGATCCGCGACGGCGAGGAGACCCTCGGCGCCCTCTTCCTCGCCAACAAGCGCGGCGGTCGCCCCCACGGGCGCCCCGCGGAAGAAGGGGAAGAAGGGGCCGGGCGCGGCTTCACGGAAGAGGACGAGTCCCTCCTCGGCATCCTCGCCCAGCACGCGGCCATCGCCCTGACCAACGCCCGCCTCTACGAACGCAGCCGCGAGCTGACCATCGCCGAGGAACGCTCCCGGCTCGCCCACGAGCTGCACGACGCCGTCAGCCAGAAGCTCTTCTCGCTGCGCCTCACCGCCCAGGCCGCCACCGCCCTGGTGGACCGCGACCCCGCCCGGGCCAAGGAGGAGCTGCACCAGGTCGCCGCCCTCGCCGCGGAGGCCGCCGACGAGCTGCGGGCCGCCGTCGTGGAGCTGCGCCCCACCGCCCTCGACGAGGACGGCCTCGTCGCGACCCTGCGCAACCAGGTCAAGGTCCTGGACCGCGCCCACGGCGCCCACGTCACCTTCCTCTGCGACGGCGTGCGCGCCCTGCCCGCCTCCCAGGAGGAGGCGCTCCTGCGGGTCTCCCAGGAGGCCCTCCACAACGCCCTGCGCCACTCCGGCGCCGACCGGGTCGCCGTCACCCTGACCCGTACCCCCGGCGGCGGCGCGCTGCTGAAGGTCGTCGACTCCGGCACCGGCTTCGACCCCCGGGCCGTCCACAAGGCCGGCCGCCACCTCGGCCTGGTCTCCATGCGGGACCGGGCGAGCGGCGCCGGCGGCCGCCTCACCGTCCAATCGGCGCCCGGTGCGGGCACCACGATCGAAATGGAGGTCCCCGGTGGCTGACACGCCGGCCCGTACGGCTCGTACGGCCCCTATCAAGGTGCTGCTCGTCGACGACCACCAGGTGGTCCGGCGCGGCCTGCGCACGTTCCTGGAGGTACAGGACGACATCGAGGTGGTCGGGGAGGCCGCCGACGGCGCGGAGGGAGCCGCCCGGGCCGAGGAGCTGCGGCCCGACGTGATCCTCATGGACATCAAGATGCCCGGCACCGACGGCCTCGACGCCCTGCGCCGGCTGCGCGAGCTGGCGAACCCCGCCCGGGTCCTGATCGTCACCAGCTTCACCGAGCAGCGCACCGTGGTCCCCGCCCTGCGCGCGGGCGCCGCCGGATACGTCTACAAGGACATCGACCCCGAGGCGCTGGCCGGAGCCATCCGCTCCGTCCACGCGGGGCACGTCCTGCTCCAGCCGGAGGTCGCCGAGGCGCTGCTCTCCCAGGACGAGCAGGGCCCGACCCCGGGCCGCGGCGGATCCCTGACCGAACGGGAGCGCGAGGTCCTCGGCCACATCGCGGACGGCCGCTCGAACCGGGAGATCGCGCGGGCCCTCGTCCTCTCCGAGAAGACGGTCAAGACGCACGTCTCGAACATCCTGATGAAGCTGGACCTCGCCGACCGCACGCAGGCGGCGTTGTGGGCGGTCAGGCACGGCATCGCCGATTGACCGGCCGGATCCGACCGTCCCGTTCCCGGACTGAGATTCATACGGTCGGGTGTATGTAGCCCACATGGCGCATCCCGATCGCCCACGGGCCGTTCTCCAGGACGTGCCGCGGCGGCTCGCCGCGGCCGACGTACTGGAGGACGAGAACGTGAAGAACATCAAGAAGGCCGCAGCCGTCACCATGATCGCGGGTGGCCTCGTCGCCGTCGGCGCCGGTGTCTCCTCGGCGCACGGCGGTGCGTCCGCGGAGGGCGAGGCCCTGAACTCGCCCGGCGTGGCCTCCGGGAACCTGCTCCAGGTCCCCGTGCACGTCCCCGTGAACGCGGTCGGCAACACGGTCAACGTGATCGGCCTGCTGAACGGCGCCTTCGGCAACACCGGCGTCAACAACTAACGCCCCCGCGTACCGCGGCCCCCCCTTCCCCCTCTCTCCCCGGGAAGCGGGGGCCCCGGCACGTCCGGACCGCCGGGGCTACCCGCGCTCCCGTTCCTCCACGTACGCGTTGTACGCCGCCACCTGGGCCCGCCGGGCCACCCGCTCCACCGGCCGCAGGGCCTCCGCGCGCGCGGCCATCTCCGACGCGGCCACCGCCCCGCCGTGCCCCCGCTCGTAGGCCAGGGACACCAGCAGGGCGATCCGCTGCGCCAGCGACAGCACCCGCACCGCCCGCGGCGGATAGCCCGGGGCCAGCACCTCCCGGCCCGCCTCCGCCCGCGCCCGGTACGCCGACATCGCCGCCTCGGCCACCGGCCCCGAGGCCGCCACGTCCAGCCGGGTCAGTACGACCGTCGCCTCCCGCAGTGCCTCCGCCAGCTCCCGCTCCGCCTCGCCCAGCGAGGGCACGTCCGCGGGCGGGGCCTCCCGTACCGGCAGGCAGTGCCACACCACCTCGACGTGCACGTCGCCCGCGGGCCCGGCCTCCGTCACCTCCGGTACGAGCCCCAGCGCCGCCCCGACGGCGACCACGGCCTCCTCGGCCTCCAGCGCCCGCGCGTTGAACTCCGGCGGGCCGCTCAGGCCCAGCGGATGCCCCGGCGCGGGCAGCGCCACGCGCAGGCCGGTGACCCCCATGGCCCGCAGCCGCCCGAGCGCGAGCGTCAGCCCGACCGGCCCGCCCTCGCCCGGCAGCCCCGCCACCCGGTGCACGGCATCCGCAGCGACGATCGACAAGACGGCGTCGTCGGGCGAGACGAGGCCGGCCAACAACGAGTTCCCCCAGGCGGCCAGCCGCCCTGAACGTGGTTCCACAAGCATCCCCCCACCTTAGTAACCCGCCCCCGGAACCCGCCCCGCTCGGCCTGGCGACCGCGGTCCCCTCCGAGTGGCGTAGGTTTTCCCCTGGGGCTGCGCCTACAGGCGCACAAGAGAACCGACACTGCAAGGGGAGACAACACGCTCATGAGCGACGTTCTGGAACTGGTGGACGTATCCGTGGTCCGCGAGGGCCGCGCTCTGGTGGACCAGGTCTCCTGGTCGGTCATGGAGGGGGAGCGCTGGGCGATCCTCGGCCCCAACGGCGCCGGGAAGACGACCCTGCTCAATGTCGCCTCCAGCTACCTCTTCCCGAGCAGCGGCAGCGCCACCATCCTCGGCAGCACCCTCGGCAAGGTCAACGTCTTCGACCTGCGCCCGCGCATCGGCATCGCCGGCATCGCGATGGCCGACAAGCTCCCCAAGCGCCAGACCGTCCTGGAGACCGTGCTCACCGCCGCCTACGGCATGACCGCGACCTGGCAGGAGGAGTACGAGGACATCGACGAGCAGCGTGCCCGCGCCTTCCTCGACCGCCTCGGGATGACGGACTACCTCGACCGGAAGTTCGGCACCCTCTCCGAGGGCGAGCGCAAGCGCACCCTGATCGCCCGCGCGCTGATGACCGACCCCGAGCTGCTGCTCCTCGACGAGCCCGCCGCCGGCCTGGACCTCGGTGGCCGCGAGGACCTCGTACGCCGCCTCGGCCGCCTCGCGCGCGACCCGCTGGCCCCCTCCATGATCATGGTCACGCACCACGTCGAGGAGATCGCCCCCGGCTTCACGCACGTCCTCATGATCCGACAGGGCAAGGTCGTCGCCGCCGGTCCCATCGACCTCGAACTGACCTCCCGCAACCTCTCCCTCTGCTTCGGTCTGCCGCTGCTCGTCGAGCGCAACGAGAACGACCGCTGGACCGCCCAGGGCCTGCCGCTCCGCTGAGCCCACGCCCGCGCACCCTGTCCGGACCGCGCCCCCCGGACCTACCATGACCATGTGACCAACATCGACGCATGGGTGTGGTGGCTCATCGGCGCGGTCGGGCTGGGGATCCCCCTGGTCGTCACCGCGATGCCGGAGTTCGGCATGTTCGCGGTCGGCGCGATCGCCGCGGCGATCACGGCCGCACTCGGCGGGGGAGTGCCCGTACAACTCCTGGTCTTCGTCATCGTCTCGGTGGCGCTGATCGCCGTGGTCCGCCCGATCGCCAACAGGCACCGCGACCAACGCCCCCAACACCGCAGCGGCATCGATGCGTTGAGGGGCAGGAGCGCCGTCGTCACGGAACGGGTCGACGGCAGCGGCGGCCGGATCAAGCTCGCCGGGGAGATCTGGTCCGCCCGCACCCTGGACGCGGACAGCAGTTTCGAACCCGGGCAGCAGGTCGACGTCGTGGAGATCGACGGGGCGACCGCCGTCGTCATGTGACGTCATGTGACCAAGCACCCGACTCGTGGGCCCCCGGTCTGCGAGACTCCGCTCAACGGGGCAGCACAGACAGCCGGAAGGGCACGGGGAACCGCATGCAACCGATCATCATCGTCCTGATCATTCTGGTGATCCTCGTCTTCATCGCACTGGTCAAGACGATCCAGGTGATCCCGCAAGCCAGTGCGGCCATCGTCGAACGGTTCGGGCGCTACACCCGCACCCTCAACGCGGGCCTGAACATCGTCGTCCCGTTCATCGACTCGATCCGCAACAGGATCGACCTCCGCGAACAGGTCGTCCCCTTCCCGCCGCAGCCGGTGATCACCCAGGACAACCTGGTCGTCAACATCGACACGGTCATCTACTACCAGGTGACCGACGCCCGCGCCGCGACGTACGAGGTGGCCAGCTACATCCAGGCCATCGAGCAGCTCACCGTCACCACCCTGCGCAACATCATCGGCGGCATGGACCTGGAGCGGACCCTCACCTCCCGCGAGGAGATCAACGCGGCCCTGCGCGGCGTGCTCGACGAGGCCACCGGCAAGTGGGGCATCCGCGTCAACCGCGTCGAGCTGAAGGCGATCGAGCCGCCGACCTCCATCCAGGACTCGATGGAGAAGCAGATGCGCGCCGACCGCGACAAGCGCGCCGCGATCCTCCAGGCCGAAGGTGTCCGCCAGTCCGAGATCCTGCGCGCCGAGGGCGAGAAGCAGTCCTCGATCCTGCGCGCGGAAGGTGACGCCAAGGCCGCCGCACTCCGCGCCGAGGGCGAGGCCCAGGCGATCCGTACGGTCTTCGAGTCCATCCACGCCGGTGACCCGGACCAGAAGCTCCTGGCCTACCAGTACCTCCAGATGCTCCCGAAGATCGCCGAGGGCGACGCCAACAAGCTCTGGATCGTCCCCAGCGAGCTCGGCGACGCCCTCAAGGGGCTCAGCGGAGCCATCGGCAACTTCGGCCCCATGGGCGGCGGTTCCAACGGCCTGCACCGCAAGGACGAGCAGCCGGCCGCCCCGGACCGCCGCGAACAGCCCCCGATCGACTAGGACTCACCCTCCCTCGGGCATGATCGGTCCGGCCCCTCGACCTTCACGGCGGGGAGGCGACCCACTCATGCAAGGGGGATGGCGTTGTCCATCTGGGAAGCACTCGCGGTCTTCGCGGCCGGCATCGGCGCCGGCACGATCAACACCATCGTCGGTTCGGGCACCCTGATCACCTTCCCGGTGCTCCTGGCCACCGGCCTGTCACCGGTCACCGCCAACGTCTCCAACACGCTCGGCCTGGTGCCCGGTTCGATCAGCGGAGCCATCGGCTACCGCAAGGAGCTCAAGGGACAGGGCGCTCGGATCCTGCGCCTCGGCGCCGTGTCCCTCGTCGGCGGGCTCGCGGGAGCCGTCCTGCTCCTGAACCTGCCGTCCGACTCCTTCGACACGATCGTGCCCGTCCTGATCGGACTGGCCCTCGTCCTGGTCGTCCTCCAGCCGCGGATCGCCGCGTCCGTGCGCCGACGCCAGGAAGCCGCCGGTGGCGAGGGAACGCACCCCGACGGCGGTCCGGTCCTGTTGACCGGAATGCTGCTCTCCAGCGCCTACGGCGGCTACTTCGGGGCCGCCCAGGGCGTGCTCTACCTCGGCCTGATGGGCTCGCTGCTCCGCGAGGACATGCAGCGGGTCAATGCCGTCAAGAACATCGTCGCGGCGTTGGTCAACGGCATCGCGGCGGTGTTCTTCCTCTTCGTCGCCGAATTCGACTGGACGGCCGTCCTGCTCATCGCGGTCGGCTCCACGCTCGGCGGACAGATCGGCGCCAAGGTCGGCCGCAGGCTCCCGCCGACCGCCCTGCGGGCCCTCATCGTCGTGGTCGGGCTCGTGGCCATCGTCCAGCTACTGCTCCGCTGAGCGACGTAGGAAATCTACGCATCGAGACGTAGATCCTGCGTACGCCCAGCGGGCAGCGGACGTCATCCGGCTACGCGATCCGCTCCAACCACTCGGGCAGCTCCTCCCGGATGCCCGCCCCCATGGCCAGCAGCATCGCGTCCGCCGGAGAGGGCACGAAGGGCTTGCGGAGCAACGGCATCCCCGCCTCCTCCGGAGTCCGGGCCGCTTTGCGGTGGTTGTCCATGGCGCAGGAAGCCACCGTGTTCAACCAGGTGTCGCCACCACCCTGAGCCCTCGGCACCACGTGGTCCACGGTGGTCGCACGCTTCCCGCAGTAAGCGCACCGGTGCTGGTCACGCGCCAGCACACCCCGCCGTGACCAGGGAGCATGTCTTCGGAAGGGCACCCTGACGTACCTGCACAGCCGGATCACCCGGGGCATCGGAAGGTCCATCGTGGCGCCGCGCACACGGAGTTCGGGATGCGACTGTTCGACGACGGCCTTGTCCTGAAGGACCAGGACCACCGCCCGGTTCAGCGTCACCGTCGACAGCGGCTCGAAGCTCGCATTCAGCACCAGCGTGTCCCGCATCTCGCCCACCTCCCGTGTGCAGGCCCGCGACCACCCTGGCGACGGGGCCCGGGACCACTCTGGCCGCGCCCGCCACCGGGGACAACGCAATAAAAATGCCCGGTCCTGGCCGTCTTTAGACCAGGACCGGGCAAACGCTCGGAGAACTCAGCCCGCCGGGGCCTCGAACTCACCGACCAGCTGGGCACGCCCCAGCGTGTGGAAGCGCAGGTTGAACCCGACCACGGCGGGCGAGACGTCCGCGTCCGGACCCAGCTTCTCGGTGTCCACCGCGTACACGGTGAACACGTACCGGTGCCGCTCCCCGGCCGGCGGCGCCGCCCCGCCGAAATCACGGGTGCCGTAGTCGTTGCGCACGTGCACGGCCCCGGCCGGCAGCCCCGGGAAGGAACCGCTGCCCGCCCCGACCGGCAGCTCGGTGACCGACGCCGGCAGATCGAAGAGCACCCAGTGCCAGAAACCGCTGCCCGTCGGAGCGTCCGGGTCGAAGCAGGTCACCGCGAAGCTCTTCGTCCCCTCCGGGAACCCCTCCCACCGCAGCTGCGGCGAGAGGTTCCCGCCCGCCAGCACCTGCGCGTCGCCCAGGTCCGCCCCCGGCGCGAGATCGCGGCTCTCGACGGTGAAGGCGTGCACCTCGGGGTGGAAGGCGTGCGGAAGGGGCGCTCTGCTCTGGTCGGACACTGCTCAACCTCCGTTGACGGAACCCGTACGTCGTCGTACGGAAAAGAGCCTAGAACCAGTTGCGCTGCGAACCGACGGAAGCGATCCACTGGTTGAGGTAACCCGCCCAGTCCGTCCCCTGGTAGGACTGCAGCCCGACCTGGAAGCAGCGGTAGGTGTCACTGCCCTCGGAGAACAGACCCGGCTTCTTGTCCATCTCCAGCACGACGTCCATCTCGTGGCCGTCGGCGACGAAGGTCAGCTCGACCTGGTTCAGCCCCCGGTACTGAGACGGCGGCAGGAACTCGATCTCCTGGTAGAACGGCAACGTCTGCCGGGTCCCCCGGATGTGCCCGCGCTCCATGTCCGCGCTGCGGAAACGGAAGCCGAGCTGCCCGAAGGCGTCCAGCAGCGCCTGCTGCGCCGGCAGCGGGTGCACGTTGATCGGGTCCAGGTCACCCGCGTCGACCGCCCGCGCGATCTCCAGCTCGGTGCTCACCCCGATGTTCATCCCGTGCAGGTGCTGACCCCCGAAGTGGGTCACCGGGGTCTCCCACGGAACCTCCAGGCTGAACGGCACCACGTGCAGCGCGCCCGCCTGCACCTGGAAGGCACCCCCGAGCCGCTGCTTGGTGAAGACGATGTCCTGCTTCAGCTCCTGGTCGCCGCTCTCCACCTCGACCCGTGCCTGGAGGCCGATGTTCAGCCCCTCGATCTGCTGCTCCACGGACCCGCCCTGGATGCGGACCTCGCCCTGGACGATCCCACCGGGCACCACGTTCGGCTCGGTGATGATCGTGTCCACCGAAGCACCACCGGCACCCAGGCTTGCGAGCAGCTTCCTGAACCCCATGTTCCTGACTCCCCTTGAAGACGTGCACTGCACGGACGAACCCCTACGAACGCGAAACCCTAAGGCCCGGTTACCGCGGCAGGCGTTCCACTACGCTCGACCGGATGAGCGCGCGCCCCGACCGTACGCCCCTGACCCGGGCATTCTTCGACCGCCCGGCCCTCACCGTGGCCCCGGACCTGCTGGGCCGCACCCTGGTCCGCCGAGCCCCCGAAGGGCCGATGGAACTGCGCATCACGGAGGTGGAGGCGTACGAGGGGGAGGACGACCCGGGCTCCCACGCCTACCGCGGCCGCACCGCGCGCAACGCGTCGATGTTCGGTCCGCCCGGACACGCGTACGTCTACTTCATCTACGGCATGTGGTTCAGCCTCAACCTGGTGTGCGGGCCGGCGGACCGCGCGAGCGGTGTGCTGCTCCGGGCCGGAGAGGTCACCGTGGGCGCCGAGCTGGCCCGCAAACGTCGACTATCGGCCAAAGCCGACAAGGAACTGGCCAAAGGCCCGGCCCGGCTCGCGACCGCCCTGGCCGTCGACCGCTCCTTGGACGGCGTCGACCTCTGCGCGGGCGGCACCGCCCCCCTGTCCGTCCTCGCGGGCACGCCCGCGGATTCCGACCTGGTCAGTACGGGCCCCCGCACCGGAGTGGGCGGCGCGGGGGCGGAGCATCCGTACCGGTTCTGGATCACCAGGGACCCCACGGTGAGCCCGTACCGAGCCCATGCGCCACGCCGCCGCTCAACTTGACTCACTCCTGGCCGACGCCTAACGTAGCCCGAGCCGCTTGAAACGGAGCACTGCTTCTGCAGCCCTCCGGAGGCGGCCAACCCACTACTGCGATCACCCTGACGGGGATGAATTCGGCATGCCCGAATTCAAACCGGCGGCTCGATTATGAGCCACCAGGGAAAACCGCTAACGTAGTGGACATGCCGAAAGGCAGGACCCCCAACGGTCACCGAATTCGAATTCAACTCCGGCAAACGGAGCGGGAAAAGAATCTGGTAGAGTTGGAATCGCCGGAAAGGGAAACGCGAAAGCGAAGAACTGGAAAGCGAAAAGCAAGATCCCGTTTCGACCGGGAATCGGACACGAAAGAGTCTGATAGAGTCGGAAACGAAGAACGAAGCCCGGAGGAAAGCCCCAGTAGTGATACTGCGGGTGAGTACAAAGGAAGCGTCCGTTCCTTGAGAACTCAACAGCGTGCCAAAAATCAACGCCAGAAGTTGATACCCCGTCCATTTCGGTGGATGAGGTTC
>NZ_JBITDP010000002.1:944361-1002038 GCF_044454405.1 Streptomyces sp. NPDC051555 | reverse complement strand
CAGATGTGGAAGCCCGGTAACGGGTGGAGCTGACTGGTACTAATAGGCCGAGGGCTTGTCCTCAGTTGCTCGCGTCCACTGTGTTAGTTCTGAAGTAACGAACTGTGCCTATATCCGGTTTGGTTAACTTCATAGTGTTTCGGTGGTCATAGCGTTAGGGAAACGCCCGGTTACATTTCGAACCCGGAAGCTAAGCCTTTCAGCGCCGATGGTACTGCAGGGGGGACCCTGTGGGAGAGTAGGACGCCGCCGAACAATTTTTCCGGGAAAGCCCCGCACCTTATGGTGCGGGGCTTTTCTGCGTTCCGGGTCCGGAGGGCCCGGTTGTTCTCCTGTAGGGTCAGGAAGCATCGTTCGTACGTTTCAAAGTGGAGGCCCTCGGGTGGAGGTCCAGGAGACTCGGGTTCAGACAGACCGAATCCTCACCATCCCGAACATTCTGAGCATGGCTCGCCTCGTCGGCGTACCCGTGTTCCTCTGGCTCATCCTGATGCCGGTGTTCGGAGGCCCCAATGCCGATGGCTGGGCGCTGGCGGTACTCATGTTCAGCGGAGTCAGCGACTATCTCGACGGGAAGCTCGCGCGACGCTGGAACCAGATCAGCAGCCTCGGCCGGCTGCTCGATCCGGCCGCGGACCGGCTGTACATCCTGTCCACGCTCGTCGGACTCACCTGGCGGGAAATCCTGCCCCTGTGGGTGACGGGCGCCCTCGTGGCCCGTGAGCTGATGCTGCTGGTGATGGTGTGGATCCTGCGCCGCCACGGCTATCCGCCGCCGCAGGTGAACTTCCTGGGCAAGGCCGCCACCTTCAACCTGATGTACGCCTTCCCCTTGCTGCTGCTCAGCGACGGGACGGGCTGGCTCGCCTGGCTGGGTTCAGTTTTCGGATGGGCGTTCGCAGTTTGGGGTACAACCCTCTATTGGTGGGCAGGAGTCCTGTACGTGGTGCAGGTCCGCCGTCTCATCAAGGCGGACGCCGCCACGGCCGACTGAGTTCGGCTCGCCGGAGTAGTCACGCGGAAGAGCAGCGTAGCCACCGTCCGAGACGGGCGAGGTCGGCGCAGAACGCCGTCTCTCTAGGAGGACTCTTCCGACATGAAGGCCGTCGTGATGGCTGGCGGCGAGGGCACACGCCTTCGCCCCATGACCTCGAGCATGCCCAAGCCGCTCCTGCCGGTGGCCAACCGGCCGATCATGGAGCACGTGCTGAGGCTGCTCAAGCGGCATGGTCTCAGCGAGACCGTGGTCACCGTGCAGTTCCTGGCGTCACTCGTCAAGAACTATTTCGGTGACGGCGAGGAACTGGGCATGGAGCTGACCTATGCCAACGAGGAGAAGCCCCTCGGGACCGCCGGCAGCGTGAAGAACGCCGAGGAGGCCCTCAAGGACGATGCCTTCGTCGTGATCTCCGGCGACGCGCTCACCGACTTCAACCTCACCGACCTCATCAACTTCCACAAGGAGAAGGGCGCACTCGTCACGGTGTGCCTGACCCGGGTGCCGAACCCGCTGGAATTCGGCATCACGATCGTGGACGAGGAGGGGAAGGTCGAGCGCTTCCTGGAGAAGCCGACGTGGGGGCAGGTCTTCTCGGACACCGTCAACACCGGCATCTACGTGATGGAGCCGGAGGTCTTCAACTACGTGGACCCGGATGTCCCGGTCGACTGGTCCGGTGACGTCTTCCCCCAGCTGATGAAGGAAGGCCGGCCGATCTACGGCTACATCGCCGAGGGCTACTGGGAGGACGTCGGCACCCACGAGAGCTACGTCAAGGCCCAGGCCGACGTGCTCGAAGGCAAGGTCCAGGTCGACATGGACGGCTTCGAGATCTCCCCCGGGGTGTGGATCGCCGAAGGGGCCGAAGTGCACCCCGACGCGGTGCTGCGCGGGCCCCTCTACATCGGGGACTACGCCAAGGTCGAAGCCGGGGTCGAGATCCGCGAGCACACGGTCATCGGCTCGAACGTGGTCGTCAAGACCGGCGCCTTCCTGCACAAGGCCGTGATCCACGACAACGTGTACATCGGTCCGCACAGCAACCTCCGCGGCTGCGTCATCGGCAAGAACACCGACATCATGCGGGCCGCCCGGATCGAGGACGGGGCGGTCATCGGTGACGAGTGCCTGATCGGTGAGGAATCGATCGTCCAGGGCAACGTGCGGGTCTACCCCTTCAAGACGATCGAGGCGGGCGCCTTCGTCAACACCTCGGTCATCTGGGAGTCGCGGGGCCAGGCGCACCTCTTCGGTGCGCGCGGGGTCTCCGGCATCCTGAACGTGGAGATCACCCCCGAGCTGTGCGTCCGGCTCGCCGGTGCCTACGCGACCACGCTGAAGAAGGGGGCGATGGTCACCACCGCCCGTGACCACTCCCGCGGTGCGCGTGCGCTGAAACGCGCGATGATCTCCGCCCTCCAGGCCAGCGCCATCGACGTGCGCGACCTGGAGAACGTACCGCTGCCGGTCGCGCGGCAGCAGACCGCGCGCGGCAGTGCGGGCGGGATCATGCTGCGGACCTCGCCCGGCGTGCCGGACTCGGTCGACATCATCTTCCTCGACGAGCGCGGCGCGGACCTCTCGCAGGGGCAGCAGCGCAAGCTCGACCGCGTGTACGCGCGCCAGGAGTACCGGCGTGCGTTCCCCGGTGAGATCGGTGACCTGCAGTTCCCGTCGAGCGTCTTCGACTCCTACACCGGTTCGCTGCTGCGGCACGTGGACACCTCAGGCGTCGCGGACTCCGGGCTCAAGGTGGTCGTGGACGCGGCGAACGGCAGCGCCGGGCTCGTGCTGCCCAGCCTGCTGGGCCGGCTCGGGGTGGACGCCCTCACGGTCAACCCCGGGCTCGACGAGTCCAGGCCGACCGAGACCGCCGAGTCCCGGCGGGCCGCCCTGGTACGCCTCGGGGAGATCGTCGCCTCCTCGCGCGCGGCCTTCGGCGTGCGCTTCGACCCGGTCGGCGAGCGGATCTCGCTCGTGGACGAGCGGGGCCGGATCATCGAGGACGACCGGGCGCTGCTGGTGCTGCTGGACCTGGTCGCGGCGGAGCGTCGCAGCGGTCGGGTGGCGCTGCCGGTGACCACGACCCGGATCGCGGAGCAGGTGGCGGCGTACCACGGCACGCAGGTGGAGTGGACGACGACCTCGCCCGACGACCTGACCCGGGTGGGCCGGGCGGAGACCACGATCTTCGGCGGGGACGGCCGGGGCGGATACATCGTCCCGGAGTTCAGCAGCGTCTTCGACGGGTCGGCCGCCTTCGTCCAGCTGATCGGGCTGGTGGCGCGCACGCAGCTCACGCTGAGCCAGATCGACGCCCGGATCCCGCGGGCGCACGTCCTCAAGCGGGACGTGCCCACGCCGTGGGCGGTCAAGGGCCTGGTCATGCGGCGCGTGGTGGAGGCCGCGGGGGACCGGCAGGTGGACACGACCGACGGGGTGCGCGTGGTCGAGGCCGACGGGCGGTGGGCGCTCGTCCTGCCGGACCCGGCGGAGGCCGTGACGCACCTGTGGGCCGAAGGTCCCGATGACGCGTCCGCGCAGGCCCTACTGGAGGAGTGGGCGGGCGTCCTGGACGGTGCCGGGGACTGACCCGGGTCCGCGGGCCGGGGCCACGCAGCGTGGTTCCCGGCCCGGCGGACGGCAGCATTCGGTGTCGGCCGGTGCGACATGCGACGATGTGCGGCATGTCGCAGCCGCCCAACAACCGGAGTTCGGCGAAACCGCCGGTGCGCCCGGACGCATCCATGTCGCTGCTGACGCACGTGATGGACCACAGTCTCGACGAGGGCTATGCGGAAGCCGCGGCCCGGCGCGAGGCGGAGGGCACGTCGGGTCTGCCGCGCAACCTCAAGGCCAAACTGGCGCTGGCGGCCGGGCTCGTGCTCGCCGCCATGGTCGTGACGCTGGGTGCCGCGCAGGCACGGATAGCCGCTCCGGTGCTGGCCAAGGAGCGGGAGGAGCTGATCTCCCGCGTCGAGCGGGCCGACGACCACGCGGACGGCCTGGAGAAGGACATCGAGCGGCTGCGCGACGACGTCGCGGGCCGCCAGCGCGCGGCCCTCAAGCAGCACGGCGGTGACCAGGGCGAGCTGTTGGCGCTGCTCTCCGGAGCGACCGAGGTCCGCGGACCCGGCATCAAGCTGACGGTGGACGACGCGAAGGGTGCCTCCACGGGCAACGGCAACGGTCCGCGGGAGAGCGCGGGCTTCTCGGACACCGGCCGCTTGCGGGACCGGGACATGCAGCGGATCGTCAACGGCCTCTGGCAGGCCGGGGCGGAGGCCGTGGCGATCAACGGGCAGCGGCTGACGGCGCTGTCGGCGATCCGGGCCGCCGGTGACGCGATACTGGTCGACAACAAGCCGCTGGTGCCGCCGTACGAGATCCTCGCGGTCGGCGACAAGAAGCGGCTGAACACGGAGTTCCAGGACAGCGTGGACGGGCAGTACCTGCACGTGCTCCAGGAGAGCTACGGGATCCGGTACACCCTGTCCGCGGAGAACGAGGTACGGCTGCCGGCCGCGTCGAGCCTGACCGTACGCACAGCCACAGCCACAGCAGAAGATCCGAAGAAGGGTGCATCGTGATCGCGGTACTGGGCCTGGTGGCCGGGGTGGTGGCCGGACTTCTGGTCCGGCCCGAGGTGCCGGCCGTCGTCGAGCCATATCTGCCGATCGCCGTCGTGGCCGCGCTCGACGCGGTGTTCGGTGGGCTGCGCGCGATGTTGGACGGCATCTTCGTGGACAAGGTCTTCGTGGTGTCGTTCCTGTCCAACGTGGTGGTCGCGGCGCTCATCGTCTTCCTCGGCGACAAGCTCGGCGTCGGCGCGCAGCTGTCCACCGGCGTCGTCGTGGTCCTCGGCATCCGGATCTTCTCCAACGCCGCGGCCATCCGTCGGCACGTCTTCCGGGCGTGAGGCCATGAGTACGGACGAGAACACTCCGCCCGAGCCCACCCGGCCCGCAGCTCCCACGGGGCCCGTGGAACCGTCAGGGGCCCCTTCCGCGTCTACCGAACAGACGGGGCGCCAGCGGCTGGCCGCGGGGCTCTGGCCGCCGCGGGTGAGCCGGGCCCAACTGATCGTCGCCCTGTTGCTGTTCGTCCTCGGACTGGGGCTCGCCATCCAGGTGCGCCACAACAGCGACTCCAGTGCCCTGCGCGGGGCGCGCCAGGAGGACCTGGTGCGCATCCTCGACGAGCTGGACGGGCGCACCAAGCGGCTGGAAGACGAGAAGCAGAAGTTGGTGGACCAGCGCAAGGAGCTGGAGTCGAGCTCCAACCAGGCCGACGAGGCGCGCAAGCAGACGGTCGAGAAGGAACGCCAACTGGGGATCCTGGCGGGTACCGTGGCGGCGCAGGGGCCGGGCATCACGCTCAAGGTCACCGACACCAAGGGCCAGGTGCAGTCGGACAAGCTGCTGGACACCATCCAGGAGTTGCGGGCGGCGGGAGCAGAGGCCATCCAGATCAACGGCGTGCGCGTCGTCGCGAGCACGTACTTCTCGGACGAGGGCGGCGGGGTCGCGATCGACGGCAGGAAGATCACACAACCCTATGAATTCAGGGTGATCGGAAAGCCGCAGGACCTGGAGCCGGCCCTCAACATTCCCGGCGGCGTCATCCAGACGCTGGAGAAGGAACAGGCCAACGCCACCGTCGTACGATCGGCGAAGATCGTTGTGGACGCCTTGCGGGCTGCGAAGCAGCCTGACTACGCTCGGTCGTCATCGTCATGAGACCGGGCGGGATGTGGAGCGGCTCACGTGGGCGGATGCCTGCGGGGGGTCGACGCACCGAAGAAGCGGTGCGTGGTGGAAACTGTCTGGTGGTGACGGACGTTGTGAGAATGTCCGGGTCGGCAGGTGTGAGTATTCGGAGTTCGTCCTGCCCCACGGGCGGGTCTGTTTCGGTCAAGGGGAATCGCCCGTGAAGTTGTTTGAGAAGTTGTTCGGCAAGAAGAACCGCGAGGAGAGCGGTGCGCCCAAGCACCGTGCGGGACATGGTGACGTGGAGGCGCAGGGCGACCGGCCGCTCTTCCGCGACGAGGTCGCCGGGGCGGGTGACAATTCGGGCGCGTACGGCGCGTCGGCTGTTGACCCTGCCGGTTCCGGACGCATAGGTTTCGGTGAACCATCAACCTCAAGTACGGGTGGAGGGTTTGACCCCGACCCGTATGCCACCAATGCCTCCGCGGGGCACCCGCGGCGCGAGGAGCCGTCCATGTCGGCCGAGCAGGTTTGCAGCAGGTGTGGCCACCGCAGCGATGCGGCCAGCCGGTTCTGCTCCAACTGCGGGGCGCCGCTGCGGCCGGGCCTGACGCCGGAGCGTGCTTCGGAGACCACGTCCACCATCTCGATCTCGGGCCTGGAGGCCTACGAGGCCGAGGTGTCCGGACAGCACGTGTCGTCCTCGCTGTCCCCCGAGGCCCAGGCCGCGGTGGAAGCACTGCCTCCGGGCTCCGCGCTGCTCATCGTGCGGCGCGGCCCGAACTCCGGCAGCCGCTTCCTGCTGGACGGCGAACTGACCACGGCCGGGCGCCACCCGCAGAGCGACATCTTCCTGGACGACGTCACCGTCTCCCGGCGGCACGTCGACTTCCGCAGGGGCCAGGACGGTGGCTTCACCGTCTCCGACGTGGGCAGCCTCAACGGCACGTACGTGAACCGTGAGCCGATCGACTCGGTCGTCCTGCACAACGGCGACGAGGTCCAGATCGGCAAGTACCGGCTGGTCTTCTACGCGAGCCAGCGGGGCATCTGACCGTCTCCCCGGGCCCGCCCCGGGGAGACCACAGGGAAGGTCCATGCTGCGTACCTCGACGGGCGGTGCCGGACACGGCACCGCCGGCTCGGGCGGGCGGCTGGTGAGCATCGGCACGGTGCTCACCACGCTGCGCGACGAGTTTCCCGAAGTCACGATTTCCAAGATCCGGTTCCTCGAAGCGGAGGGGCTGGTCGAGCCCCGGCGCACACCTTCCGGATATCGCAAGTTCAGTCCCGACGACGTCGAGCGGCTGGCCAGGATCCTGCGGTTGCAGCGCGACCACTACCTGCCGCTGAAGGTCATCAAGGACCAGCTCGACGCGCTCGAACGGGGCGAGCAGATTCGTATCCCCGCCCCCGCCGCACCCGCTGACGGCGACGCCGCCGGGGCGGCGGTGGTGGCCGCGGTGCTGGGCGAGATCAGCCGGAGCCGGCCCACCGTGGCCCGCGTCGGCCGGGCCGAGCTGCTGGCCGCCGCCGAGGTGGACGAGGTACAGCTGGTCGAGTGGGAGTCCTACGGGCTCCTGGCGGAGGCACCGGAGGGCGGATTCGACGCCGGGGCCGTCACCGTGGCCCGGCTGGTGGCGGAACTGGGTCGCTTCGGCCTGGAGCCGCGCCATCTGCGCGCGATGAAGGCCGCGGCGGACCGGGAGGCCGGGCTGGTGGAACAGGTGGTCGCACCGCTGCGGCGGCACCGCAATCCCCAGACCAGGGCCCATGCCGAGGCCACCCTGAAAGAGCTCGCGGGCATCTCCGTACGGCTCCACGAGGCGCTCGTACAGACCGCTCTCGGGGTCCGACTGCACTGACTCGCGGGGCCCCGACTACCCAAACCGGCCGGGCAGGTCCTAGGGTTGCTGTGTGAACGAGCTCGACGTTGTGGGTGTCCGGGTTGAAATGCCCTCCAACCAACCGATCGTGCTCCTGCGTGAAGTGGGAGGCGATCGGTACCTCCCCATCTGGATCGGTCCTGGGGAGGCTACTGCCATTGCCTTCGCCCAGCAGGGGATGGCCCCTGCCCGGCCGCTGACGCACGACCTGTTCAAGGACGTGCTGGAGGCGATCGGCGAGGAACTCACCGAGGTCCGGATCACGGATCTGCGGGAGGGCGTCTTCTACGCGGAGCTCGTCTTCGCCAGCGGGGTCGAGGTGAGCGCGAGGCCGTCCGACGCCATAGCGCTGGCCCTGCGCACCGGGACGCCGATCTACGGGAGCGACGGGGTGCTGGACGATGCCGGAATTGCGATTCCGGACGAGCAGGAGGACGAGGTGGAGAAGTTCCGCGAGTTCCTCGACCAGATCTCGCCGGAGGACTTCGGCAGCAGCAATCAGTGAGGTGTCGGCCGAGTCGTCCTCAAGGGAAAGTCAGCCCATTCGAGTAGCCTTTCCCCGCTAAGGGATACGGGAAACCACTCTCAGGGTGATTATCACTCGGCGTGCCGAGTGTGGCGATCGTTGACGCACCCCGGGTGACTGCCTACCTTCAAGGTGGCAGGTCAAGGACGGAGGGTCGGCGTGAGGATCACGGGCGACGGTACGACCGGGGGCATCCCCGCACGGAGTGAGGGCGGACCGTACGCGCTGCACGGCGGGGCGGTGGGTGCCGCGCGCCGTCAGCCGGAATCCGTGCCGCCCGGCCCGGAGGACGGCGAGCAGGCCGCCGGGGAGATCGGCTACCGCGGGCCCACGGCCTGCGCCGCCGCGGGCATCACCTACCGGCAGCTCGACTACTGGGCGCGGACCGGGCTCGTCGAGCCCAGCGTGCGCGCGGCCGGCGGATCCGGTACCCAGCGGCTCTACAGCTTCCGGGACGTGGTCGTCCTCAAGATCGTCAAACGCTTCCTGGACACCGGGGTGGCGCTGCAGAACATCCGCACCACCGTCCAGCACCTGCGCGACCGGGGCTTTCGCGACCTGGAGCGGATGACGCTCATGAGCGACGGCGCGACCGTCTACGAGTGCACCTCACCGGACGAGGTCGTGGGCCTGCTCCAGGGCGGGCAGGGGATCTTCGGGATCGCCGTCGGAGTGGTGTGGCGGGACGTCGAGAAGGCGCTGTCGCAGCTGCACGGGGAACGCGTGGAGACGGGCGAGACGCTGGTCGGGCACAACCCGGCCGACGAGCTGGCCGCGCGCCGCAACCGGGCGGGCTGAGGCCCTCGGGTCGGCGGGGCCGCGGTCGGCCCCGTCCGGACCCCTTTCGGACCGCCCCCGGGGCGCGCCGGACGCTCCTCGCGGGGCGCGCCGGACGTGCGTCGGGGGCGTTGTCAGTGGCGTAGGGCAGCATCGGTGGCGTGAGAGCCGCGCCGACCATCCTGCATCTGGACATGGACGCCTTCTACGCCTCCGTGGAGCAGGCGGCGAAGCCGAGCCTGCGCGGGAAGGCCGTGATCGTCGGTGGGCTCGGCCCGCGCGGGGTGGTCGCGACGGCCTCGTACGAGGCGCGGCGCTTCGGGGTGCATTCGGCGATGCCCACCGCCCAGGCCCGGCGGCTCTGCCCGAACGGGGCCTATCTGATCCCGCGCTTCACCCTGTACCGGGCGGTCAGCGACCTCGTGATGGCGCGGCTGCGCGAGCTGTCGCCGCTGGTGGAGCCGCTCAGCCTGGACGAGGCCTTCGTGGACCTGGAGGCGGGCGGCGCGGCCTTCGACTCGGCCGGGGCCCGGGTCACGGCCGAGCGGCTGCGGGCGGACATCCGGGCGGCGACGGGGCTCAGCGCCTCGGTGGGGCTGGCCGGGTCCAAGATGCTGGCCAAGGTGGCCTCGGAGGGCGCCAAGCCGGACGGGCTGTTGCTGATCGAGCCGGGGACCGAGCGGGAACTGCTGGCGCCCATGTCGGTGCGGACCCTGCCCGGGGTGGGGCCGGCCACCGGGGAGCACCTGCGGCGGGCCGGGATCACCACGGTGGGAGAGCTGGCCGACGCCGGCGAGGACGAACTGGTCCGGATGACCGGGCGGGCGCACGGGGTGGCGCTGTACCGGATGGCGCTGGGGTTGGACGACCGGCCCGTGGTCGCGGAACGGGACGCGAAGTCCGTCTCGGTCGAGGACACCTTCGACGTGGACCTGCACGACCGGGTCCGGATCCGCGGCGAGGTGCAGCGGCTCGCGGAGCGGTGCGTGGGGCGGCTGCGCGCGTCGGGGCACTCGGGGCGGACGATCGTGCTCAAGGTGCGCCGCTACGACTTCTCCACGCTGACCCGGTCGGAGACCCTGCGGGGGCCGACGGACGATCCGGCGGTGGTCCGGGAGGCGGCGGCGCGGTTGCTGGAGGGGATCGACACGACGGGCGGGGTGCGGCTGCTGGGCGTGGGGGTGTCGGGATTGGCCGACTACACGCAGGAGGACCTGTTCGCCCAGGCGGAGGCCGAGGCGGAGGCCCGGGCAGCGGCCCGGGCGGAGGCGGAGGCGGTGGCCGGGGAGCGGGATTCCGGTGGGCCGGATTCCGCCGCGGGGGCGCGGGTGCAGGGAGCGGACAAGGGCGACGGAGCCGACGGGGGCGCGGGGGCGCCCGTACGCGCGCAGGCGGCGGCCGGGACCGGGGCCGCGGACGCGCCCGTGGGGGAGCCCCCGCAGGAACGGAGGTGGCCGGCGGGGACCGATGTGCGCCACGGGGAGTACGGGCCCGGCTGGGTGCAGGGCAGCGGGGTGGGGAGGGTGACTGTCCGTTTCGAGCGGCCGGGATCGCCGCCGGGCCGGGTGCGCACCTTCCGGGTGGACGACCCCGACCTGGAACCGTCCGATCCGCTGCCCCTGGTCGGGGAGCCGGACGGCGAACATGCCGAACCTGACGGGGGACATGCCAAAGAAGGAACCGCCGGATGACGGACCTGCGGGCGGGTGACCCCGGCCTAGGCCTCGCCGCCGGCGAGGCGGCCGAAGTCGCGGTCGCCGTGGTGGAAGTCACTCGGCAGGGTCACGTCCAGGCCGTAGTGGTGGTAGAGCTGGAGCTCCTGTTCGGGGGAGAGGTGGCGGCCCACCCCGAAATCGGGGGCGTCCTTGATCAGGGCGCGTTCGAAGGGAACCCGCAGGGTGTCGCCCACCACCTCGCTCGGTTCCAGCGGGACGAAGGCGTCCCGGCTGAAGAGTCCGGTCCGTACGGCGGCCCATTCCGGGACGCCCGTGGCATCGTCGAGGTAGACCTCGTCGACGGTGCCGATCTTGGTTCCATTGCGGTCGAACGCCTTGCGGCCGATCAGGCTGCGCGGATCGATGTCGGTCTGCACGGTCGCCTCCATTTGGTCGCAACTCCTCCGTAATGACTACAAAAGTGCATTTCCGGGGAGGGGGCCACTCGAGGGAGTGCCCAGATCCTCGCTGGTAGGCTGGGGAACGGCTGCTGACCCTGTGCGGGAGAGTCCTCCGATCGAGTTCGTCGGAGGCGCCGAAGGAGCAACTCCTCCCCGGAATCTCTCAGGCAGACGTACCGCACGGACGAGGCCACTCTGGAAAGCAGGACGGGCGACGGATCGCAGTTCCGGTGCCCTTCCTCACCGACGGTGAAAGCCGGACCTCCACGGGCGATCCCCAGGAGGCCCGGTGAAGCTCTCAGGTTGAGATGACAGAGGGGGAGGCCGTCCGGGTGCCCGCGCCGTGGTACCCCTCGCAGGTCGTACGACCAGGAGGCCTCCGTACATGACCGCCAACCGCATTCCGCTCTCCCAGCTGGAGCGAGGCATCCCCTTCGAGCAGCGCCACATCGGCCCGGATGCCGAGGCGCAGGCGAAGATGCTGGCCCAGGTGGGCTACGGCTCCCTGGACGATCTGACCGCCGCCGCGGTGCCGGACGTCATCAAGAGCGCCGAGGCGCTGAACCTGCCGGGTGCCCGCACCGAGGCCGAGGTGCTCGCCGAGCTGCGTTCGCTGGCCGACCGCAACCAGGTCCTGACCCCGATGATCGGCCTCGGTTACTACGGCACCTTCACGCCGCCGGTGATCCTGCGCAACGTCATGGAGAACCCGGCCTGGTACACGGCGTACACGCCGTACCAGCCCGAGATCTCGCAGGGGCGCCTCGAAGCGCTGCTGAACTTCCAGACGGTCGTCGCCGACCTGACCGGGCTGCCGACCTCCGGCGCCTCCCTGCTCGACGAGGGCACCGCCGCCGCCGAGGCCATGCAGCTCGCCCGCCGCGTGGGCAAGGTCAAGGGCGGGGTCTTCCTCATCGACGCGGACACGCTGCCGCAGACCATCGCGGTCATCGAGACGCGCGCCGAGCCCACCGGGGTCGAGGTCGTGGTCGCGGACCTGTCCGAGGGCATCCCGGCCGAGATCGCCGAGCGCGGCGTCTTCGGCGTGCTCCTCCAGTACCCGGGCGCCTCCGGTGCGGTCCGCGAGATCAAGCCGGTCATCGACCAGGCGCACGACCTCGGCGCGATCGTCGCCGTCGCCGCCGACCTGCTCGCCCTGACCCTGCTCACCTCCCCGGGTGCGCTCGGCGCGGACATCGCCATCGGCACCACCCAGCGCTTCGGCGTCCCGATGGGCTTCGGCGGTCCGCACGCCGGTTACATGGCCGTCCAGGAGAAGCACGCCCGCTCGCTGCCCGGCCGCCTGGTGGGCGTCTCCGTCGACGCCGACGGCAACAAGGCCTACCGCCTGGCCCTGCAGACCCGCGAGCAGCACATCCGCCGCGAGAAGGCCACCAGCAACATCTGTACCGCGCAGGTGCTGCTCGCCGTCATGGCCGCCATGTACGCCGTCTACCACGGCCCCGACGGCCTGCGGACGATCGCCCGCCGCACCCACCGCTACGCCACCCTGCTCGCCGCGGGCCTGACCGCCGGCGGCGTGGAGCTGGTGCACGGCTCGTACTTCGACACGGTCACCGCGCGGGTGCCCGGCAAGGCCGACGGGGTCGTGGCCGCCGCCCGCGAGGCCGGGGTCAACCTCTACCGGGTCGACGCCGACCACGTCTCCGTCTCCTGTGACGAGACCACCCTGCGCGCCGACATCGACGCCGTGTGGGCCGCCTTCGGCGTCACCGCGGACATCGAGGCGCTGGACGAGGTCACCGCCGACACGCTGCCCGAGGGGCTGCTGCGCTCGGACGCCTATCTGAGCCACCCGGTCTTCCACCAGCACCGCTCCGAGACCGCGATGCTGCGCTACCTGCGCAAGCTGTCGGACAAGGACTACGCGCTGGACCGCGGCATGATCCCGCTGGGCTCCTGCACGATGAAGCTCAACGCGACCACCGAGATGGAGTCGGTGACCTGGCCCGAATTCGGCCAGCTGCACCCCTTCGCCCCGGTCGAGCAGGCCGCGGGTTACCTCACGCTCATCACCGAGCTGGAGGAACGTCTCTGCGAGGTCACCGGTTACGACAAGGTGTCCATCCAGCCCAACGCCGGATCGCAGGGCGAGCTGGCCGGTCTGCTCGCGGTACGGGCGTACCACCGGGCGAACGGCAACGAGCAGCGCACCATCTGCCTGATCCCGTCCTCCGCGCACGGCACCAACGCCGCCAGCGCCGTGATGGCCGGCATGAAGGTCGTCGTCGTCAAGACGGCGGACGACGGCGAGGTCGACGCCGCCGACCTGCGCGCCAAGATCGAGCAGTACCGCGACGAGCTCGCCGTGCTGATGATCACCTACCCGTCCACGCACGGCGTGTTCGAGGAGCACGTCGCCGACATCTGCGCGCAGGTGCACGACGCGGGCGGCCAGGTCTACGTGGACGGCGCCAACCTCAACGCCCTGGTGGGCCTCGCCAAGCCGGGTCACTTCGGCGGCGACGTCTCGCACCTGAACCTGCACAAGACCTTCTGCATCCCGCACGGCGGCGGCGGCCCGGGCGTCGGCCCGGTCGGTGTCCGGGCGCACCTGGCCCCGTACCTGCCCAACCACCCGCTGCAGCCGACCGCCGGTCCCGCGACGGGCGTCGGTCCGATCTCGGCCGCGCCGTGGGGTTCGGCGGGCATCCTGCCGATCTCGTGGTCGTACGTGCGCCTGATGGGCGGCGAGGGCCTCAAGCGCGCCACCCAGGTGGCGGTGCTCGGCGCCAACTACATCGCCAAGCGCCTGGAGCCGCACTTCCCGGTGCTCTACACCGGTCCGGGCAACCTCGTCGCGCACGAGTGCATCATCGACCTGCGCCCGCTGTCGAAGGCGACGGGCGTCAGCGTGGACGACATCGCCAAGCGACTGATCGACTACGGCTTCCACGCGCCGACGATGTCCTTCCCGGTGGCCGGCACCCTGATGATCGAGCCGACGGAGTCCGAGGACCTCGCCGAGATCGACCGCTTCTGCGACGCGATGATCGCCATTCGCGCGGAGATCGAGAAGGTCGCGGCGGGCGAGTGGCCGCTGGAGGACAACCCGCTGGCCAACGCCCCGCACACGGCCGCGGCGCTGGGCGGCGAGTGGAACCACCCGTACACCCGTGACGAGGCCGTCTTCCCGGGCGGGCTGATCGCCGCCGAGAAGTACTGGCCGCCGGTCCGCCGGATCGACGGCGCGTTCGGCGACCGGAACCTGGTCTGTTCCTGCCCGCCGCTGGACGAGTACGACAACTGATGGTCGCGCTTGCCCATCGTTGAGAAGTGAAAGGGGCCGGTCCGGGAGTATGCCTCCCGGGCCGGCCCCTTTCGCGTGCCTCGTGCGCGTTTCTTCGTAAGGGTGCTGCGTACGCGTGCCTGGTGCGCGTGCTTCGTGCGCGTTCCTCGGGCGGTCGCTACGCCGCCTTCATCACCTGCGCCGCCGCGAGCGGGCGGTGCGGAGCGATGATCCGGCCGTCCGGCAGCAGCTCACCGGTGTCCTCGAAGAGCAGGACGCCGTTGCACAGCAGGCTCCAGCCCTGTTCCGGGTGGTTGGCCACGGGATGCGCGGCCTCCCGGTCGGCGGAGTCGGCGCTAGGGCAGGCAGGCTGGTGCTGGCACATGGATACGTTCTTTCGCTGCGGTGTGGTCTGTGTGCTGCGGCTCGATGCGTCGTTCATGGCCGCCCCCCGTATCAATCTCGGTGTGGTCAGGGTCCAGTGTTGCCCTACGGACTGGCGTCCGCAGGGATTTCCGGTAGCTGTCCTCATAGATTGATGACGCATCACCCGTGCGGGCGGTTCAGCTCAACTCCCCTGTCATTTCGGATGGTTCGGCACTGGCCCGAGCGGGCTAGGCCGAATGGGCACAGTGGGCCACGCGGCCGCCGGAGTCGGGTCGGATCAGGCCGCGGCGGCCCGGATCAGGCGGCCGGAGCCGCCAGCGAGGGCGGCACCGGCGGGCCCTGCGGGCTCGGCGGGCTCTGCGGGGTGAGGCGGTGGGTCAGCACCGGCAGCAACTCCGACACGGGGTGCGGGCGGTAGGCGGCGATGCCCGGCGGGGCGGGCGCCAACGGCACCAGCAGGTCGGCGGCGGCGGGCAGGCCGGCCGAAGCGGCGGCGCCGACCCCCTCGTGCAGCCACAGGGTGAGCATGTACAGCTCCGGTACGGACAGCAGCCGGGGCTGGTAGTTCTTGCCGAGGGACTCCGCCTGGCGCAGGGCGCGTTCGGTGGCGGCGACGTAGGGCCCCTCGAAGAAGTGGGAGAAGGCCCAGCCGTCCGCCGTCAGCCGGGTGTCCGCCGCGGCCACGAAGCGGTCGCCGCTGCGGATCAGGAACCTCCAACCCGTGAGCCGGGTGCGGGGCGGCCGGCCCGCCGTCGAGGGCAGGAACTGGAGCCGGTCCAGTACGTGCACGGGCAGGGGGAGTTCGGCGGTCAGCGGTCCTTGGAGGGAGCGCAGCGCCGGCGTGAGCGCCTCGTGGACCGCGGTGGGGGAACCGAGTGCCGCGAGGACGCTGCGCAGGGCGGGCGCGGGGGCCGGAGGGACATGCAGCGGCATGGTGGGTCGCCTCTCACTTGGGAGACCTGGGAGAACGGGGGCAGGTGCGGACGGCGCTGTCGCATTCTGGGGCCAGAGGGGGGCCGAGGGGCAATGGCCGCGCGCCAACTCTCTGCCTCGTTTGCGGAGTTTATACGACATGTGTTCACGCAGTGTTTCGGCTAGCTGTCCCGCCCATTGCCGACAAGGCGCATACCGGTCCTGCTGCGGAGGATTCGTAGCTGCACGAGCGCGGACATCTCACGCTGACCTCGGAGGTTACCCGAAGGGTGCTCGGCTGGAAAGCGCCGGTATTGCGTACACGGAAAAGTCGACGGGGGCATTGCAGGATGCCCCTTGCCAGATGAATGTGCCGTAGCGCCTGTCGGCCAAACCGGCGCGCGCTGTCCGCCAGTCGTGCCCCCGCCGCGTTATCGATCACTCGGCCGGGGCATCATCGACCGTAACGTGCGCCCGGACGGACCGGGCCGGGCCCACTCGTGGAGGGACGCTTCGATGGGGGAGAAGGTCGTGGCAGGCGGATTCGACCTGTCCGATCGGCAACGGTATCGGAGGAAGCTTCACGAGTGCCTGGAGGGACTGGAGCGGCTTCTGGCGGAGAAGAGGTTCGATCGCCCCAAGAACATGATGGGGCTGGAGATCGAGTTGAATCTCGCGGGTTCCGACGGATTGCCGAGAATGGTGAATGCCCAGGTACTGGAGCGCATTGCGAGCCCCGATTTCCAGACCGAACTCGGAATGTTCAACCTGGAGGTCAACATACTTCCGCACCGGCTCGACGGCCGGGTATTCGACCAGCTCGCGGAAGAGCTCAGCGCGAGTCTCGCATATGCCAATCGGCAGGCCGCGGAGATAGACGCCGGGGTGGTGATGATCGGCATCCTGCCGACGATCTCCCGCGGCGACCTCGTCTCCGCGAACCTCTCGGCGGTGGACCGCTACTCGCTGCTGAACGAGCAGATCCTGCTGATGCGGGGGGAGGACTTCGTCCTGGACATCGACGGGGTGGAGCGGCTGACCTGGACCTCGGGGTCGATCGTCCCGGAGGCGGCCTGTACCTCGGTCCAGTTGCACCTCCAGGTCACCCCCGCCCGGTTCGCGGACGTGTGGAACGCGGCGCAGGCGGTGGCGGCGGTACAGATAGCCGTGGGCGCCAACTCCCCCTTCCTCTTCGGGCGCGAGCTGTGGCGGGAGTCGCGGCCCCCGCTCTTCCAGCAGGCCACCGACACCCGGCCGCCCGAGCTCCAGGCCCAGGGAGTGCGGCCGCGGACCTGGTTCGGCGAGCGCTGGGTGGACTCGGCGTACGAACTCTTCGCGGAGAACGTCCGCTACTTCCCGGCGCTGCTGCCGATCTGCGACGAGGAGGAGCCGCTGCGGGTGCTCGGCGAGGGCGGGGTGCCCAGCCTCCAGGAACTCGTCCTGCACAACGGCACCGTCTACCGCTGGAACCGGCCCGTGTACGGGGTCGCCGACGGGGTGCCGCACCTGCGGGTGGAGAACCGGGTGCTGCCGGCCGGGCCCACCGTCACCGACGTGGTCGCCAACGCCGCCTTCTACTACGGGCTCGTGCGCACCCTCGCCGACGAGCAGCGCCCGGTGTGGAACCGGCTGCCCTTCGCGGAGGCGGAGGCCAACTTCGACGCGGCCTGCCGGTACGGGATCGACGCGCGGCTGCGCTGGCCGCGCCGGGGCCGGGGCGGGGGACTGGCGAGCGTGCCCGCGGTCCGGCTCGTGCTCGACGAGCTGCTGCCGATGGCGGCGGCCGGGCTCGACGCCTGGGGCATCGAGCCCGCGGACCGGGACCACTACCTCGGGATCATCGAGGAGCGCTGTCGCAGGCGCGCCAACGGTGCGACCTGGCAGGTCGAGACCTACCACCGGGCGCTGGCCGCCGGGCTGGAGCGGGACGCGGCGCTCGCGGCGACCACCCGCCGCTACACCGAGCTCATGTACAAGGGGGACCCCGTGCACACCTGGCCCGCCGGGCTGCCGGAGGAGGAGGTGAGCGCGGCCCTGACCGCGGGGCGGTAGGGCGGCGG
Organism: Streptomyces sp. NPDC051555; assembly: GCF_044454405.1. Classification (NCBI taxonomy): domain Bacteria; kingdom Bacillati; phylum Actinomycetota; class Actinomycetes; order Kitasatosporales; family Streptomycetaceae; genus Streptomyces; species Streptomyces sp. NPDC051555. Next base: position 984,415 of record NZ_JBITDP010000002.1, on the reverse strand, counting down.
GGGCGGTTGGACGGCCGGGGCGGTTGGACGGCCGGGGCCGTCGGGCGGACCCGTTCCGTCCGGCGCCGCGCCCCGTCCGGCTCCGTGTCCTGCCCGGTGATCCCGTTCCGCCGTCGAGCGGGCAGTATGGGGTGGTCGGAGCGGGACGGTGGGTCGGAGCGGGACGGAGTCAGGCGTGCGGGCGGATCCGGAGCCGGTGGTCGGGACCTTGCGCGAGGACGGGCGGCGGGTCCTGCGGACCGAGACGCTGCTGGTGCTCGCCCTGTCGCTGGGGGCGAGCGCGGTCTCGGCGCTCATCAGCTTCATCGGCTCGCTCACCAAACCGGGCGGGCTGAAGGACCAGGCCGCCACGCTCAACGGCTCCTACGCGCCGGGCCGCCCCTGGCTCGACCTGTCCTGGCAGCTCTTCGGGATCGCGACCGCCCTGGTCCCCGTACTCCTCGTGGCCCACCTGCTCACCCGCGAGGGCGCGCCCGGTCTGCGGGTGCTGGGTTTCGACCGCACCCGGCCCCGCGCGGACCTGGGGCGCGGGGCGCTCGTCGCGGCCGGGATCGGCAGCGCCGGGCTGGCCTTCTACCTGGCGGCGCGCGCCTCGGGCTTCAACCTGACGGTGGTGCCGGAAGCGCTGCCCGACGTGTGGTGGAAGTTCCCCGTACTGATCCTCTCCGCGGTGCAGAACTCCGTGGTGGAGGAGGTCATCGTGCTGGCCTACCTGCTGCGCAGGCTGGACGGGCTGGGCTGGTCGTCGACGGCCGCGTTGCTGGCCAGTTCGGTCCTGCGCGGCTCGTACCACCTCTACCAGGGCATCGGCGGGTTCCTGGGCAACGTCGTCATGGGCGTCGTCTTCGTCCTGCTCTACCGGCGCTGGGGCCGGGTCGGGCCGCTGGTGGTCGCGCACGCACTGCTCGACATCGTCGCCTTCGGCGGGTACGCGCTGCTCGCCGGCAAGGTCGGCTGGCTGCCCACGCCCTGAGGGACCGGTACGAGGGCAGCGGCGGCCCGGTTCAGGGGGCGGTCAGCAGCTCTCCGTCGAGGACCGTGACGGCGTGCCCGGTCAGGAACGTACGGTCCCCCGCGAGCCGGACCCGGACCAGGCCGGTGCGCGCCGAACCCTGGAAGCCGGTCAGCTCGGTGCGGCCCAGGCGCGCGGCCCAGAAGGGCGCGAGCGCGGTGTGCGCGCTGCCGGTGACCGGGTCCTCGTCGACGCCGACGGCGGGGAAGAAGCCACGGGAGACGAAGTCGTACCCCCGGGCGGGGTCCTCGGCCGCAGCGGTGACGATCAGCCCGCGCTTGGCGTAGGCGGCGACCACCGCGAGGTCGGGGCGCAGCTCGCGCACGGTGCGCTCGTCCGCCAGCTCGACCAACAGGTCGCCGATGTGGGCGGCGGTGTCGTGGACGGAGCGCACCTCCACCCCGCCCAGCGCCAGGGCGAGGGCCTCCGGGAGCTCGTACGGGCTGAGCGTGGAGGTCGGGAAGTCCATGGTCACCGTGGAGTCGGCGGCGGCCTCGGTGGTGAGGACACCGCAGCGCGCGGCGAACCGGACCGGTCCGTCCGCCAGGCCGGTGCTCGCCAGGACGTGCGCGGTGGCGAGGGTGGCGTGGCCGCACATGTCGACCTCGGCGGTCGGGGTGAACCAGCGCAGCGCCCAGTCGGCCTCCCCACCGGGCGGCAGCGGGTGCGCGAAGGCGGTCTCGGAGAGGTTGACCTCGGCGGCGACCTGCTGGAGCCACGTGTCGGGCGGGAAGCCCGCGGCGCCGTCCAGGAGCAGGACTCCGGCGGGGTTGCCCTGGAAGGGCCGGTCGGTGAAGGCGTCGACGATTCGGATGCGCATGCCTTCGACCGTAGGACGGGCCGTGACCGGCGGACAAAGGCCAATTCCGGGTGGGTGGCCTTGCGGGTGGCGGTGCGGGTGGCCTGGTGGTCGGCCTGGTGCCGCGGCGTTCGTGGTCCGGTGCCGCGCCGTTCGTGGACCGGTGTCAGGTGGCCCGGTGGTGCAGGACCACCACCTCGCCCGCGTCCGGATCACCCATCAGCACGAACAACTCGGGCCGCTCCCGGGTCCCCGCCACGCTCCACCGCAGCTCCGCGCCCTTGCAGTCGGGGAGCGCGAGGACCACGCCCGCCCGGTCCTCGCTCGCCGAATCCCCCGCGGCCGTGGAGCGCCAGGTGCCGTGTCCGGTGCAGTGGCCCACGACGTCGAAGCCGTTGTGCACGGGTAGCTGCTCGGCCACCACCTCGCCCCGGTCCCCGAGCGTCAGGCTGACTCCGTCGCCCGTCCACCGGCCCACGAAGTCGGCGTGCCCGAGGGCGGGTGCCTCGTACCCGGGGGCGCCGGCTCCGAGGACGAGGGTGACGAGCACCGCCACCGCGATCGGCCCGATCGCCCAGAGCCGGATCCTGCCCCTGCGCATCCGCCGCATCCGCGCGAGCACCGCGACCGCCACGGGTGGGAACCCGACGGCGGCCGTCCAGCCGAGCGTGGTGGCGTACGCGGCGCCGGTGAGCACCGAGAGCGGTACGGCGTACCCGGCCGCGAACACGACCGCCGTGGGCAGGGCCCATCGCGGTGCTGCGGTCCGGGTGCGCACGCCCAGGGCGTTCGAGGCCAGCATCACCGGGGTGGTGAAGAGGAGGCTGTGCAGCCATCCCGCCGCGTAGGCGAGGAGGGGGCCGAAGACGGCCATCACGAACAGCCCGAAGAGCAGGGCGATGGCGCCGCCGTAGCCGCGGCCGTAGGGATCGGCCCCGAGCGAGGAGAGTTGGGCGTACAGTGCCGCGCAGAGGAGCGCGCCGCCTCCCACGACCTCGGCGCCCGGTGCGATGCCGCTCAAGGCGTCGGAGTGCCGCGGCTGCGCGGCGGCGACATGCTGGTACACGGCGAGGCCCCCCTCGGGCATGAATTGAACGTGTTCAATCGATGCGGACACTACACCCTCGGCGCGCTCGTGTCGTCGGGCGCCGTCCACCGTCAGCCGGCCGCGTGGTCTTCCCTGGTCAGGGCGTGGACGGTGCAGGGGCGGCCGAGGACCGTGTCCTCGCGCAGCGGGGTGAATCCGAGGCGCCGGGCGACGGCGGTGGAGGCCGTGTTGCCGTGGTGGATCATGGCGGTGATCTGCTGGAGGCCCAGTGGTCCGAAGCCCCACGCGAGCACGGCGCGGGCGGCCTCGGTGGCGTAGCCGTGGCCCCAGTGGGCGCGGGCGAAGGTCCAGCCGATCTCGGTCTCGTCGAACTCTTCCCACCAGTTCAGGCCGGAGCGTCCGATTGCTTCGCCGGTGCTGCGCAGTTCGACGGCGCCCAGGCCGTGGCCGCGCCGGGTCCACTGGTCCTTTGGGGAAGGGGCGCGATCCTCAGTCGATGCAGAACTCGTTGCCCTCGATGTCCAGCATGGGTATGCACGCGTCGTTGCCGTCGTACAACGTCCGCACGTGCACCGCGCCGAGGGGGACCAGGCGTGCGCACTCGGCTTCCAGCGCGGCGAGGCGCTCCTCGCCCACGAGTCCGGTGCCGACCCGGATGTCGAGGTGCAGCCGGTTCTTGGCGGCCTTCCCCTCGGGGACGCGCTGGAAGTACAGCCGCGGGCCGACGCCCGAGGGGTCGCTACAGGCGAACCAGGCGTCCCGCTCCTCGGCCGGCTGCGAACGCCTGAAGTCGTCCCAGGTGGCGAACTCCGCGGGCGGAGGCACCGCGACGTAGCCCAACACCTCGCACCAGAAGAGGGCGAGGCGCTCCGGTTCCGCGCAGTCGAAGGTGACTTGGAACCTCTTGATCGATGACATCGGCCCACCGTAACGGCGCGTCCCGGCGCCACGGCTCCCCGGGGCGGCACGGCCCGCGCGGAAGCCGCCGCGACCGGAGTCGACTTGCGCGTACCGGTGCACCGACCATCCCAGCGCCAAGTGGAGCAAGGGGTAGTTCCAGGACCGCCGCACGCCCCGGCCGCATCGGAGCGGGCTTCCTCCTCCGGTCGGTGCGGGGTGCGGCGGGTCCTCACCGCCGGTCAGGCGAAACGCACGGTCAGCCTCTTGCCCACCCTGTTCGACTCATCCGCTTTCGCTGCTCTGAGCAGTACGGATGCGATCTCCTCGAATGCTTCGTCGCCCATGGATTCGCGGCTGCTGGTGACGTTCTCCCAGACGATCTCGACCGGGCGCTCGACATCTGTGCTCAGACGGTCCCACAGCGCGCTCAGGTTGTGTCCGTAGAACGGGCCGAAGTCCAGGGGGCCGGCCAGAACGCGGTGCAGGTCCGCGTGGCTTCGAATGTGGGTCCCGTCGATGGTGACGCGCATGGTGCTACTTCCCGTTCGGTACTTGGCAGAGGGATTCGCAGTGGTCGCCGGTGACGTATGCCCGGCGCCCCACCATTTTGGCCGGCTCGGACTTTGGCCACGTACTCGGGCGGGAGCTTGCGGCCGCGCTGAGACGGGGCGGTGGGCGGGTGGGTCGGGGTCGCTCGTTAAGAGCACTCCCGATATATCGTTGACACATCGCGAGCGGTCAGCGATGGTTGTGATGTCGGACAACGACACGAACGAATCAGCAGGAACAATGACGAAAGGAGCGCAGTCATGCGTTCACACGGACATGAGCACGGACACGAGCACGGTCGTGGGCACGGGCACTGCGGGCCGGACCGTCAGGGTGACTTCGAAGGTCGGCGCGCCGCCTTCGGCCCGTTCGGGCCGCCTTTCGGTGGACCCTTCGGCGGGCGTGGTGGGCGCGGCGGACCGCACCGGCGGGCCCGGCGGGGTGACGTCAGGGCCTCGATCCTGGCGCTGCTCGCGGACCGGCCGATGCACGGCTACGAGATGATCCAGGAGATCGGCGAGCGCAGCGGCGGGGCCTGGAAGCCCAGCCCGGGGTCGGTCTACCCGACCCTGCAGATGCTGGAGGACGAGGGGCTCATCAGCAGCGCGAGCGAGGGCGGCAAGAAGCTGTTCACGCTGACCGACGCCGGCCGCACCGAGGCCGAGGCGGGCTCCGCGGCTCCCTGGGAAGAGGCCGGGCGCGGCTTCGACCGCGAGGCGATGAACGAGATCCGTACGGCCGGCTTCGGCCTGATGGAGGCCTTCGGGCAGGTCTGGAAGACCGGCTCGTCCGAGCAGCGGGAGAAGGCCGTCGCGGTCATCAACGAGGCCCGTAAGAAGCTCTACCTGATCCTCGCCGACGAGCACTGACCGTCCGGCGAGAGGTGCGGCCGAGTGCCCCGCGCGTCATGACGCGCGGGGCACTCCGGCGTGGGCGGGTGGTGGGGCGGGCGACCGGTCAGGCGACCAGGCCGGCCAGCTTGCGCAGGGACTCGTTCAGCGCGGCGCCGGCCGAGTCCTTCAGCTTGCCCGCCATGAGGGAGACGGCCGCGCCCTGGAAGTCCCCGTCGATGCGCACGGTCGTCGCCTCCCCGTCCGGGATCAGGGTGTAGCGGGTGCCCACGACGACGCCCATCGGGCCCTTGCCTCGGATGGCGAAGACGCGCTCGGTCTCCAGCTCCTCGATGGTCCACACGACCTCGGCCGGGAAGCCCATCATCTTCATGTTCTCGGCGAAGGTGGAGCCGACGGCCAGGGTCTCCGGGCCGCCCTTGGGGAAGCCGGTGTGGGTCATGCTCCACTGGCCGTACGCGTCCCAGTCCGTGAGCTGCGACCAGAGCGCGGAGGCGGAGGCCTCGATGCGTGATTCCGCGGTGACTTCGGCCATGGGACCGCCCCTTCTCGTCGGCTGTGTCCGGCGGAACGTAGTCCCGGTCGGCGGAACATTCAAGACTGACGACCTGTCAGGAAATCTCAACAGGCGTCACCCCGGTGACGCTCCTGACGAGGGCTGTCATGATGTGCCGATGCAAGCGTCAGGGAGAAATGCCGGACTGGGCCTCGCCCTCGTTTCGGCGTGTGCGTTCGGTGGTTCCGGGGTGGCGGCGAAGCCGCTGATCGAGGCGGGTCTGGACCCGTTGCACGTGGTCTGGCTGCGGGTGGCCGGGGCGGCGCTGGTGATGTCCCCGTTGGCCTGGCGCCACCGTGGACTGTTGTTCCGCAAACCCGCGCTGCTCGCCGGCTTCGGTCTGGTCGCCGTGGCCGGGGTGCAGGCCTTCTACTTCGCCTCCCTGTCCCGGATCCCGGTCGGCGTGGCCCTGCTGCTGGAGTACCTCGGCCCCGCGCTGCTGCTCGGCTACATCCGCTTCGTCCAGCGCAAGCCGGTGACCCGGTCCGCCGCCGCCGGGGCCGCGGTGGCCGTCGTCGGCCTGGCCTGCGTCGTCGAGATCTGGGCCGGGCTGCGGCTGGACCCGCTCGGGGTGCTGCTCGGCGTGGCCGCCGCCTGCTGCCAAGCCTTCTACTTCGTCCTGGCCGACCAGGGTGCGGACGGGGAGGACGTGCCCGACCCGTTCGGGGTGATCGCGTACGGCATGGTCATCGGTGCGCTGGTGATGACCGTGATCGCGCGGCCCTGGGAGACGCGGTGGGCGGTCCTGGGGCGGGACGCGGACGTCGGCGGGATGGCCGTGCCCGCGCTGGTGCTCGTCGGTTGGGTGGTGCTGATCGCGACGGTCGCGGCCTACCTGACCGGTGTCGTGTCGGTGCGCATGCTCTCGCCGCAGGTGGCGGGTGTGGTCGCCTGCCTGGAAGCGGTCGTCGCCACCGTGCTGGCCTGGGTGCTCCTCAAGGAACACCTCTCGACCCCGCAGATCATCGGCGGTGCGTTGGTGCTGGGAGGGGCCTTCATCGCGCAGACCTCGCGGCCCGCGGCGCCGAAGCCGGGCCCGGGGTCGGGTGCGGGGGACGGGCAGAGCGTCCCGGACCCGGCCGCCCTGGGGCCGGGAGCCATGGACCAGGCGGTCTTGGGAACCGACAGCGCAACCGTCGGCCGCGCGACCGCCGACCGGGGAGCCGTCGAACCCGGGGCGCTGGACCGGACGGCCGCGACGGCCTAGGGTCACGACCATGCTGATGAACGTGCTTCCGCCTCCCGCCGCCTGACGCGGGCGGCCTCGCCACTGCGCCGACGAACCCCGCCCGGAGTCACCGGGCCGGTCCGTGCTGCCCGCGAAGAGATGACCTTTCCCCTCATCCTTCACGTCACGCGGAGCACACGTGTCGAAGCATCTGTACCTCGTCGTCGCCGGAGCCGCCTGGGGCACCGCCGGGGCGGCCGCCTCACTCCTCTTCCTGGCGAGCGACCTCGGTCCGCTGGCCCTGTCCTTCTGGCGCTGCGCGGGCGCCCTGCTCCTCCTCCTCGGGGCGCTGGCCCTGCGTCGTCCGTGGGGCGGCCGGCGACGGTCGGCGCCGCGGCCGTCGGTGGCCTCGTTGGTCGTCACCGGGCTGCTCTTCACCCTGTTCCAGGCCGCCTACTTCGGGGCCGTGCGCGAGACCGGGCTCGCGGTCGGGACGGTGGTCACCCTGGGCGCCGGGCCGGTGATGATCGCGCTCGGGGCGCGGTACTGGATGGGCGAGCGGCTCGGCCGGGGCGGGGCGGCCGCCGTCTGCGGCGCGCTGGCCGGGCTGGTGGCGCTGACGCTGGGCGGCGGGGGTGCCGAGGTGCGGCCCGCCGGGGTCGGCTGGGCGCTGCTGTCGGCCTCCGGCTACGCGGCGATGACCCTGCGCACGCGCGCCCTCGGGCGGCGCGGGGCGGGCGGGGACCCCTTGGTCACGACCGCGTGGTCACTGGCGGTCGGTACCGTGTGCCTGCTGCCGCTGGCCGTGCTGGAGGGGCTGGTTCCGCACACCGCGCAGCCGGGTCGGGTGCTGTGGCTGCTGGTGTACGTGGCGACGGTGCCCACCGCGCTCGCGTACGTCCTCTACTTCACCGGTGCGGCCGCGGTGCGGGCCGCCACGGTGTCCGTGATCATGCTGATCGAGCCGGTGAGCGCGGCGCTGATCGCCGTACTGGTCCTGGGGGAGCGGCTGACCGGGTCGGTGGTGCTCGGCATCCTGCTCCTGCTGGCGGCGGTCCTCGCGCTGATCGTCGCGGAGGGCCGCCGTCCGGCGCAGGAGGCCGTCGCCGGGGCGGACGAAGCCCCGGGAGGCGCGGTGGACGGGCCCGAAGTGGGGCCCGTACCGGCTCAGAGCGCGGCGATGTAGTCCGGTACCTCGATCCCGGGGGCCAGGTCGGCCGCCGGGACCGGGGCGCCGTAGGTCCGCGCGACGGGGACCACGCCCGACCAGAACGGCAGGTCCAGGTCCCGGGCCTCGTCGTTGGGGCCGCCGGTGCGCAGCTTCGCCGAGACCTGTTCGAGGTCGAGCCGGATGACGGCGGTGGCGGCCAGTTCCTTGGCGTCGGCCGGGCGGGAGTCCGCCGAGCGGCCCGCCACGACCTGGTCGACGAGGGCGTCGAGGGCCGTCCGGCGCTCGGCCTCGTCCGTGACCTCGTACGCCGTGCCGTGCACCACGACCGAGCGGTAGTTCATCGAGTGGTGGAAGGCCGACTTGGCCAGCACGAGCCCGTCGAGGTGCGTGACCGTGACGCACACGGGGAGGCCGGGGTCGGCCTTGCCCGCGGCGAGCAGCGGGCGCGAACCGGTGGAGCCGTGGATGTACAGCGCTTCGCCGACCCGACCGTAGAGGGTCGGCAGGACCACCGGAGCGCCGTCGCGGACGAAGCCGAGGTGGCAGAGGTAACCCTCGTCGAGTATCGCGTGCACCGTCTCGCGGTCGTAGCGCGCGCGGTCGCGGGAGCGGGAGGGGATGGTGAGGTCCGTCGGCTCGTAGGCGTCGGTCGCGGGGTCGTGGGCGGCGGCGGGCGCGACGGTCATGATGCGAACTCCATTGCACTAGTGCATACTGTTGTTTGTGCTAGGAGAATACACAATCGTCGGAAGCCGCGCATCCGAGATCGCGGCCAGTGTCGAAGCGGGCGTGGGCTCCGGGGAGCTGCCCCCCGGAGCCCTGCTGCCACCGATGCGCGAGCTGGCGGGGGCGCTCGGGGTCAACCCGAACACCGTCGCCGCCGCCTACCGCACGCTGCGCGAACGCGGGGTCATCGAAACCGACGGGCGGCGCGGCAGCCGGGTGCGCGCCCGACCCGCCAGCACCCCGCGGGACGGTCTGCGGGTGGCGGTGCCGCCGGGCGGCCGGGACGTGGCCAGCGGCAACCCCGATCCGGGCGTACTGCCCGAGCTGTCCGGCGCGCTGGCGGCCGCGGCCCGGCGCTACGCGCAGGCGCCCACCCGGTACGGGGACGAGCCCGTCGTCCCCGAACTGGCCCGGCTCGCCCGGGCCGGGCTCGACGCCGACGGGGTGCCCGCCGGGCCCGTCGGGCTGACCTCGGGCGCGCTCGACGCGATCGAGCGGGTGCTGTCGGCGCACCTGCGCCCGGGGGACGTCGTGGCGGTCGAGGACCCGGGGTGGGGCAGCGTGCTGGACCTCGTGCCCGCGCTCGGCCTGCGGATCGCGCCCGTCGCCGTCGACGACGAGGGGCCGGTGCCGGAGGCCGTCGAGCGGGCCCTGGCGGAGGGTGCGCGGGCGCTGGTGGTCACCGCGCGGGCGCAGAACCCCACCGGCGCGGTGGTGAGCGCGGCGCGGGCGGCCGCGCTGCGGGAGCTGCTGGCCCGCCACCCGCACGTGCTCGTCGTCGACGACGACCACGGGCACGGCATCGTCGACCTGCCGCTGGAACCCCTGGGCGGGGTCACCCGGCACTGGGCGCTGGTGCGGTCCACCGCCAAGGCGTACGGGCCGGACCTGAGGCTCGCGGTGCTGACGGGGGACGCGGTCACGGTGGACCGGGTGCTGGGCCGCCAGCGGCTGGGCCCGGGCTGGGTGAGCCGGCTGCTCCAGTACGCCGTCATCGAGCTGTGGACCTCGGGGGCCGTGGACGGGGCCGCGGTGGCGCGGGCGTACGGGGAGCGGCGGGACGCGCTGGTGACGGCGCTGCGCGAGCGGGGCGTGGCCGCGCACGGGCGCAGCGGGATGAACGTGTGGGTGCCCGTGCCGGACGAGACGGGGGCGGTGACCCGGCTCCTCGCGGCCGGCTGGGCGGTGGCGCCGGGCGCGCGCTTCCGGGTGGACAGCGGTCCGGGCGTACGGATCACCGTGTCGCCGGTGGCCCCGGCCGAGATCCCGTCGCTGGCGGACGCGGTGGCGCAGGCGGTCCGCCCGGCGCGGGGGGTCCGGTACGACTAGGAGAGCGGCTCGGGGAACGGCTCGGGGAACGAGCAGGTCAGGTCCCGTGATCAAGCGTTCGGAAGCCGCTCCGCCGCGCCCGGGTGCCGTGACCTCTTCCGGTCACGGCAGTGCGGCGCGCGGTGTCGCGGCGGGGTCAGCCCTTCTTGCGCGGGCCGGACCGGGTCTGGGTCAGGGCGGCGCCGGCGAGGACGATCGCGGCGCCCACCGGGGTGTTCCAGTGCAACTGCTCGCCCAGGACCAGGACGCCCGCCGCGGTCGCGATCACCGGGATGAAGTAGGTGACCATCTGGGCCGTGGTCGGGCCGATCTCGCTCACCAGGCCGTACTGCATCTGCAGGGCCATGCCCGTCCCCAGCGCGCCCAGCGCGACCACCGACAGCGTGGGCCACAGCGGGAAGGAGGTCGGCGCGCTGGTGAACGCGGCGCTCACCACCGCCAGCTGGAGGGTGGAGACGATCAGCTGGGCTCCGGTCAGCGCCACCGGCGAGCCGGGGGTGCCGGCCAGGGTGCGGCGGACGTAGATCCAGCCGATCGGGTAGCAGAAGGACGCGAGCAGGGCGAAGGCCGTGCCCTTCGCGTCGACTCCCGCGAAGCCCTGCCAGGCGCCGAGGACCGTCAGCACCCCGAGGAAGCCGAGGCCGAGGCCCGCGAAGCGGCGCCGGGTCGGCCGGTCCTCGGAGAGGGCGACCAGGGACAGGGCCATGCCCCACAGCGGGGAGGTGGCGTTGCAGATGCCCGCGAGGCTGGAGGGGATGCTCAGCTCGGCGTAGGCGAAGAGGGAGAAGGGGGCGCTGTTGAGCAGCAGCGCCGCCACCGACAGGTGGCCCCAGGTCCGCAGCCCCCGGGGGAGCGGCTCGCGCCGGACGAGCAGGACGGTGACGAGGGCGAGCGCGCCGAAGAAGACCCGACCCATGGAGACGTGGAAGGGGGCGTACGCCTCGGTGCCCACCTTGATGAACAGGAAGCTGAACCCCCAGACCACCGAAAGGATCGCGAAGCGGATCCGCCAGTCGAGGCCCGGGCGGGCGCCGGCCGGGGCGGTGACCGCGGTGGTGGCCGCGGTGGTGGTCGGCGTGGTGGCTGCGGGGCTGGGGGTGGGGGCGGCGGCGGAGGTGGGGAGGGTCGGCCGGGCGGGTGCGGATGCGCTCATGGAGATCACTCTGCTCCGTACGACCTCGTAGGACAAGCGAGAGTTCTTTCGGTTCACGCCGTAGCATTGCTTACATGTTGAACCTGGAGCGCCTGCGCACGCTCGACGCCCTCGCCCGGCACGGCTCGGTCAGCGGGGCCGCCGACGGTCTGCACGTCACGACCTCGGCCGTCTCCCAGCAGATGGCCAAACTGGAGCGTGAGGTCGGCCAGCCCCTGCTCTCCAAGTACGGCCGCGGGGTCCGGCTCACCGACGCGGGGCGACTGCTCGCCGACCACGCCGCACGGATCATCTCCCAGGTGGAGCTGGCCCAGTCCGACGTGGAGGCCCAGCGCGGCTGCGTCGTCGGCGAGCTGCGGATCGGCGCCTTCCCCACCGCGATGCGCGGGCTGCTGCCGCGCACCCTCACCGCGCTGCGCGCCGCACACCCCGAGCTGCGGGCCCGGGTGACCGAGCAGGAGCCGGAGCAGAGCATGCGCGCCGTGGTGCGCGGGGACCTCGACCTCGCGGTGGCCATCGACTGGCACAACCGGCGGATGCCGGTGCCCGCCGAACTCTCCCGCGCCCACCTGCTCGACGACTCCGTCGACATCGCGATGCCCGCGGGGCACCCGATGGCCGAGCGGAGCCGGATCTCCCTGGCCGACTTCGCCGACGACGACTGGATCTCCTGGAACGAGGGCCAGTTCTGCCACGAGTGGCTGGTCTTCACGCTGCGCGGCCTGGGCGTGGAACCGCGCATCGCGCACATCGCCGAGGAGCACCACACCCAGCTGGCGTTCGTCGAGGCCGGGCTCGGGGTGTGCGTGGCGCCGCGGCTCGGGCGCGGGCCGGTGCCGGCCGCGGTGCGGCTGCTCCCGGTGTGCGACACCCTGCGCCGCCACGTGTACGTCGTCTGGCGCGCCGATGCCGACCGGCGGCCTTCGATCCGGGCGGCGGTGGCGGCGCTGCGGGACGCCGCGGCCCTGCTCTGAGACGGTCGGCTGCCGGCTGCCGGCTGCCGGCTGCCGGCTGCGGACGCCCGGCTTCCGGCGCCCGGTCCGCCGCCTATCGCTTGCGGAAGTCCCAGGACACCACCGAGTCCGGGGTGAGGCGGATCCACGCGTGCCGCCCGTCGTGCGGCATCTCGGTGATGCCGAAGTTCTTCACCGGGAAGAGCCGCTCGACCTCCTCCAACTCCGGGCAGGGTTCGCCGGTCCGGGGCGCCTCGCCGACGAAGACCGCGCTGCCGGAGAGCTCGACGCCGCGCAGCTCGTCGTACTCCTCGCCCGCGTCCACGACCACCGAGATCCGCGGGTCCTTCCGCAGGTCCGCCCAGCGGCGGCTGCGGGTGATCGAGTACAACCACAGCGAGGTGCCGTCCCAGGTGAACCAGAGGGCGCCGACGTGCGGGCGACCGTCGCCGGAGACGGTGGCGACCCGGCAGGTGCGCTCGGCGCGCAGGAACGCGTCCACCTCCGCGCCGGTCATCATGATCCGCCGGCCGCGCCGCTGTGCGTCGTCCATCCGCCCCACACCCCTTCACATCTGACTATGTGTCAGGAATCATGAGGGCTCTTCCGTCATCACGCCAGGGGGATGCATGTCCCAGGACGCCGCCCGCCGCGACCGGCTCAGGGCGCAACTCGACCCCGCCACCACCGCGCTGCTGACCGTCGAGTGCCAGAACGGGGTCGTCGGCGCGGACAGCGCGCTGCCCGAGCTGGCCAAGGAGGCCCAGGCGTCCGGCATGTTGGGGCGGGTGGCCGCACTGGTCGACGCCGCGCACCTGGCGGGCGTACAGGTCCTGCACGCGGTGGCCGAGCGGCGGCCGGACGGGCGGGCGGCCAACTCCAACGCGCGGCTCTTCCGGGCGGCCGGGAAGCTCCCGGTGCGGCAACTGTCGGGCACGCGCGCGGTCGAGGTCGCCGAGCCGATCGCGGTCGCCGAGGAGGACATCGTCGTACGCCGCCTGCACGGGCTGTCCCCGATGGCCGGGACCGACCTGGACGCCCTGCTGCGCAACCTCGGCTGCCGCACCCTCGTCGTCACCGGGGTCTCCGCCAACGTCGCGATCCCGAACACGGTCTTCGACGCGGTCAACTTCGGCTACACCGTCGTGGTCCCGGCCGATGCGATCGCCGGGGTGCCGGCCGACTACACCCCGCAGCTGATCCGCAATTCCCTGGCCCTGGTCGCCACCGTCACCACGGCCGAGGACGTCATCGACACCTGGGCACGCGACTGACGTCAGCCGCGGCGGCCGGCGCCCTGGGCGAGGAGGGCGTCGCCGACGAGGCGGACCCCGCGGGACAGTCGGCCCAGCTGCTGGAGCTCGACGGCGTACATCCTGATGGAGTTCTCGATCACGGAGGCGGCCACGCCCATCGAGGGGAGTTCCGCCCGGCTGGTCTCCAGGGCGATCCGCATCGTCCGTACCTCGTGCCGCAGTTGGAGCTGGGCGTGCCGGGCGAGCAGTGCGGGATGGCGGGTCAGCGTCGGGTAGCTGCCGTAGCGGGCCGGGAGCAGGTCCCGTAGCCAGTGCACGGCGGTGCGTTCCCAGTCCTGGGTGCCGGGCGCCTTGACCTGGCAGGGCCAGTCGGGGCTGAGCGTGATGGAGGCAGTCTGGCGCATGCTCGTCGCTTCCGAGTGGTGTCGAACTGATCGAGACGTTGCTGCGGCGGCCCCGGCCCAGGGGTTGGCCGGGACCGCCGTGCGCGCTCCGGTGGATCCGAATGCCGGGATCGGGCACGGGTGGGACGTGAGGAGGAGTGGCGTCGCACCGCGTGCCCGTCTCCGGGAGGGCTTGGGGTGAGCTCTCCGTGGCGTCTGGTGGATCCGGGGCGCTCGGCAAGTAAACATATATACCGTCGGGTAAGCAAGGGAATGAAAAATTACATACGACGGCGAGATGGAACCCGGCCCCGGAAATCGGTCGTGGAGCCGGGTGTGGAGCCGGGTGCGGGGTGCGGGGTGCGGGTCCGGCTGTGGGGGTGCGGGTCCGGGTGTGGGTTCGGCCTAGAGGAAGAAGCCGTGCTGGTCGGCGACCTGCTCGTAGCTTTCGAGGCGCGCCTGGGTCCGCTCGGGGTCCGCGTCGGCCATCGCCTGGAGCAGGGCCGCGGACAGCATGCCGGGTGCCGCGTAGGAGTCGAAGACGAGCCTGGCCCCGGTGCCCGCGGTCAGCGTCACGTCCGCGGCGTCCGTCAGGGGGCCCAGGGTCGGATCGGTGATCAGCGCGGTGCGCAGCCCCACGCTCCGCGCGGCCCGCAGCGCGCCCAGCGTCTCCTTGGCGTGCCGGGGCATGGCGTAGGCCAGCACCCAGGTCCCGCCCGCCGCCCGCGATTGGAGCAGGGCGTCGTAGGCCACGCTGCCGCCGCGGGTCACCAGGCGGACGTCGGGGTGGATGCGCCGGGCGGCGTAGGCGAAGTACTCCGCCAGCGACACCGAGATCCGCAGGCCGAGCACCGTCAGCGGCACGGAACCGGCGAGCTCGCGCCCGATGTTCAGCACCTGTTCGGTGTCGGCGAGCAGGTGGCGCAGGTTCTGCAGGTTCTCGATCTCGGCGTCCACGGCCGCCTGCAACTCGTTGCGGCGGAACTGCCCGCCGGCCCCGGGGGCGCCCGCGACCGCGCTCAGGGCGATCGGTTGGAGCGCGTCCCGCAGGGCGGGGTAGCCGCTGAATCCGAGGGACACGGCGAAGCGGGTCACGGACGGCTGACTGACCCCGACCCGGTCCGCCAACTCGGTGATCGAGAGGAAGGCGGCCTCGGTGAGGTGGTCGATCAGGTACTGGGCGATCCGCCGCTGTCCCGGGGAGAGCCGGTGGCCGTCGAACAGCGCGCGGACCCGCTCGCCGGGGGCGCGTTCGGGTTCAGGCGAGCGACCGCCCGGCGTGATGGCGGCTGCTTGGGCGCGTGCCTGCTGCCCGGATGACACCGACGGGCCTCCCTCTCATGTCACTCGTCACCCAACATAGCTCACACCCTGTGTCCGGTCCTTCGAGCGTCAGCCGAGGCTCCAGGACCAGGTGTGGTCCGCGCTGATGAGGCAGGCCAGGACGACGAGGTCCGCGACCCCGAGGGCCAGCCCGAGGCGGGCACGGGCGGGGCGGGTCGTTCCGCGGAACAGGGCGAGGGTGGCGAGTGCGATCGCGACGGGTCCGAGGACGAGGTTCATGGCCAGGAGCCCGACCAGGCCGGACACGAAGGAGAGGACGGCCATGGTGTCGGCATCGCCGGCCGCACGCGCGTCGCCGGCGGAACGGGTCGTGTCGGTCGTGGTGGTCGTACTGGCCGCGCCGGTCGCGCCGGTCGCACCGGCTGTGTCCGTCGTGCCGGCCGAACGGGCCCCGGGAGTCGGGTCGTCGGGGCCGGTGCGGGTCGTCGGGGCCCCGGCGCGGAGCTCCGGGGCGGGGGTGGTGGAGCGGCGCTCCCGGACGGCGGGTCGGTGCGTGGTCATGAGGAACTCCCCTGACGGTCGACGCGGTGGTGGCGCCCGGTCCGCTCCCGTACGGCGAAGACCGTGAGCCAAACGGCGATCACGGCCGTCGCGACGAGCGAGACCGCCACCGGGACGTGGGCCACGGTTCCCAGCAGGATGCCCAAGAGCAAGAGGGCCGCTACAAGGAAGAGCATCGTGCTTCCTCCTTCGGATTCCTAGAATCGGTAACAGTTGTTCACTGACTGGTCAGTCTAAATGATGGCATGCGGTCGCCGCAGGATGGGGGTTTACTTTCCGTCATGAACCAGACCGTCGGGGCCCGTCAGGCCCAACGCCTCCGTACGCGCCGGGCCTTGCTGGACGCCGCGCTCTCGCTCCTGGAGGAGCAGAGCCTGGGCAGCCTCGGTCTGCGCGAGGTGACCCGCGCGGCGGGAGTGGCGCCGACGGCCTTCTACCGGCACTTCACCGGCATCGAGGAACTGGGGGTCGCCCTGGTGGACGAGGCGCTGGAGAACCTGGAGGAGGGGATCGCCGCGATCTTCTTCGACGGCGCCGGGATCGCGGCCCGACGCATCGACCAGGCAGTGGATTTGATGGCCGGACTCGTCCGCGCGTACCCGGCACACCTCCGTTTCATCGTCCGGGAACGCCACGGAGGGGTGCGCAGGGTGCGCGAGGCGGTCGCCGGACGGCTGGACGGCTTCGCCCGGGACATGGCCGAAAATCTCGCCGCCGACCCGCTCGGCGCCGGGTGGAGCCCCGAGGACCTGCTGATGCTCGCCCGCCTCTACGTCGACCACATGGTGATGACGGCGTCCGCCTACCTGGCGGCGTCCCTGGAGGGCAACGCCTGGGCCGACGTCACCGACACGGCACGGCGCCAGCTCCGACTGATCCACGCGGGGCGGCTCCACTGGACGGAGGCCGGGCGGGCCGACGGCCCCTGAGCTTCGCCTGATCCCGGATCCCGGATCCCGGATCCCGGATCAATCGCGGCGCAGCAGGCTCATACCCGGGCACCCTCGCGGGAGTGCTGGGCGTCATCGCGGGGGCGGCGGCCACGGCGCGGGCCGCTCGTAACCCCTTTTGAAGGTGGCCGCCGCCGGTCCGGTCATGGGGGTTGACCGGCGAGAACGGCTTCCACCGGCCCCGTGGCGTGCCATGCTCGACATATGGCGGGTGAATCCGGGGTTCCCGACGGCGGCGCGAGCGCGACACCAGAGGTGTTGGCGCTGGCCAAGGTCGTCTCCAGGCTGCGCGCCGAGGTGGTGGACCTGGAGGGACTGGCCTCCATGACGGCCGTCGTGGAGCGGACCAAGGGCGTGCTCATGGCCCGGGAAGGCGTCACGGCCGACACCGCGAACCGGCTGCTGCTGGAGCGCGCCGCGGAGCACCGCCGCACCCTCCTGGAGGAG
Organism: Streptomyces sp. NPDC051555; assembly: GCF_044454405.1. Taxonomy (NCBI): domain Bacteria; kingdom Bacillati; phylum Actinomycetota; class Actinomycetes; order Kitasatosporales; family Streptomycetaceae; genus Streptomyces; species Streptomyces sp. NPDC051555. The sequence continues at coordinate 967,319 of NZ_JBITDP010000002.1, read as the reverse complement.
TGCTGGCTCACCCTGGGCCGCGTGACCGGCGCGGGCCCGGCGGCGACGCCGGCGCAGGCGGTCCCGGCCGCCGGGGCCGTGCCCACCCTCCCGCGGGAGCCGGGCCCCTCACCCTTCGACACCGGCCGCTACGTCGTCGCCGACGGCGGCCGTCCGACCGGGCACCGCACGGCCCTCGCGGCCCTGGCCCGGTCCCTGGCCGGCGCCCGCACCCCGATCGAGACCGCCCGGCGGCTGTACGAGGCACTGGCGGACGCCGAGGACCTCGGCGCGGTGATGATCTACACCCTGACCACCGCCGGCAGCCTGAAGCTGATCGGGCACGCGGGGATCGACGACGCGCTGGCCGAGCAGTGGAGCCACGTCCCGCCGCTCAGCGGCATCGCCGCGATGGAGGCCATCGAGGCACGGGAAGCGGTGTGGCTCGAAGATCCGGATCTGGACGCGGCCCGGTACCTGCTGATCGGGGAGCCGCCCGAGCGGTGGCCCTCGCGCGCCTGGCTGCCCGTACCCGGGTACGGAGCGGGGGCGGCGGTCGTCGGCTTCCTCCGCACCCGGCGGGGCCCCTTCACCGCCGGCACCCGGACCCTGCTCAGGCGGGCCGTCCGACTGTGCGGCGGACTCCTGCACGAGGGCGGGGCGGTCCGGGGGAGCCTGCCGCTCCAGGCGGACGTCGAAGCGATCCAGACGATCTTCGATGCCATGTCCGGACCGGTCGTCCTGCTCAGCCCGCTGCGCGGGCGGACGGGGGAGGTGGAGGACTACCGGATCGACGCCGCCTCGCCGCAGTCGGTGGACGTCGCGGGGCGCCACGGCAAGGAGTTGGTCGGCCGGCGGGTGCTGGAGACCTACCCGACCGTCGCGGGCACCGCGCTGTGGGAGGGGTACCTGGACGCGCTGACCCTGGGCGCGGTCTACGAGGGCGAGCCCTTCCTGTACGAGGACGTGAGCGCCGGAGTCCCCGAGCGGTCCACCTACTCGGTGCGCGCCACCAGACTGGGCGAGCGCCTGGTGGTGACCTGGATCCGGCACGACACCACCGACCGGGAGACGCGCCGGCTCGACGACCTCCAGCGACTGGGCAACCTCGGCTGGGCGAGCTGGAACCTGCTGACCGACACCGTCACCTGGTCCGACCAGGTCTACGCCGTCTTCGGCCGTGATCCCGCCCTGGGACCCATGCGGTTGGAGGAGCTGCCCGAGCACCTGCTCCCGGAGGACCTGCCCGCACTGGGCGCGGCCGTGCAGCGGCTGTTGGGCGACGGCACGGCCATCGACCAGTACTTCCGGATCGCCGCGCCGGACGGCCTGCGGCACCTGCGGATCGTCGCCGAGGCCCAACGGGATGCGGACGGAAGCCCGTTGGAGGTGCACGGCTTCTTCCAGGACCTGACCGCGCTACGGGCCGCCGAAATGGCCCTGCGCGAGAGCGAACGCGCCAACCTCGTCCAGCGCGGCACCCTCAAGGCCGAACGGGCGCTGGGGGCCCGGCTCCAGGACACCCTGCTGCCGATCCCCGAGCAGTCGCTGGAACTGGCCGGTCTGCGCGTCGACGTGGCCTACCTGCCCGCCGACAGCGGTCTGAACGTCGGTGGCGACTGGTACTCCGCGATCGAACTCCCCGACAAGAGCGCGCTGTTCGTCGTCGGAGACGTCGCGGGCCACGGTCTGGCGGCCGTCGGCACGATGGCCCAACTGCGCTTCACCGCCAAGGGCATGACCATCACCGGATCGCCCCTGCCCGACGCGCTCGCCCGACTCAACGCCCTGCTGCTCCACACCGCTACGGACGCCCACAGCGCCACCGCCACCATGGTCATGGGGCGCTACCAGCCCTGGGACCACCGGTTGACCTGGGTACGGGCGGGCCACCTCCCGCCGCTGCTGATCCGCGACGGCGCGGCCACCTACCTGCCGCAGCCGCAGGGCACCCTCCTCGGCGCCGCGTTCGGCTCCTCGTACGGGCAGGAGGTGACGGACCTGCTGCCCGGCGACCACCTGCTCTTCTACACGGACGGCCTGGTGGAGGAGCCGGGCGAGGACATCGGGCTGGGCCTCGCCCAGCTCGCCGAGACGGCCCTGCGGCTCGTGCGGGAAGGCCGTAGCGGCGCCCTGGCCACCGCCCTCGCGGGCCTGCGCGACGGGCACCGCGACGACATCTGCGTCCTGGAGATCTACGTTCCCCCGCGTCCCGATCCGACCGGGCCGGTGTAGCGGGAGCCGGAGCGGGCAGACGCGCACGGGGACCGCCGGCGGGCCGCGGTCCCGGGCGCGAAGGAGGACGCCGTCATGGCGGCCGATCGTACGGAGACGGAGGCGGAGCGGGCCGACCGCCGCTGGAACGAGACGCTCCAAGAGGTACGGGTCGCGCAGACCGGGGCGCAGATCCTCTTCGGCTTCCTGCTGAGCGTCGCCTTCATGCCCGCTTTCCACGGGCTGGCAGCCTTCGACCGGACGCTGTACGTCGTCACCGTCACGCTGGGCGCCCTGGCGACCGGAACCCTGATCGCGCCCGTCGCCTACCACCGGATGCTGGCCGGCCAGCACCTCAAGCCACAACTCGTCGACGCGGCCGGCCATTTGGTCTCGGTGGGCATCGTGCTGCTCGCACTGACCGTCACCTCGGCCGTGCTCCTGCTGCTCCGCGTCGCCACCGCGCACTGGATCGCCTGGCCGCTGACGGGCTTCGTCACGGGCTGGTTCGTCATCTGCTGGCTACTGCTGCCGTTCCTGCTCCTGCGCAGGAGGGGCAAGAACCCGCCGCGTTAGCGGTCCGGCCGGGCGGGTAGCCGCGGGGTGCGGTCCCCGGTTCGGGGCCGCCCCGCCGCAACAGGAAGGATCCGACATGTCGAACCCGTCCCTCGCACCCTTCGCATCCGTCGAGCTCGCCGTGGGTGCCTCGTCCGCTGTCGTGCTCGTCATCGGCGTGGTCGTCGCGGCGCTGCTCGTCGGCGCCGTGTGGCTGGGCATCCGACGCCGTAGGCGCGAGCCGGCGCCGCCCCGCGCCGAGGATCAGCCGCGCCGGCCCGGGCGCGGCCGGCACACCGAGGGGGCGCGCGAGCCCGACGGCGCCGGTTTCCCGGCCGACGGCAGCCGTCGTACCGCGCACGAGATGAAGGGGTACGGGAACCTCGGCTCGAAGCCGGAGGGCGGGAACGCCTCCGACGAACCGTGACGGACGGCCGAACCGTGACGGACGGCCGAACCGTGACGGATGGCCGCCCGGACGAATGGGACGGGAAGCACGGGGCAGGGGCGCAGTGAGAGGTACGGATGCGGCGGCCCGGAGGTCCGGGCGCCGCACGATCCACACCAACCGTGAAGGAGGCCACCATGGCCGACAAGGGAACTGCGGACAAGGCGAAGGGCAAGGCCAAGGAGGCCGCCGGCAAGGTCACCGGCAATGAGCGGCTGACCGCCGAAGGCAAGATCGACCAGGCCGTGGGCGAGACGAAGAAGACCATGTCCGATGCCAAGGACGCCCTGCAGGGCAAGCACCGCAAGGGCTGATCCGACCCCGGACCACGCCCCGGGCTCCCCGCCGGTCGGCGGGGAGCCCGGGGCGCGCCTGGGTCCGTTGGCAGGCCGGTTGACCGCGGCATCGCTTCTGTGGTCGTCTCGTGCGGGTGGCCGCGGGGCGGTGCGGGCGTCGATGGACGCCAGCGCCTTCTGCTCGGAGGTGGGTGCGTTCGATGACGGCGACCGATCTGGTCCAGCTGTCCAGCAACGGAATCGAGCTGTTGATCGATCGGCGCACCGGTGCCTTGGCACGGGTGGAGTCGACCGAGACCGGCTGGCGCGTCACCGATCGGCTCGACCTGGCAGCCGGGTTCCGGCTGCTCGTCCCGCTTCCCGGGCGGCGCAACAACCTCGCCTACGGCGAACGGCAAGATCCCCCCGAGGTTCTGTCCGGTGCCTCCGCCGGCGAGATCACGCTTCGCTGGCGCAGGGTGCGCTCCGAGCACGGCGGCGAACACCCGATCGGTGTCACGCAACGGATCAGCGTCGCCGGACGGCGGGCTCTCTTCGAGACGACGGTGGACAACGAGTCCGAGTACACCGTCGAGAACGTCTGGACGCCCTGCCTCGGCGACCTTCGCCCGCCGTCTCCGGACGAGGAGCTGCACAGCTTCTGCCAGTCCCAGACGACCGCGGTGCAGCTACGGCTGTGGCCGCGCTTCCAGAGCAACTGCGGTCCTCACGGCGTCGACCACCCGACACAGATGGCCAGCTTCGACGATCCGAACGCCGGTGTGACGCCCGGCTCCCCTTTCATGCTGGTCCTGGCGCGCGACCAGGGCCTGTACGTCGGCGTCGCGGAGCGCGGTGACGATCTGGTGAGCTGGCATTCGGAGCTCGTTCCCGGGTTCGCGGACACCGTCACCGGGCTGCCGGACCCGGATGCGACGATCCGGTTCTCCACCGTCCATCTGCCCTACGTTCCGCCCGGTGCGACGAGGCGACTCACCCCGATCGCGGTCGAGTGGTTCCGGGGCGACTGGCACGCCGGGGCGGACATCTACCGGCGGTGGCGGGATCAGTGGATGACCGGCCCGACCGCGCCCGCCTGGGCGGACGAGCCGCATTCCTGGCTCCAGCTGCACCTCAACTCCCCCGAGGACGAGCTGCGCATCCCCTTCCGGGAACTGCCCGAGGTGGGACGGGAATGTGTCGACGCGGGAATCCGGGCGATCCAGCTCGTCGGCTGGAACGAGGGTGGTCAGGATCGCGGCTACCCCTTCCACCAGCCCGATCCCAGGCTCGGCACCTTCGAGGAACTGCGGGACGCGATCGCTCGGATCCACGCTCTCGGTGTCAGGGTGGTGCTCTTCTGCAAGTTCACCTGGGGCGACCGGACGGCCCCCCGGTACCCGGAGATCGCCGCGGACACGGTCAAGGACCCGTTCGGGGACCCGTACAACGGCGTCTACTACCGCTACCAGACTCCGACCCAGTTGCTCGGCATAAACGTCCGCCACCTCGTCCCGATGTGCTTCGGCAGTGAGCGCTACCTGGCCACCTGCGAGAAGGAGTTCGCCACCGTCGTCGCACTGGGCGCGGCCGGCATGCTGTTCGACCAGTGCCAGCACCACGCCGATGCCCGGCTGTGCTTCGACGCCGGCCACGGCCATCCGCTCCCCTGGCCCGTCCACGCGAACGACAACGAACTCGTCCGCCGGCTCTCCAGGCAGACGCTGCAGAGCCCCGACTTCCTCTATGCCGGGGAACGGCTGTACGACTGGGAGTTCGAGCGGTATCACCTGTCGTACCTTCAGAGTGCGAAGCCCGATCACCTCCCGCTCCACCGGTACCTGCTTCCGCAGGCGCAGATGATGACCGCGGTCACCGGGTTCGACGACCGCAACATCATCAACCAGAGTCTGCTGTACCGGTATCTCATCAGCTACGAGCCGTTCAACTTCAAGGGGCGGCCGTCCGACTTCCCGCGGACCATCGCCTACGGTCGGCGGATGGACGCACTGCGCACCGAGCTCCGGGACTGGTTCTGGGACGGGACGTTCCGCGACACCGTCGGCGCCGACGTGCGGTCCGCCGACGGACGGTCACACCATCCTTATGCCGTCTACCTGCACCGCCACACGCGTGAGCCCGCCCTCGCCGTCGCCAACTACGGCGCCGGGGCCACCTCGGTCCGGATCGACGGGATCGGCCCGCGGCTGGCCTGCCGACTCGTCGGCGAGGACTCGTGGACCGGAGTCGGCGACGGGTGCGTCGACCTGCCGCCGCGATCCGCGGCCGTCGTCCTCCCGGCGAAGGGCATCCTGTGAGGGTGGATCAGCCTCCGGCGGTGTAGTCGAGCACGTAGACACCCGCATACCCCGACGCACACAGGCGGGTGTCGGAGATCCAGGCACATGAGCGCATCTCCTGCTCCACGCGCAGCGCGTTCCGGCAGCGGCCGGTGACCGCGTCCCAGATCCGGATGACGCCGTCCGTGCTGGTGCTCGCGATCAAGGCGTCGTCCGGGGAGACGGCACAGTCCCAAGTGGCGCCGTCGCCGCTCGCCAGGGTGAGCAACGGGGCCCCTGTAGCGGTGTCCCAGGTACGGACGGTCCCGTCGTAGGCGGCGGAGGCCAGCCACGAGCCGTCGGCCGAGAACGTGCAATTGGTGACCCGGTTCGTGTGGCCGGGCAGGACGGCGACGAGGGCACGGGACGCGATGTCCCACAGGCGCACGAGCCTGTCCGTTCCGCACGAGGCGAGTTTGGCCCCGTCGGGGGAGATCGCGCAGCCGAAGAGCTGACCGAGGTTCGTGCCGAGCACCGCGAGAGGCCTGCCGTCGGTGGTGTCCCACAGGCGGAGCGTCCCGTCGCTGCTCACGGTCGCCACCTGTGTGCCGTCGGGAGTGAACGCGCAGCGCTCGACCCAGGCCGTGTGGCCCGTCAGCGTGATGTGCGGTGCGTGACCGTCGGGCCTCCACAGGTGAAGGGTGCTGTCGTAGCCGCTCGCGGCGCCGCTGGAGGCGAACCACGAGCCGTCCGGTGAGACGGCGCAGCAGGCCACCCCTCCGGTGCGCGCGTTCCGGGCGGCCAGTTCGGTTCCCGTGGCGACGTCCCAGAGGCGCACGACCCCGTCGTCACCCGAGGACACGATCCGGCCGCCGCCCGGAAACACGGCGCATTGGCGGACCGGTTCGACGGGGGCGCGGACCTGTGTGCGTACGGCCGCCGCTCCGGAGATCCCGCCGCGGTCGGGTTCGCCCCACCGCGGGCGCCAGACATGGACCGTGCCGTCCGAACCGCCCGCGGCGATCCAGCTCGCGTCGTGGGCCATGGCGCAGGCGTTGGCGCCTCCGGTGTCCCCGTACAGGGTCAGACCCAGCTGCCCGGTCGCCACGTCCCAGACGCGGACGGTGCGATCCGTACCCGCGGAGACCAGCATGGTGCCGTCGGCCGCCACGGCACACGCGTTGACCCAGCCCTCGTGGCCCGCGAGCGACACCCGTTCCGTGCCCGAGCGCACGTCCCACACCCGGATGGTGCCGTCGACGCCGGTGGATGCCAGCCAGGTGCCGTCCGGTGCGACGGCGCAGCTCATCACCGCGCCTTCGTGGCCCGTCAACACGGTCCGGCAGATCCCGGAGCGCATGTCCCATACCCGGATGGTGCCGTCGACGCCGGTGGATGCCAGCCAGGTGCCGTCCGGTGCGACGGCGCAGCTCATCACCGCGCCCTCGTGGCCCGTCAACACGGTCCGGCAGATCCCGGAGCGCACGTCCCATACCCGGATGGTGCCGTCGACGCCGGTGGATGCCAGCCAGGTGCCGTCCGGTGCGACGGCGCAGCTCATCACCGCGCCCTCGTGCCCCGTCGACACGGTCCGGCAGATCCCCGACCGCACGTCCCACACCCGAACCGAGCCGTCGTCACCGGCGGACGCGATCGACGCGCCGTCCGGTGTCCATGCGCACCCCCAGATCCAGCCGGTGTGACCGTCGAGCACCTGGCGCGTCGCACCCGTCGCGACGTTCCAGATCCGGAGGGAGCGGTCGAATCCCGCGGAAGCCAGCCAGCGGCCGTCGGGCGAGGCGGCGCAGGCACGGACCGCGCTGGTGTGCCCCTCCAGCGTCCGGTCCAGATCAGGGTCGGGTAGGTCGGGGAGCGGCCAGAAGGGAGTCAGCCGCGGCCCTGTCAGCACGCGGGCCGCTCGGCTGTGGAACCGTTCCGTCCGATCGGTCACGGGGATACGCGACAGGAGGGTGTCCGCCAGCCCCGGCCGGAGCCGGCCCAGCAGATGTGCCTGCTGTCCGACGACACGGTGCAGTTCCTCTGCCGTCGGCGCATCGGACAGTGCCAGATCGCCGCCGACCGCGACCGGCCCGTGGCGTTCGATCCGGGCCAGTAGCCATCGCGGATCGCAGACCAGGTCGGTCAGTTCCGTCCCGGCGTCCGCCTCCGCCAGGTGGTAGGTGACGTTCCGCCACAGGTAGCCCGCGTCATCAGGCAACCGCCACCAGGCGGTTCCACCGTCCTCCGGCGTGCCGGAAGACGGCACGATGGTCGATCTGACGGCATCGATCAACGTCCGGTTCCGCTCAGCCAGCCAGGCGGCCCCCTGACGGTGCCGGAGATAGCTGCGCAGCACGTCGTGCAGCCGCAGGGCCGGGCCGTCCTCCCAGGCGCCCGACGCCAGACACAGCGAGCTCAGTCTCGACCTGAGCCGATCGGCCGCTGCCGGGCTCAGCCGGCCACCGGTCCCGGACCACAACAAGGCGAGCACGGAGCCGGGAACGGCGATGTCCTCGGGAAAGATCGCCAGATCGAAGTAACGTGCCTGGTCCTCAGGGGCCATGAGATCCAGACTGGCCTGAAGGGTCGCTTCCACCGCCTGGTCCCGACTCGACGCATCGGACACGTCGAGAGCTGCCGGGCCACCGGCGAGCAACCGGTCCAGCACCCATGTCCCTGCCTGCGCGACAGTGGCTCCCTGCCGCACGGACTCCGCCATGGCGGCGTTCACCAGCGAGAGCAGTACGGGCCATCGTCCCGTCAGCTCCACCAGCTGGTCGATCGTCGGCCGCGGCAGGCCGGGCAGCCCCTGGGTCAGCGCCTGAACGGCCTCGTCGATCTCCATGGCATCCACTCGTATCGACGAGACGTAGCGCGGCAGTACCGTCGCATTGCGTGTGGTGATGATCCGTCGGCAGCGCGGCGCACCGATGAGGAAGGGTGCGAGTTGCGCGGCGTGCCACACGTCATCGATCACCAGAAGGGTGTCGGGCCGCCGGCTGAGCAGAGCGCCGAGCCGGAATCCCGCCTGTTGCGGGTCAGGGCTGGTGAACTCCTGGCCGGACAGCAGCCCGCAGACACCGTTCACCTTGGCCGCCAGGTCGGCGCCGGCTGCGTTCTGGCCGAGTGTCACCCACAGCAGGCCACCGGTGAATCGCGCGCGAACACTGGGGTCGGTGAGGCAGAGGTCGGCGACGAGCGTGGTCTTGCCGAAGCCGCCGGCGCCTTCCAGAGCCGTGGTGACGGCGACAGGACCGTCGACGTCCGACAGCAGCGCGCCTCGTAGCGCTGCCACGAGTCCGGGCCTCGGGACGACGGGCCCTGGCGGCGGTGGTGCCATCCACAGCGGCGTGCCGGACGGCTGGATGCCTGCGTGGACGACCACCGTGTGGATGATTCCGGTGTTGGCGACGTTGATCCCGCCCGTGTTGTGCTGGCTGACCTCGCCGGTGGAAGCGGATGCCTCGCCACTCATTCAGCGAGCCCGCACGCTCGACGGAAGCCGGCGGCTGTTGCCGCCGAACCCGTGCTCATGGCCGGAACCTTCATGTTCACTCCGTCTTCCTACAGTCGGCCGGCTTCGACCGCGCCGACCACCCATGGGACGACCTCGTCGAGCATCTCGTCGAGGCTCACCCCGGCCGTGAAGCCGAGCAGATCGCGCGCCTTCGACACGTCGGGTATCCGCTTCTGGACGTCGTGCTCGAAGGCGGGGTCGTTCACGACCTCGAACGGCACGCCGGGCCTCAGTCTCGACCAGATGCGTTCGGCGAGGTCGAGTACCGTCGTCGACTCGGCGGTCGAGAGGTTGAAGTCCTCGTTCGTCGCCGACTCGTGCTCCATCGCCAGGACGATTCCGCGGGCCAGGTCGCCGCCGTAGGTGTAGTGCCGGACCTGTCGGCCGTCGCCCAGGATGCGCAGCGGGTGCTGCCCCTTGACGATCTTCTGTACGAGATCCGACACCACGTGGGACATGGCGAGCTTGATGGTGCCGGACGAGCAGGTGGCCTGGGCGAGTGCGCGGATCTCGCCCACCCCGACGCAGTTGAACGGTCGGACGATGGTGTAGGGCAGGCCGTACTGGTCCCAGGCGGCCCGCGCGAAGTACTCGGTGGCCAGTTTCTGGAACCCGTAGGAGGAGCGCGGCGGGGGGACCGCCAGTTGGTCCCCCTCGCGCGATGGCCAGTGGTCCGTGGACTCGAAGACCATCGACGACGAGATGTAGGTGACCTTGCGCAGCCGGCCGGACCGGTGGGCGCGGATCGCCGCGTCGCAAGTGCTCGCGATGATCCGTTCGTTGGCGGCGAGCAGGTCATAGGGATAGGTGTGGAAGTAGGAGATGCCACCGATCAGGGCCGCACCGGCGATCAGGTGGTCGCGGTCCCTCAGTAGCTCCTCGACGACGGTGACGTCGGATGCGTCTCCCTCGACCAGCCGGTACCGGGGGTGGCGGTCGTAAGAGCGGGTGACCGGGCCGTACTTGGAGTAGTCGTCCAGCCCGACCACATCGTGACCGTCGGCGAGGAGCTGTTGCACGAGATACCCGCCGATGAAGCCGGCGGAGCCGGTGACGAGGACATGTGCCATTCTCGGCTGCATCCTTCCGGTGAGGACATCGAGGGTGCTGGCGTGGCGATGACGCGTTCATCGAAAGGTGTCCGACAGCTTGCTCCACCGCGTCGCCGACCCTCCCGTCGCCGTCAGCATCGTATTCTCCGACACGCGCAAGGTGATGCGAGAGGAATCCTGGCGCTCGCCCAGTGGTAGGTCGACCAGATCCCCGATCACTTCGGTCCCGCCGCCATTTCGAAGGATGGCGCCGCAGAACATGTTGCTGAACGATCGGCCCTGATCATGGCTCAGTCCCATCCACCACAGTGTGCTGCCGACTTGGCGGAGATAGTAGGTGCCATGGTCGTCCCCCGCCCACGTACCGGTGAGGGTTCCGCGAGCAATCGGTTCGACGATGTCGAGCGAGTACACAGGGCCGAGGAGCAGGGCCTCGTCATCGAACGGAGCATCAGCTCGGCGCTCGGGTTCCTCTTGCTGAGCCGAGAGGAAACCGGAGACTCGGATTTCTGTGCCCGGCGTGATCCTCCGGTCAAGAATCCGGACGGAACCATCGGATGCCACGCTGACACCACCGTTCACAGGCTGCCCATTACTGAACAGCACGCTGTTTCCGTCACGTTGTTTCCAGCCCGGAAGGAAGGATGAACCGGTGACATCCGGAATCCGGCACTGCAACGGCTGATCAGCCAGCCGGGCCGACGGCGCCCCCGGCAAACGCGACAGCGCTTGGTCCGGCCTTACGGACAGAACGATGTCACCGTCGAGCATGAACGGTTCCGTCACCACCGTGCCCTGAACAACCGCGGTCTCGGCGTAGACCCTGCCGCGCTTCGAACCGATGCGATCGAAATCGGCGATCCGCTCCGTCACACTGATCTGGTGCGGCTTTTCGACTCGGCGCCACAGCCGCCCGCCGAACCCTCCGACCTCATGCACGGCTCGCATCTGCGAGTCCGAGTCGACCACCAGATCGATGATGCCGTTCTGTGGCATGCCACCACGCGGAGTATCGGCCCATTCGCCGAGAACGATGTCGCCCGCCATGCGGCCGCAGAACACATTGGCGAATCTGACGCCGGGATGAAACTCGTCGGCGCCGAGCGGCGAGTCCGCGCTCAGGCCGATCCACCAGATCCTCCCGAGATGATGGCGCACGTAGTAAATGGCCTTGTCATCGCCCAGCCAGAGACCGGTCAGGCTTCCGTTCGCCGATTCCCCCACGTGCGCCCGATACCCCTGCCGGCTCTCAGGGAAACGCCTCGGCTTCGGGCGGCTGTTGCCGTGCCGAACTCGATCATGCGTCCGGTCGATGCAATTCCTTGTCGCGATACGGCAGTTGTGTGATAGTCGACTCCGTCGAGTGAGGGGACACCATGTCCGGCGAGCTGATCACCGAACTGGCATCGGCCGGAGCGCTGGCGCTGCTCAACGCCGTTGCGACCGATGCCTGGCAGGGAGCCCGGGCCGGATTCACGCGACTGTTCGGACGTGGTGAGGCCGAGCGGGAACGCATCGTGGCCACCCGGATCGACGAGGTCGCGGCACAGTTGGAAGGCGCCGGGGAGCAGCGCCGGGATCAGGTGCGGGAGGCGTTGCTGCTCGTCTGGCGAACCCGGCTCACCGACCTGCTGGAAGAGCGGCCGGACGCGATCCGAGAGATGCGGGCCCTCGTCGCGCACCTCCAGGCCATGTCACCGGACGCACCGTCACAGGGCACAGCGGCGGTCGGAACCGGATCGGCCTTCTCCGCCAACTCCGGAGGCTTGAACATCACGAACACCGGCACGGTCGGGGACATCACCGTGCACGGCGACCCGAGTCGTCACGGGGCCTGAGCGCATACGCCTCGGATGTGAATCCCGGTCGCCGGATAGCCTGGGAAAATGCTCACAGAAGTGATCGCGACCCGCTACGTCACGCCCTTGCGTGAGGGCGGCTCGCTGCCGGGGATCGTCGAGGCCGACGATCTCGGCACATACGTCATGAAGTTCACCGGAGCCGGCCAGGGCCGCAAGACCCTGGTCGCCGAAGTCGTCTGCGGGCGCCTGGCCCAGCGGCTGGGGCTGCGCGTCCCACCGCTGGTGCAGATGCAGCTCGACCCCGTCATCGGGCTCGGCGAGCCCGACCAGGAGGTCCAGGAGCTGCTCAAGGCCAGCGGCGGACTCAACCTCGGGATGGACTACCTGCCCGGGTCGATCGGCTTCGACCCGCTGGCCTACCAGGTGGATCCGGCCGAGGCGGGCCGCGTCGTCTGGTTCGACGCCCTGATCAACAACGTCGACCGGTCCTGGCGCAACCCGAACATGTTGGTCTGGCACGGTGACCTGTGGCTCATCGACCACGGCGCCACGATGATCTGGCACCACAACTGGCCGACCGCGGCCGCCGCGGCGGCCAAGCCGTACAACGCCTCCGACCACGTCCTGGCCCCGGTCGGCCCGGACATCGCGGCTGCCGCCGCCGAGCTGGCCCCCCTCGTCACGCGGGAGCTGCTCACCGAGGTCGCGGCCGACGTCCCGGACGAGTGGCTGGTCGACGAGCCGGGCTTCGAGTCCACCGACGCCGTGCGCCGCGCCTACGTGGACGCCCTGCTGCCGCGCGCCGCGACGATCCACGAGCGGATCACCATGGAGGCCGAGGTGAAGGCTCGCAGCGGCCCTCCCGGCTGGCTCGCCGAACGCCTTGCCCCCCTGCCCCACGACAAGAAGAGCGACAGCCGGTGACCGAGCGGTACGTGTTCGAATACGCGCTGGTGCGCGTGGTGCCCCGGATGGAGCGCGGGGAGTGCTTCAACGCCGGGGTCATCCTCTACTGCCGGGCGCACTCGTACGTCGCCGCGCGCGTCCACCTGGACGAGGCGAAGCTCCTCGCCCTGGACCCGAAGGCCGATGTGGCCGGTGTGCGGGCCGCCCTGCGCGGGGTCGCGGGCGTGTGCGCGGGCGGCGACGCCGCCGGGCAGGCCGCGGGCGATGACGCCGGGCGGCGCTTCCGCTGGCTGATCGCCCCGCGCAGCACCGTCGTGCAGCCCGGTCCGGTGCACACCGGGCTGACGGCCGACCCGGAGGCGGAGCTGGCCCGGCTGTTGGAGCTGCTGGTGTACTGACCGCGCCCGGTGGGTTCCGGTCACGGCACCAGGAGCCCCGGCGCCCGGTGGCGTTGACACCGGGTGCCGGGGCTCCTAGCGTCTCTTCAGCCGAAGCTACTAAGCGGTTGCTCACCCAGGGGGGGGCGCCGCCGACAGGGCATCCCCAGCGCGAGGAGAACCAGCATGTCCACCACCGAGCAGCGCGTCGCCATCGTCACCGGGGCGGCCCGGGGCATCGGCGCGGCCACCGCCGTGCGCCTGGCCGCGGAGGGCCGGGCCGTCGCCGTCCTCGACCTCGACGAGGACTCCTGCAAGGACACCGTGGAGGCGATCACGGCCGCGGGCGGCAAGGCCGTCGCGATCGGCTGCGACGTGTCGGACAGTGCCCAGGTGGAGGCGGCGGTGGAGCGGGTCGCGAGCACGCTCGGCGCGCCGACCGTCCTGGTCAACAACGCGGGCGTGCTCCGCGACAACCTGCTCTTCAAGATGAGCGACACCGACTGGGACACCGTCATGAACGTGCACCTGCGCGGTGCGTTCCTGATGGCCCGCGCCTGTCAGAAGTACATGGTGGAGGCCAAGTTCGGCCGCATCGTCAACCTCTCCAGCAGCTCGGCCCTGGGCAACCGCGGCCAGGCCAACTACGCGGCTGCCAAGGCGGGACTCCAGGGCTTCACCAAGACGCTGGCCTTCGAGCTCGGCAAGTTCGGCGTCACGGCCAACGCCGTGGCCCCCGGGTTCATCGTCACCGAGATGACCGCGCAGACGGCCGCCCGCATCGGCATGGGCTTCGAGGAGTTCCAGGCCGCCGCCGCCACCCAGATCCCCGTGCAGCGCGTCGGCCGTCCGGAGGACATCGCCAACGCCATCGCCTTCTTCACCGGCGAGGCCGCGGGCTTCGTCTCGGGCCAGGTCATGTACGTGGCCGGCGGCCCCCTCAACTGACGAGAGGCAGGGCGTACGTCATGACGTACAACGGCATCGACAGCGGCAAGGTCGCGCTGATCACCGGAGCCAGCCGGGGCATCGGCTACGGCGTCGCGGAGGCCCTGGTCGCCCGCGGCGACCGGGTCTGCATCACCGGCCGCAACGAGGACACCCTCAAGGAGGCCGTCGAGCGGCTCGGCGCGGACCGGGTGATCGGGGTCGCGGGCAAGGCGCACGACGAGGAGCACCAGGCGGTCGCCGTCGAGCGCACGATGGAGGCCTTCGGCCGGGTCGACTTCCTCGTGAACAACGCGGGCACCAATCCGGTCTTCGGGCCGATCGCGGACCTGGACCTCGGGGTCGCCCGCAAGGTCTTCGAGACGAACGTGATCTCGGCGCTCGGCTTCGCCCAGCGGACCTGGCACGCCTGGCAGAAGGACCACGGCGGCGCGATCGTGAACATCGCATCCATCGCCGGCGTCTCCGCCTCGCCCTTCATCGGGGCGTACGGGATGAGCAAGGCCGCGATGATCAACCTGACCCTCCAGCTCGCCCACGAGATGGCCCCCGGGGTCCGGGTGAACGCCATCGCGCCGGCGGTGGTCAAGACGAAGTTCGCGCAGGCCCTCTACGAGGGGCGCGAGCAGGAGGCGGCGGCGGCCTATCCGCTCGGTCGGCTCGGCGTGCCCTCGGACATCGGCGGCGCCGCCGCATTCCTCACCTCGGCGCAAGCGGAATGGATTACCGGGCAGACTCTGGTCGTCGACGGAGGAATTTTTCTGAATGCCGGAGTCGGCTGACCGATAACCGGACGGATGCGCTCCCGACCGGGTGGTAAATGCGTATCGAATATGCACGGAACCGGTCAAGTGCCCCACGGAACCTCCTTATTGGATCCGTGGGGCACTGCGGTAGGGTCTGCCGCACCCCTGGCCGATCGAGGAGCGTGCACGTGTTCAACCGGACCAGATGCCTGCAGATCACTGCGGCCCTTGCGTCCATATCCCTGCTCGCCGGCTGCGGGCTGATTTCGGATTCGAGCGCAGATCAGACAAAAAGAATCGTCGTGGGTACGACGAGCGCGCCGAGCACCCTCGATCCCGCGGCGGCCTGGGACGGCTCGTGGGAGCTTTACCGGAACGTTTATCAGACACTCCTGGCATTTCCCACGGGAAGTACCAAACCGCAGCCCGACGCCGCGCAGAGCTGCGAGTTCACCGACTCCGCCAACGAGGCCTACCGCTGCACCCTGCGCAAGGGCCTGAAGTTCTCCGACGGCGAGGCGCTCGACGCCAAGGCCGTCAAGCACTCCCTCGACCGGATCCGCAAGATCGGCTCCAAGGTCGGCCCCAAGGACCTCTTCGGCAGCCTCGACCGCATCGAGACCCCGGACCCGCTGACGGTCGTCTTCCAGCTGAAGACCCCCGACGCGACCTTCCCCTTCGTGCTCGGCTCGCCCGCCGCCTCGCTCGTGGCCCCCAACGAGTACCCGGCCGACAAGGTCCGCAAGGACGGCAAGGTCACCGGCTCCGGGCCCTACGTCCTCGACTCCTACAAGGAGAACTCCGAGGCGGTCCTGAGCAACTACGGCAACTACCAGGGCTTCGCGCAGAACAAGAACAACGGCGTGACCATCCGCTACTTCCCGGACTCCAAGAAGATGGTCGCGGCGCTCAAGGACAAGGAGATCGACGCGACCTACCGCGGCCTCTCCGCGGACGAGATCAAGGACCTGCAGAGCCCCGCCTCGCACGCCGCGGGCATCCAGGTCGTCGACAACGTCGGCGCCGAGATCCGCTACCTGGTCTTCAACCCGAAGGACCCGGCGGTCGCCAAGCTCCCCGTCCGCGAGGCCATCGCCCAGGTCGTCGACCGCGGAGCGCTCGTCGCCAAGGTCTACCAGGGCACCGCGGAACCGCTGTACTCGATGGTCCCCAAGGGCGTCGTGGGCCACAAGACGCCCTTCTACGACCGCTTCGGCCAGCCGGACGTCGACAAGGCCAAGAAGCTCCTCCAGAAGGCGGACATCGCGACCCCGGTGCCGCTCACCTTCTGGTACACCACCGACCGCTACGGCTCCTCCACCGCGCCGGAGTTCGCCGAGCTCAAGCGCCAGCTGGACGCGAGCGGCCTCTTCAACATCACCCTGCGCGGCAAGCCCTGGAAGGAATTCCAGGAGGGCTACAAGGGCGGCGAGTACCCGGTCTTCGGCCGCGGCTGGTTCCCCGACTTCCCGGACCCCGACAACTTCATCGCGCCGTTCGTCGGCAAGGAGAACGCGGTCGGCACCCCCTACGAGAACCCCGAGATCCTCACCGACCTGCTCCCCAAGTCCCGGCGCGAGAGCGACCGCTCGGCGGTCACGCGCGAGTTCGAGCGGGCGCAGCAGATCTTCTCCGAGGACGTCCGGTTGCTGCCCCTGTGGCAGGGCAAGCTGTACGTCGCCGCGCGCGACGACATCGCCGGCGGGGAGCGGGCGCTGGACCCGCAGACCGCCATGCAGATGTGGGAGCTGTCCCGCAAGACCAGCTGGTAGCGCGGGAACGGGGCGGCCGGGTCCGTTGTCAGTGGGTGCCGGTAGGTTCTGGAGCAGTTGCACGAACGCGTACCGGAGGTTGTCGACGTGACCCAGCTGCTGCCCGAGTCCTGGCTGCCCGTCCTCGGTGAGGAACTGGACAAGCCCTACTTCAGCGAACTCCTGGAGTTCGTGGAGAAGGAGCGGGCCGAAGGACCGGTCTACCCGCCGCGCGAGCAGGTCTTCGCGGCGCTGGAGGCCACGCCCTTCGACCAGGTGAAGGTGCTGGTGCTCGGCCAGGACCCCTACCACGGCGCCGGCCAGGGCCACGGGCTGTGCTTCTCGGTACAGCCCGGCGTGCGGACCCCGCCCTCCCTGCGCAACATCTACAAGGAGATGAAGGAGGAGCTGGACCTGCCCGTCCCGGACAACGGCTACCTGATGCCGTGGGCCGAGCAGGGCGTCCTGCTGCTCAATGCGGTGCTGACCGTCCGCGAGGCCGAGCCCAACTCGCACAAGGGCAAGGGCTGGGAGAAGTTCACCGACGCGGTGATCCGCGCGGTCGCCGCCCGGCCCGACCCGGCCGTCTTCGTCCTGTGGGGGGCCTACGCGCAGAAGAAGCTCCCGCTGATCGACGAGGAGCGCCACGTGGTCGTCAAGGGCGCCCACCCCTCGCCGCTGTCGGCGAAGAAGTTCTTCGGCTCCCGCCCCTTCACGCAGATCGACGAGGCCGTCGCCGCCCAGGGCCATGAGCCGATCGACTGGCGGATCCCGAACCTGGGCTGACGCCCGACCGCGCCTCGGCGCCATTGAGGCCCGCTCCGGCTAGCTTCTGGATGATCGGACCGCAGCGGGTCCGACCAGGAAGCCGGAGGCCGCATTGACCGAGCAGCAGCAGGAGGCGTCGGAGGACGCCGTCATGACCAGGATCGGCCAGGCGATCATCCTGCTGCACGCCGGAGACCGGGAAGAGGCGCGCAACCGTCTCGGTGACATCTGGAACGAGATCGGCGAGGAGGGCCCCGCCCTCCACCGCTGCACCCTCGCGCACTACATGGCCGACGCCCAGGACGACCCGGCCGACGAACTCGCCTGGGACCTGCGGGCGCTGAACGCCGCCGACGGGCTGCGGCAGGAGCCCATCACCCTGCCCCTGCCGCAGCCGCACTCCGCCGTGCGGGTCTTCTACCCGTCCCTGCACCTGAACCTGGCGGCCGACTACGTCAAGCTGAGCCGCCCCGAGGCGGCCCGGATCCACCTGGCCCGGGCCAGGGCGGCCACCGGCGCGCTCGCCGACGACGGATACGGGGACGGCGTACGGGCGGCCATCTCGCGGCTCGAACTGCGCCTCGGGACGGGACCGGACGCGGGTCCCCGCGCCACCCCCTTCCCCGGCCAGCAGTAGCTCCCGCGGCGCCCGCACGGGTCGCTCCCGCAGCGGATCAACCGCCGTGGACGCCCCCGCAGATCCTGGCCTCCGGACTGTCCGGCTGCCAGCCGCCGTGCCTGCGGCCCAGCGCGCACACGTCGGCGGGCCGCACCGGAAGGGCGGGCATCAGCTGCCGCTCCAACTCCGCCTGCGGCCCCTGCTCCGCGCCGCCGTGCCCGTGCCCGCGCCCGTGGTGGCGCACGGCGGGCCCGGACGGCGGGCGGGCGGGCTCCGGAATGTCCGGCACCGGGGGCGCCGCGTCCGCGGGCCCCCGCTCCGGCCGGGCCGCACCGCCCGGCGTGCTCCGCTGCGCCGCGCCGCCGCCCGCCGCGGCCTGCGGCTGCCCGCGCCCGGCCGGGACGGTCTTCAGCGCCTCCAGGGCGGGGGCCATGACGACCACCGGCGCGGCCCCCGGGCCGCCGTGCGGATCGTGCTGCTGGTGCGGGGGCGGCGGCTCGGCGGAAGCGGCCCCGGCGGGCTGCGGCGCGTGGGGACTCACGCTCACGCAGCCGGAAACGGCCGAGACCGCACAGGCGACTCCGAGGAGCAGTTTTGTCGTGGTTCGGGTTGGATGCACCCGCGCAACTCTGCTGTGTGAACACCCGGTTGCGAAAACCCGCGGGCGATATTCACCCCGCACGGGTGACAGCTACTGGCCGGTTGCCACTCGGCCGCGCGGCCGCGTCACTCGCCCGTCGCCCCGTCGATGTGCTCCCGCAGCAGGTCCGCGTGCCCGTTGTGGCGCGCGTACTCCTCGATCATGTGGGTGTAGACCCAGCGCAGGTTGAACTGCTCACCGCTGCGGCTGCTGCGCCCGATCGACACCGCGTCGAGCGAACGGCCCGCCGCCGCCTGCCGCGCGCGCTCGATCTCCTCGCGCCAGATCTGCTCGGCCTCGTCCCAGGTGTCCTCCTCGGTGAGGTGGAACTCGGCGTCCGGGTCCTCCTCCGTGCAGTAGAGGTCCTCCAGGTCCTCGCCCAGGGTGATCTCCCGGAACCAGTACCGCTCCACCTCCGACATGTGCCGTACGAGCCCCAGCAGGCTCAGTCCGGACGGCTCCAGCGAGGTCCGCCGCAACTGCTCGTCGGTCAGGCCCGCGCACTTCCAGGCCAGGGTGGCCCGGTGGAAGTCGAGCCACCCGTCCAGCATGTCCCGCTCGTTGGCGGTGGTGGACGGTTCGGTGCGGTCGGTCGTAGGAGTGCTCATGATCCGATACTGGCCGACGGGGGCCCCTCCCACCAGGTATTAAGCTGCGGGCGGTACTGGACGGAACGAACGAGGAGGAACCCCGTGAAGGTCGCATGCATCGGACTCGGTGACATCGCCCGGAAGGCGTACCTGCCCGTCCTCACCGCACGCCCGGAGGTCGAACTCCATCTGCAGACCCGCACGCCGGCCACCTTGGACCGGATCGGGGCCCTGCACCACGTCCCGGCGGAGCGCCGCCACACCGACCTCGACGACCTGCTCGCGCAGGGCCTCGACGCCGCCTTCGTGCACGCCCCGACCGCGGTCCACCCCGAGATCGTCGCGCGGCTCCTGGAGGCCGGGGTCGCGACGTACGTGGACAAGCCGCTCGCCTACGAGTTGGCCGCCTCGCGGCACCTGGTCGAGCTCGCCGAGGAACGCGGCGTCTCGCTGGCCGTCGGCTTCAACCGCCGGCACGCGCCCGGCTACGTCCAGTGCGCCGACCACCCGCGCGAGCTGATCCTGATGCAGAAGAACCGGGTCGGCCTGCCCGAGGACCCCCGCACCCTGGTCCTCGACGACTTCATCCACGTCGTGGACACCCTGCGCTTCCTGCTGCCGGGCGAGGCCGACCACGTCGACGTACGGGCCGTGGTCCGCGAGGGCCTGATGCACCAGGTGGTGCTCCAGCTCTCCGGCGCCGGCTTCACCGCGCTCGGCATCATGAACCGGCTCTCCGGCTCCACCGAGGAGGTCCTGGAGGTCTCCGGGCAGGACACCAAGCGGCAGGTGGTCAATCTGGCCGAGATCATCGACCACAAGGGCCAGCCCACCACGCGGCGGCGCGGGGACTGGGTGCCGGTCGCCCGCCAGCGCGGCATCGAACAGGTCGTGGACGCCTTCCTGGAAGCCGTCGCGGCGGGCCGCACGCTCAGTGCCCGGGACGCCCTGCTCACCCACGAGCTGTGCGAGCGCGTGGTGCGCTCGGCTCTGGAACAGGCCTCCTGAGCGAGCCGCCGCGCAGCGCGCGCACGCCCTCGCCCGCGCAGTACACCGCCAGCGCGCCGAGGGCCGCGGCCACCGGCCAGTCGCCGAAGCGCACGTAGAGGGTGGTGCCCCGGGCCAGCGGCACCTCGTACACCTGCGCCGCGGAGGCGGAGCCCGGCAGCGGCGGGCCGACGAGCTCGCCCGACGGGCCGTGCACCTCGCTGATGCCGGTGAGGGTGGCGTGCACCGTCGGCCTGCCGTTCTCGGCGGCGCGCAGCGCCCCCAGCGACGCGTGCTGCGCCGGGGCCCAGCTGCCCTGGAAGGTGGCGGTCGAGGACTGGTCGACCAGCAGGGCCGCGCCCTCGCGGGTGAGGTGGCGGCTCATGTCGGGGAACGCCGACTCGAAGCAGACCAGCGGCCCGATCCGGACCTCCGTCGCCGGCCCCGCGCCCGCCCCCGTCCCCGCGGCCGCGCCGGGCAGCTCCATCACCACCGGGGCGCTGCCCGGACGCCGGTCCTCCGCGGCCGCCTTGCCCGCCGAGGTCACCCAGCCGAGCACCGCCCGCGCCGGTATGTACTCACCGAAGGGGACCAGCCGCATCTTGTCGTAGCGCTCACCCGTCGGCCCCCGCGGACCCACCAGCACCGCGCTCTTGTAGATGCCGGGCGCGCCGCCGCTGCCGTCGGCGGTGCGCCGCGCGTCCACATTGACCAGCAGGGGCGCCCCGACCCGCGCCGACAGGTCCGCGAGCCGCCGGGCCAGGTCGGGCCGCGCGGCCAGGTCGGCGCCGACGCTGCTCTCGCCCCACACCACCAGATCGAGGCGCCGCCCGACCAGTTGCCGGGTCAGCCGCTCGCCGGTGGCGAACCGCTGCTCGATGCCCGCGGCGGCCCCCTGCGGGCCGATCTGTACGACCGCCACCCGCAGCTGACCGGCGGGGGTCGGCCCGGGCAGCCACAGCCACACCGCGCCGGTGAGCAGCGCGCATCCGCTCACCCCGGCCGCCGCCGGGATCCGCGCGGCGGGCGCCGCGACCAGCAGCACCAGCGCGCAGTTCACCGCGACGATCAGCAGGCTGAGCAGCCACACCCCGCCCACGGAGGCCAGCCGCAGCGCCGGCGCCACCTGCCACTGGCTCGCCCCGAGCAGCCCCCACGGCCCGCCGAGCCCCTGCCACGACCGCAGCTGCTCCGACAGCAACCAGCCCGCCGGTACGAGGACCAGCGCGGCGCTCGCCCGCCCCGCGGCCACGGCTCCGCCGAGCAACCGCCGTACCAGCAGCCCCCAGGGGATCCACAGCACGCCGAGCAGCGCGGCCAGCGGGAAGAGGAACACGTGCAGGCTGGGCAGCAGCCAGTGGTGGACCGCCAGGATGAAGCCGGCGCCCCCGAGCCACCCCATCAGGGCGGCCCGCCGGCCCGTCGGCGCCGCGCGCAGCAACAGCATCCAGGGCACCAGGGCCACGTACGCGAACCACCAGAGCGCGGGCGCGGGGAAGGACAGGGCGGGCAGTGCCCCGGCCGGTACGGCGGCCACCGCGTGCCACCACCGGGGCCGGTCGGTCAGCATGGCGCGCCTCCGCTTCCAGTGTGCGGCCGCCGGTCCCGGGCGGACAGGCGGGCAGCCGTATCAGGCGGACAGGTGGCGCCACTTCTCGTGGACCGTGACGCCGGTCAGGCGCCACCCGTCGCGGGTGCGGGCGAGCACGAAGGTGTAGCGCCCGGCGGCCACGAAGTTCGGCGCCGTGATGCCGGCATCGGAGTCTTCCCCGGCCAGCCGCATCGGATTCAGGAAGTCCGCCTTCACTTCGGCGCGGTCACCGGCCGAGCCGTCCAGGGTCTCCAGGTCGATCCGCCGGTTGACGATCAGGTGCTGGCGCACGGGGAAGAGCCGCATCGTCTCCTCCAGCCACGCCGCGACCTCGTGGACCGGACCCTCGATCCCGCCCGCCGAGCTGTAGTCCGCCCGCCCCGCCGCGGTGAACAGGGCCCGGTACGCCGCCCAGTCGCCGTCGTCCACCGCCACCGCGTACCCGGTCACCACGGCATCGATCGCCAGCCGGTCCATCACCGTCGCGAGTTCCACACGCTGCGTCATCGGGTCAGTGTGGGACAGCGGGCCCGCGAGTCCAAGGGGCGCGGCGCCTCCGGATCCGCAGGCGGGCCGCTCAGTGACCGGAACGCGCCTCCCGTTGCCCGACCACGACGAGGAACGCGTCGCTGGCGAGATCCATGACGACCTCGGCCGCGATCCCCTCGTGCTTGCGCTGGGCGGCGTACTCCTCGGCCGGCCAGCTTCCCCACGGACTTCCGGCCGGAAAACGCTCCAGCACCACTCGCTTCATGGCTGTGCACCCCCTGCTGCGTCACCGTTCTCCCAGGCACAACGACGCGGGGGGGGGGGGCGGCGGGGCGCGGCCCGGGCCCCCCCCCGGGGGGGGGGGGGGGGGGCCCGGCCGCCCCCCCCCCCGGGGGGGCCGCGCCCCCCCCCCCCCCCCCCGGGGG
>NZ_JBITDP010000002.1:915391-944352 GCF_044454405.1 Streptomyces sp. NPDC051555 | reverse complement strand
CCGGCCGAAAACCGCCCCACCACCACTCGCTTCATGGCTGTCCACCCCCTGCTGCGACACCGTTCTCCCAGCCACAACGACGGGGGGGCCGCACGGGAACGTTCCCGTGCGGCCCCCGCGTGCGGGTGTGCGGTGCGTCAGCCGGCGGACTCGCCCGCGTGCGGGCTCAGCACACCCATGCCGATCAGCACGAACAGCACGATGCCCAGCAGGATCCGGTAGATCACGAAGGGCATGAAGCTCTTCGTCGTGATGAACTTCATGAACCAGGCGATCACGGCGTAGCCGACCACGAAGGCGATGACCGTCGCGAAGATCGTCGGACCCCAGGAGACGTGCCCCTCGCCGAGGTCCTTCAACTCCATGCCGCCCGAGGCCAGTACGGCCGGGATGGCGAGGAGGAAGGAGTAACGGGCCGCCGCTTCGCGGGTGTAGCCCATCAGCAGACCGCCGGAGATGGTCGCGCCGGAGCGGGAGACGCCCGGGATCAACGCCATCGCCTGCGCGACACCGAAGATCAGACCGTCCTTGACGCCCAGTTCCTTGAGCGATTTGCGCTGCTTGACGACCCGGTGCTTGCCGCCCTTCTCGTCGCGCGAGGCCAGCCAGTCGGCGAAGCCGAGGACGATGCCCATCACGATCAAGGTCGTGGCGATCAGCCGCAGATCACGGAACGGGCCTTCGATCTGGTCCTTCAGCGAGATGCCGAGGACGCCGATCGGGATCGAGCCCACGATGACCAGCCAGCCCATCTGGGCGTCGTGGTCCGAGCGCAGCGCCTTGTTCGTCAGGGAACGGAACCAGGCGGAGATGATCCGCGCGATGTCCTTGCGGAAGTAGATCAGCACGGCGGTCTCGGTGCCGATCTGGGTGATGGCGGTGAAGGCCGCTCCGGGATCGTGCCAGCCGGCGAACGCCGCGGTCAGCCGCAGGTGTGCACTGGAGGAGATCGGGAGGAACTCCGTGAGGCCCTGGACGAGACCGAGGATTAGGGATTCGAACCAGCTCATGTCGGGGTGCGCTCGTCCTTGTGATCGTCGGGAAGTTCGCGTCCGATGCTAGGGCGTCCGGGTGACCACGCCGACCACTGGGGTCTGCTGCGGCGTCAGGCCGCTCGTAGGGGGCGCAGCCAGCTTGTGCCTCTTGCGCCACGCGACGGCCGCGGCGAGCACTCCGGAGACGGTGATGAAGCCCAGCGAGGCCAGGAAGACGGGCGAGGTGGGCGAGGAGGCGCTGCCCCCGGCGATCACGTAGGCCGCCGTGTTCGGGACGGTGCCGAGCGCCGTCGCCAGCAGGAACGGAACCCAGCCGCACCGCGAGATCGCGGCGATGTAGTTGGCGGCCGCGAAGGGCACCCCGGGGAAGATCCGCACCGCCAGCATCGATCGGAACCCGTGCCTGCCGAGCTGCCCGTCCGCCGCCAGCAGCCAGCGCCCGCGCAGCAGCGGCCGCAGCGCCCGCTGCCCCATGGCACGGCCCAGCCCGAACGCCACGGCGGCGCCGAGCACCGTGCCGCCGACCGCGGCCACCAGGCCGAACTGCGCGCCGAAGACCGCTCCCGCGGCCAGGTTCAGCAGCGGGCGCGGCACGAACGCCGCCGTGCACAGCCCGTACACCACCGCGAACGACAGGACCGCCGTGCCCAGCGGGAGCGAACCGGTCCAGCCCTGCGACAGCATCCGCTGGGGCTCGAACAGCAGCACGCACACGCCGGCCGCCACCAGCAGCACGACGAGCAGGGCCAGCCGGAACCAGGGCGCCAGAAGCAGGGGGGACATCCGCCGAGACTAACCGACGGGCCCGTCGGGGCGCCGTGATCCGGACCTCATGCGGCGAAGCGACCGGTGTCCCGTGGTCGCGGGTCGTTAATTCGTTCGACGCGGTGGCGCCGCTGGGACAGGATCGGTCCCATGTTCCGGCACCCCTTCCCCGCAGCGCCGTCCGCAGTCGCGGACGCGCCGAAGGCTGCCGTCGTGGACATCGCACCCACCGCAGCGGATGTCGCATCCGCACTCCCGGCGCCCTTCGGCGGCGCACGAAGCTGACCCTTCCCGGATCGTCCGGCGGACCCCGCAGGGGGAGGGTCGGCAGGATCCAGGGGTCCCGTTCAGGCTTCCGGTCGCCTTCGGCCACCGGAACAACGCGAAAACGGGAAACAGTCATGGCCAAGACGGCCTTCGTGCGGACCAAGCCGCACCTCAACATCGGCACCATGGGTCACGTCGACCACGGCAAGACCACCCTCACCGCCGCCATCACCAAGGTCCTCGCCGAGCGCGGGGGAGCGTCCTACGTGCCCTTCGACCGGATCGACCGGGCGCCGGAGGAGGCGCGGCGCGGGATCACCATCAACCTCTCGCACGTCGAGTACGAGACGGACACCCGCCACTACGCCCACGTCGACATGCCCGGTCACGCCGACTACGTGAAGAACATGGTGACCGGCGCGGCCCAGCTCGACGGCGCGATCCTCGTCGTCTCCGCGCTCGACGGGGTCATGCCGCAGACCGCCGAGCACGTACTGCTCGCCCGCCAGGTCGGCGTCGACCACATCGTCGTCGCCCTCAACAAGGCCGACGCCGGGGACCCCGAGCTGATCGACCTGGTCGAGCTGGAGGTCCGGGAGCTGCTGAGCGCCAACGGGTACGGGGGCGACACCGCTCCCGTGGTCCGGGTCTCCGGGCTGGGGGCGCTGGAGGGCGACCCGCGATGGACCGGGGCGGTGCTGGCGCTGCTGGACGCCGTGGACACCTATGTACCGATGCCGGTGCGCTACACGGACGCGCCGTTCCTGCTGCCGGTGGAGAACGTCCTGACCATCACCGGGCGGGGCACGGTCGTCACCGGCGCCATCGAGCGCGGCACCGTCCGCATGGGCGACCGGGTCGCGCTGCTCGGCGCCGCCGGGGAGCCGGTCGAGACGGTGGTCACCGGCCTGGAGACCTTCGGCAAGCCGATGGACTCCGCCGAGGCCGGGGACAACGTCGCCCTCCTGTTGCGGGGCGTGCACCGCGACGGGATCCGCCGCGGTGACGTGGTCGCCGCCCCGGGCAGCGTGGTGCCGCGCAGGCGCTTCACGGCCCAGGTGTACGTCCTGTCCGCCCGGGAGGGCGGCCGGACCACGCCACTGGCCAGCGGATACCGGCCACAGTTCTACGTCCGCACCGCCGACGTCGTGGGGGACGTGGACCTGGGCGAGGCGGCGCTCGCCCGGCCGGGGGAGACGGTCGCCATGACCGTCGAGCTGGGCCGGGACGTGCCGCTGGAGGCGGGGCTCGGCTTCGCGATCCGTGAGGGCGGGCGGACGGTCGGCGCCGGAACGGTGACGTCCGTTCTCGGCTGACCCGAAGGCCACCGTGGTGACGGCGGCCCGCCTGCGGCAGACTGCCGTCACCACACACGGATGAGCGGGGGCTGCGATGAGCGGCGAGACGGCGCTGGTGCTCGGCGGCGGGGGCCTGACCGGGGTCGGCTGGGAAGCCGGGATCATCTACGGGCTCGCCGAGGCGGGCATCGACCTGTCCGCCGCGGAACTCGTCGTCGGCACCTCCGCGGGCTCCGTCGTCGGCGCCCAGCTGACCTCGGGCCTGCTGACCCCGCGCGAGCTCTACGAGCGCCAGCTCGCCGGAGCGGGCGGCGAGATCCCGGCCAAGATGGGCGCCGGGCTCGTCGCCCGCTACGCCGTCGCCATGATGCGGGCCAGGGACGCCACGGCCTACCGGCGCCGGGTCGGCGAGATCGCGCTGGCCGCCGACACCGGGGACGAGCGGGCCCGGCGCAAGGTGCTGGAAGCGCGGCTGGTCTCCCACCAGTGGCCCGAGCGGCGGTTCGTGGTCACCGCGGTGGACGCGCGGACCGGGGCCGCCGCCGACTTCGACCGGCACAGCGGGGTCGGCCTCGTCGACGCCGTCTCGGCGAGCTGCGCGGTGCCGGGGGTGTGGCCCCCGGTGAGCGTCGGGGAGCGGCGCTACGTCGACGGGGGCGTGCGGTCGGCCGCCAACGCGGACGTGGCGACGGGCTACCGGCGCGTGGTGGTCCTCGCGCCCATGGCCATGGGCACCGGGGTCTCGCCCTCGCCCGGCACGCAGGTCGAACGGCTGCGCGCGGACGGGTCCAAGGTGCTGCTGATCACCCCGTCCGCCGAGGCCCGCAAGGTCTTCGGGCGCAATGTGCTGGACCCGGCCCGGCGGGCCCCGGCGGCCCGGGCGGGCCTCGCGCAGGCCGCCGCGCACGCGGCCGAGGCGGCGGCCGTCTGGACCCTCTGAGCTGCCCGACAATGGTGGGGTGGACGACGAACAGATCCCGGTGATCCGGGACGTGGGCCAGGGCACCGCCAAGTTGATGCCGGACGTGGACCGGCGGCGGGCCTGGCTGCTGACGGTGGACGGGGCCCCGCAGTCGTACGTGGACCTCGACGATCCGCACCACCTGGAATTCGAGTACGTGCGCCGGCTCGCGCACGTGCTGGACTGCGCGGCCGGCCCGGGCGCACCGCTGGACCTGCTGCACCTCGGTGGCGGCGCGCTGACGCTGCCCCGCTACGCCGCCGCCACCCGGCCGGGCTCCCGGCAGCAGGTCGTCGACTTCGACCGGGGGCTGCTGGAGCTGGTCGCCGAGCACCTGCCGCTGCCCGCGCGGGCCGGGATCGAGCTGCACGCGGCCGACGCGCGGGCCTGGCTGGAAGCCGCGCCCGCGGCGAGCGCGGACGTACTGGTGGCCGACGTGTTCGGGGGCTCGCGGGTGCCGGCCCAGCTGACCTCGGTGGAGTACGCGCGCGAGGCGGCCCGGGTGCTGCGGCCCGGCGGGACCTACGTGGCCAATCTGGCCGACGGGGCGCCCTTCGCGTTCCTGCGCGGGCAGCTGGCGAACTTCGCCACGGTCTTCCCGGAGCTGGCGCTGATCGCGGAACCGGGGGTGTTGCGCGGACGCCGCTTCGGCAACGCCGTGCTGGTGGGCTCCGCCCGGGAGCTGCCGGTGGCGGCCCTGGCGCGGGCGTGCGCGGCGGACGCGTTCCCGGCCCGGGTGGAGTACGGGGCGGGGGTGGCGAAGCTGGCCGGGCGGGCCGCGATCGTACGGGACGCCGATGCGGTGGCCTCGCCGGAGCCGCCCGAGGGAGCCTTCAGCATCGGCTGAGCCCGGGGCGCCTCCTAGGAGGCGTCGACCGGAGCCTTGACCAGGGGGGCGCTCCCGCCCACCGGCTCGGCGGGCCCGGCCGGGAGCGCGGGCACCGGCTTGCGGGTCATCCGGCGGACGTCGGGGACGGTGAGGACGGCGGCCGTCACGATGACGACCAGGGCCGCACAGCCCCAGAGCGCTTCGGTGCGCCCGACGGCCGATTCGACCGGACCCGCGAGGGCGGTGGCGACGGGCAGCATCGAGATGGAGCCGAACCAGTCGTAGGCGGAGACCCGGGAGAACTTCTCCTCCGGGATCTCCTGGTGCATCGTGGTCATCCAGTTGACGCCGAACACCTCGATGGCCAGCCCGCTGACCAGCATCACCACGCACAGCCCCCAGGTCGGCAGCGGGACCGCCAACCCCGCCGACGGCAGCGCCAGCGGGAACACGCAGAGCGTGCCCACCAGCAGCAGCCGGCGCGGTTTCCACACCATCATCAGGACGGCTCCGCCCAGCGTGCCGACCCCGAAGGCGGCCAGGGCCAGCCCCCAGGGGGCAGGACCGCCCAGGTGGTCCCGGGCGACCAGCGGCCCGTAGACCGCCTCGGCCGCGCCGACGACGGCGACGACGACGGAGAACTGGAGCACGATGCTCCACAGCCAGGGGCGGCTGCGGAACTCGACCCAGCCGTCGCGCAGATCGCCCAGCAGGCTGCCGCCGGGTTCCCTGGGGGCGATGTGACGGACGTCGAGGAAGGCGCGCAGGGCTCCCGCCAGCGCGAAGGCGACCGCGTCGACCGCGAGGACCCAGCCGGGGCCCATCGCGGCGATCATGGCCCCGCCGAGCGCGGCGCCGCCGATGCCCGCGCCGTTCACCGCCATCCGGAAGAGCGCGAAGGCCCGGTTCGCGTGCTCGCCCGAGACGCTGGAGAGCAGCATGCCCTCGGCGGCCGGGCTGAAGAAGGCGGTACCGGTGCCGCACAGCGCGGTGAGCAGCATCATCTGCCACAGCTGCGGGTCCCCGGAGAGGACGAGCACGGCGAAGGCGCCCTGCGAGACGCAGTTGAGGGCGTTGGCCGCCACCATCACCCGGTGGCGCGGTATCCGGTCGGCGATGGCGCCGCCGATGAGCAGGAAGAGGACCAGGGGGAGCGTACGGGCGGCGGTCACCAGACCGACGTCCCCGCTGGAACCACCCGCCTCCAGCACGGCGAAGGCGGACGCGATGAGCGCGCCGTTGCTGCCGAGGTTGGTCACCACCGCCGCGCCGGTCAGCAACGTGTAGTTGCGTCCCGCCCAGGCGGGGCGGTGACGGCGCGCGGACGGGGGGCCGGGGGCGGGGCGGGAGCTCACCCCCGGACTATCCCCGCCCCGGACCGGGAAGCCAAACGGATTAACGGTCCGGGGGCGGAGGAGCGGGAGGTCATCCCGCGGTGAGCCGGACCGAGCTGAGGATCTTCTCGTAGACCTCGGGCTTGACCTCGTCGGGGACGTTCGCCGGGCCGTAGAGCACCCAGCTGGAGAAGTCGCCGTTGGTGGTCTTGAAGCTGAAGGCGATGGACTTGCCGTCGGTGTCGCACTTGTCCTTCTTGGGCAGGCCGCTGACGGTCGCGGTGTCCATGTGCCCCTTGAGGCCGGAGAGGGTCGTGTACTCCTTGGCCGTGCCCACCTTGACGGTGCCCTTGGGCGCCTTCTGCGCGTAGGCGGCGAAGACCCAGTTGCCGGCCTCGTTGTAGGCCGCCTCGGCGGTGTCCTTGGCACCCTGGCCGCCCTTGGTGCCGGTGGTGGCCAGGGCGGTGGACTCCTCCTTGCCGTTCTTGTCGGAGTCGACCTTGCACCACTCGCCCTTGTACTCCGCGGGCGCGGACATGCTCAGGAGCGGCGAGCCGTCGTTCTTGGAGTCGTCGGTGATGCCGTAGGTCATGCCCGAGCCGTCGACCTTCCAGTCCGCCGGGACGTCGAAGGCGGTCCCGTACTTCGGGTTGACGACCACCTTCCAGCCGGGGATCACGGGGGCGACGTCGCCGCCCGCGCGCGGGTTGCCGGTCGGCGCGGCCGGCGGGACCGGGGCGGGGGAGCTGGCGGCGGGCTTGTCGTCGGCCACGTCCTTCTTGGTGTTGTCGTCCCTCGTCAGGACGAAGGCTCCGGTGACGGCCGCGGCCACCACGACCGCGGAGGCGGCCACGATGGCGACGGTCTTCGTCGCGAAGGGGCTCGACCCCTTGCCCCCCCGCGCGGGCTCCTGCGGGTGGGGCGGTGCCTGCCCCCACGGCTGGGTCGGCGGGGGCTGTTGGTAGCCCGGCTGCGGGTACCCGTAGCCGGGCTGCTGCTCCGCGTACCCCGGCTGCTGGTACGGATTCGGCTGTCCCGGCTGTTGCTGGTACGGGTTGTTCTGCGCGTCCTGCGCGTTCTGCTCGCCCCCGGGCGGCTGCTGCTGTCCTGGCCACATGGCCGGTAACGATAGTGGGAGCGGGACGCGGGAACCACGTCCGGTCCCGTTACGGCTCTGGTCAAGCCACCTACTCGTGGGTAACATCGCTCGTCATGAGCGCAGAACAGATGAACGTGGGCGAACTGCTCGCCGCGACGGTGCCGATGGCCCGGACCCTGAACCTCCAGTTCCTGGAGACCACCCCCGAGCGCGCGGTCGTCCGCCTGCCCGACCAGAGCGACTTCCACAACCACGTCGGCGGCCCGCACGCCGGCGCCATGTTCACCCTCGCCGAGTCCGCGAGCGGCGCGATCGTGCTGGCGGCCTTCGGGGAGCAGCTCTCCCGCGCCGTGCCGCTCGCCGTCCGGGCCGAGATCGGCTACAAGAAGCTGGCCAAGGGCGTCGTCACGGCCACCGCCACCCTCGGCCGCCCGGCGGCCGACGTGATCGCCGAACTCGACGCGGGCGGCCGCCCCG
The DNA here is from genome assembly GCF_044454405.1 of Streptomyces sp. NPDC051555. Lineage (NCBI taxonomy): Bacteria > Bacillati > Actinomycetota > Actinomycetes > Kitasatosporales > Streptomycetaceae > Streptomyces > Streptomyces sp. NPDC051555. The sequence goes on along the minus strand of NZ_JBITDP010000002.1, from coordinate 936,327 downwards.
AGTTCCCCGTCACCATCGCCATCCAGCGCGAGGACGAGGCCGTGACCGGCGAGATGACGGTCGTCTGGACGCTGCGCCCCAACGCCTGAGCCTGCGGGCGACGGATGCGCCCCGGGTGCGTCCGGGTGCGTCCCATCAGTGGAAGGCCGCCCCGCCGAGGGCGCGTCCCGGCGGGCCCGGGCGCCGCGTGGCCCACAGTGGGCCGGGGGCGGTCCGGCGCGGGCCGCCCCGCCCACTGCCGCTTCCAGGGAGCCCCCATGAGCGAGGCCGTGTCCCGCCGTACCGCCATCCGGCTGCTGGGCGCGGCGGGCGCCGCCCTCGGCGCGGGCGGCTGCGTCCCCCAGGTGCCCCCGCGCGCGGGGGCCCGTACGGCCGCCCGAGCGAGCGCGGCCGGCGCCACCGCCCGGCCCGGCGCCGGCGCCCGGGTGGACGCGCTGCTGGAGCGGCTCACCCTGGAGGAGAAGACCACACTGCTGCACGGCGCCGTGGACCCCGCCCCGCTCGGCCAGGCGGGCTACGTGCCCGGCGTACCGCGCCTGGGCATCCCGCCGCTGCGGCTCGCCGACGGACCGGCCGGAGTGCGGGTGGCCCGCCCGGCGACCGCGCTGCCCGCGCCCGTCATGCTGGCCAGCGCCTTCGACCCCGCCCTCGCCCGCGCCTACGGCCGCGTCATCGGCCGCGAGGGCCGCGCGCTCGGCCAGGACGTGCTGCTGTCGCCCATGGTCAACCTCATCCGCACCCCCTACGCCGGCCGCAACTTCGAGACCTACTCCGAAGACCCGCGGCTGACCGCCGACCTGGTCGCGGAGGTGGTCCGCGGCATCCAGGACGAAGGGCTGATCGCCACCGTCAAGCACTTCGCCCTCAACAATCAGGAGAAGGGCCGCGACACCGTCGACGCGGTCGCCACCGAACAGACCCTGCACGAGACGGAGCTGCGCGGCTTCGAGGCCGCCGTCGCGGCCGGCGCGGGCTCGGTGATGGGCGCGTACAACAAGGTCAACGGCACCTACGCCTGCGAGAACAAGCCGCTGCTCAACGAACTGCTGCGCGGGCGCTGGGGGTTCGACGGCTGGGTGATGTCCGACTGGCAGGCCACCCACAGCACCGTCGCGGCCGTCACCGCGGGCCTCGACATGGAGATGCCCACCGGTACCCACTTCGGCGACCCGCTGCGCGAGGCCGTGCGCGCCGGATCCGTGCCCGAGCACGCCGTGGACCTCGCGGTGCGCCGGGTGCTCAGCACCATGGACCGCTTCGGCCTGCTGGAGGCGTCCCCCGCGCCCCGCCCGGCCCGCGATCCCGCCGCCGGCGCCGCGCTCGCCCGGCGGGTCGCGGTCGCCGGCGCGGTCCTGCTGCGCAACGAGAAGGCGGCCCTGCCGCTCACCGGGGCCGCCGCCAGCTCCCTCGCCGTCATCGGGCCCACCGGCCAGGTGCCCTTCGTCAGCGGCGGCGGCAGCGCCCACGTCGTCCCCGACCGGGACCGGGCCGCCAGCCCGCTGGCCGCGATCCGCGCCCGCGCCGGCAAGGGGGCCGAGGTCCGCCACGCCCTCGGCGAGGACCTGTACGGGCGCCCGCTGCCCGCGGGCCTGTTGACCCCGGCGGCCGCCCTGGACGACCAGGTCGTGGACGCGGGCAAGGAGCACCACTACGAGGGCGCCTTCACGCTCCGCGAGGCCGACGAGTGGACCCTGCTCGTCCACTACACCGGCAAGCGGCCCGACGTGCGCCTCGACGGCGAGGAGGTCTTCCCCGTCCAGCAGGGCGTGGCCGAGTACTTCGCGGGCGGGCTGCTCGGCGCCGCCCCCGACGGGCTCACCGTGCGCCGCCGTACGCTCGCCCTCGCGCCCGGGACCCACAAGCTCACCGTCGGCGCCCACGGCGGCGACCCGGGCGCGCGCTTCCGACTGCGCCACACCACCCGGGCGAGCCGGGCCGCCGACGTGGCCGAGGCGGTACGGGTGGCCGCGGCGGCCCACAGCGTGGTCCTGTTCGCCTACGAGGACGCCACCGAGGGCAGCGACCGGACCGGCCTGGGACTGCCCGGAGGCCAGGCCCGGCTGATCGAGGCGGTCGCCGCGGTCAACCCGCGCACCACCGTGGTCCTCAACACGTCCTCGTCGACCGCCATGCCCTGGCTCGCGCGGACCGCGGCCGTGCTGCAGATGTACTACCCGGGCCAGGAGGGCGCGGGCGCCACCGCCGCCGTACTCTTCGGCGACGCCGACCCCGGCGGGCGGCTCACCCAGACCTTCCCCGCCGACGAGCGCGCCACCCCGGTCGGCGCGGACCCGGTGCGCTACCCGGGGGTCGGCGGGCGTCAGGAGTACAGCGAGGGGGTCCACGTGGGCCACCGCTGGTACGACGCGGAGCGGGTGGCCCCGCTCTTCCCCTTCGGCCACGGCCTCTCGTACACCACCTGGCAGTACGAGAAGCTCACCGTACGGCCCCGGGGCACCGGGCTGCGGGTGGAGTTCACCGTGCGCAACACCGGCCGCCGCGCGGGCACGGACGTGGCGCAGGTGTACCTCGGCCCCTCGCCGGACCTCACGCTCGATCAGCCCGTCCGCGCCCTGGCCGGCTACCGGCGGATCAGCCTCGCCCCCGGCCGCTCCCAGCGGATCGCCGTCGACCTCGACGCCCGCACGCTGTCCTCCTGGGACCCCGGTCCGCACGCCTGGGTGGTGGGCACCGGACGGCGTGAGGTGTGGGTGGGGCGCTCCTCGCGGGAACTGCCCCTGAGGGCGGCCGCGGTGGTGCGCGCGGCGGGCCGGTAGGCTGGCGGGTCGGTGCGCCACAGGGGGCGCGCCGACCACGCTGCGGGAGGACGTACCGGTGCACATCCAGGAATGGCTGGAGACCATCCCGGCGGTGAGTGTCTATCTGCTGGTCGGCCTCGTCATCGGGTTGGAGAGCGTGGGCATCCCGCTTCCCGGGGAGATCGTCCTGGTCAGCGCGGCCCTGCTCGCCTCGCAGAACGGCGGCATCGACCCGGTGGTGCTGGGCGCCTGCGCGAGCGCGGGCGCGATCATCGGGGACTCGATCGGCTACGCGATCGGCCGCAAGGGCGGCAAGCCGCTGCTGGCCCGGCTCGGGCGGCGCTTCCCCCGGCACTTCGGGGAGCACCACGTCGCGATGGCCGAGCGGTCCTTCGAGAAGTGGGGCATGTGGGCCGTCTTCTTCGGGCGGTTCGTGGCGCTGCTGCGGATCTTCGCGGGGCCGCTGGCGGGCGTGCTGCGGATGCCGTACTGGAAGTTCCTGATCGCCAACGTGCTCGGCGGGATCATCTGGGCGGGCGGCACGACGGCGGTCATCTACTACATCGGGATCGTCGCGGAGGCCTGGCTGAAGCGGTTCTCCTGGCTGGGGCTGGTGGCGGCCGTGCTGATCGGGCTCACCTCCATGCTGGTGCTGCGCAGCCGGGCCAAGAAGTCGGCGGCGCAGGCCGAGGCGACGGTGGCGGCCGAGACCACGGTGGCGGTGGACTGAACCCGGAGCCCCGGGCGGGCGCGGCCGCCGCGCCCGTCCGGGACGCCGCGGCTCCGCTACGCGAGGTCCCCGGCCGCCGCGCGGTGCTGCTTCGCCAGCTCGACGTACATCGTCGCGTTCAGGCTGATGCCCGCCCGCTCCTCGTCCGTCAGCGGGCGCCGGACCTTCGCCGGCACGCCCGCGACGAGGGAGCCCGGCGGGACGACCATGCCCTGCGGCACCAGGGCCTGGGCGGCGACCAGCGAACCCGCGCCGATCACCGCGCCGTTGAGGACGGTGGCGCCCATGCCGATCAGGCAGTCGTCCTCGACGGTGCAGCCGTGCACCACCGCGTTGTGGCCGATGGAGACGCGCGCGCCGATGGTCACCGGGAAGCCCGGGTCGACGTGGACCGTGCAGTTGTCCTGGACGTTGCTGTCCGCGCCGAGCACGATCGGACCGCAGTCGGCCCGCAGCACCGCGGAGTACCAGATGCTCGCCCCGGCGGCGAGGGTGACGTCGCCGACGACGACCGACGTCGGCGCGGTGAACGCCTCCGGGTGGATGGCCGGCTTCTTCCCGCCGACACCGGCGACGAATGCCTGGTCCGCCTGAAACGTCATGTTCTCTTCCTCTGCTTCCGGATGCCGCGCTCCTCGCACCGTAGGCCACGCCTCCGGCCGGCCGGCCGATGGGGTGAAGATCACAGGAGGGCCGTCCGGACGCCCGGGGCACGGCCCACTACCGTGGCCGGGTGCCGAAGAACAGAAACACGTTCTCATCCGTCTCGCCCGCGGAGGTCCTGGCGGCCGTGACCGCCCTGCGCCGCCGGGCCGCGAGCCGGATCGTCCACGCGGGCTGGCGTTGGGCGCAGCAGGCGGGTGCGGTCACCGCGCAGGCGCCCGGGCGGCTGCGCTTCGGCGCCATCGGCGAGGGCACCCGGCTGGCCTTCCCCCAGGGCACCGTCTTCGGCGAACGCTGGATCCACCTGGGCGAGCACTGCATCATCGCCGAGCAGGTCACCCTGACCGCCGGGATGATGCCGGACCTCGACCTCGGCCGTGACCCGGTGCTGGTCCTCGGCAACGGCGTGGTGCTCGGTCGGGGGAGCCACGTCATCGCGGACACCCGGATCACCATCGGATCGGACACCTTCTGCGGTCCCGGGGTCTACATCACCTCCACCAACCACAGTTACGACGACCCGCACGAGCCCGTCGGCAAGCAGTGGCCGCGCAGCGCGCCGGTGGAGATCGGCCCGGGCTGCTGGCTCGGCACCGGCGCGGTGGTCCTCCCCGGCGCCCGGCTCGGCCGCAACGTGGTGGTGGCCGCGGGGGCCGTCGTCCGCGGCGAGGTGCCCGACCACGCCGTCGTCGCCGGCGCGCCGGCCCGGATCGTGCGGCGCTGGGAGCCGGAGACGGGCTGGCAGCCGCCGCTGCGCACCCCGGCCCCGGTACCGATACCGGAAGGGGTGACTCCCGCGCAACTGCGCGCGCTGGAGGAAGCCGAACGTATCGCCGAGTCCCGCGGGATCGGATCGCCCGCGGCCCCCTGATCGGGCGCGATGCGGGCGGAACGGGTGAGTCCGATACCGAACGTCAGCCCAGCGATTGTCCAAATCCTCCCCACGGGTCGCCGATGCGGGAAGGTGCCGGGGACGCGCGGTGCGCGGCGCGATCCCGCCCACGACAAGGGATTTGACGTGCCGTTGGGGTTCCGGACGCCCTGTTCGATTCGCGGAACAGTGGCCTCCGGTCGGTGAACCGGACACCCGTGGCCGGTATCTGTGGATGCGTGCGGGCGGCGCCGGAGGCAGGCGTTCGGCCGTGCAGAATACGCACGTCACACAGCCGAATAGAGGCGCACCGATGCCATCCCACCCGTCCGGCCCCCTACCCCGACCGGCCTCCGCTGACGCGGCGCGGGGCGCGTGTCACTTCGGTGCGCCCCCCGCCCCCGCGCGCACGCTCCTCGACGTCCTCGACGCCACCGCGGCCGCCCACCCCGGGGCCCTCGCCCTGGACACCGGCGCCGAACGCCTCGACTACCGGCGGCTGACCGCCGAGGTCGCCGCCCGGGCCGAACGGCTGCGCCGTGCCGGCGCCGGGGCGGGGGACCGGATCGGGATCCGCGTGCCCTCCGGCAGCGCGGAGCTCTACCTGGCGGTCCTGGCCGTGCTGCGCTGCGGCGCCGCCTACGTCCCGGTGGACGCGGACGACCCCGACGAGCGGGCCGCGACCGTCTTCCGCGAGGCGGGGGTCTGCCTGGTCCTCGGCGCGGACGGCGAGATGGCGCCCGGCGCCGTACCGCCCGCCGGCGCCGCCGGCGGGGCCCGCCGGGCGGCCCGCCCGCAGGACGACGCGTGGATCATCTTCACCTCGGGCTCCACGGGCGCCCCCAAGGGCGTGGCCGTCAGTCACCGCAGCGCCGCCGCCTTCGTCGACGCCGAGGCCGGGCTGTTCCTGCGGGAGCGCCCGCTCGGCCCCGGTGACCGGGTGCTCGCCGGGCTCTCGGTGGCCTTCGACGCCTCCTGCGAGGAGATGTGGCTGGCCTGGCGCCACGGCGCCTGCCTGGTCCCGGCCCCGCGGGCGCTCGTGCGCGCCGGGCACGAGTTGGGCCCCTGGCTCGTCGACCGGGCCGTCACCGTGGTCTCGACCGTGCCCACGCTCGCCGCGCTCTGGCCCGCAGACTGCCTGGACCGGGTCCGGCTGCTCATCGTCGGCGGCGAAGCCTGCCCGGCCGAGCTCGTCGACCGCTTCGCGATCGGCGGGCGCGAGATGTGGAACACCTACGGACCCACCGAGACCACCGTCGTGGCCTGCGCCGCACGGCTGCGGCCCGGCGAACCCGTACGCATCGGACTGCCCCTGGACGGCTGGGACCTGGCCGTCGTCGACGAGGCGGGGGAGCCCGTCGCGCCCGGCGCCGAGGGCGAGCTGGTCATCGCCGGCGCCGGCGTCGCCCGGTACCTCGACCCGGTCAAGGACGCGGAGCGCTTCCGGCCCTGCGCGGCGCTGGGCGCCACCCGCGCCTACCGCACCGGCGACCTCGTGCTGGCGGACCCCGCCGGGCTGCTCTTCACCGGGCGGGCCGACGACCAGATCAAGCTCGGCGGCCGCCGGGTGGAACTCGGCGAGATCGACGCCGCCCTGAGCGCCCTGCCCGGCGTGCTCGGCGCCGCCGCGGCCGTGCACCTGACCCCGGCCGGCGGTCAGGTGCTCGCCGGGTACGTCGTCCCCGCGCCCGGCTACGACCGCGCCCGGGCCAGGGAGGCCCTGGCCCGGGCGCTGCCCGCGGCGCTGGTGCCCGTACTGGCCGAGATCGTCGAACTGCCCACCCGCACCTCCGGCAAGGTCGACCGCGAGGCCCTGCCGTGGCCGCTGCCGGAATCCGCGCATCGGGCGGCCGGGTCCGGCGGGTCCGGCGGGGCGGAGCCGTTGGACGGAGCAGCCGCCTCGGGCGCCTCGGGGGCGTCGGAGGCGGCGGGTCCGGAGCCGCTCGGGGTGGTCGTCGCGGAGCTCGCCGACCTGTGGGCGCACCTGCTCGGCAGCCGCCCCGGGCCGGGATCCGACTTCGTCGCCCTGGGCGGCACCAGCCTGACGGCCGCGCGGATGGCCTCGCGGCTGCGCGAGCGTTACCCCGGAGTGTCGGTCGCGGACCTCTACCGGAACCCGGTGCTGCGGGACATGGCCGCACTCCTGGAGGGCCTCGCCCCGGGCGGCGCGGCGAAGGGGGCGGCGTCGGGCCCGGCCGCGTCCGCCTCCCTGGGCGCGTCCTCGCCGTCGGCGTCGTCGGACTCCCCGCGGGGGTCGGTCGGGGCCGTGTCCCCGACGCCGCCGCTGCGGCGGCGTACCGGCGCGGCCCAGATCCTCGTCCAGTGCGCCCTGTTCGGCGTGACCGGGCTGCGCGGGCTGGTCGCCCTGGCGGTCATCGACAACCTCCTCGCCGTGCTGGCCCCCAAGGCCTGGGCCCCGTACACCTCGTGGTGGTTGGTGCTGGCCGGCTGGGTGGTGCTGTTCAGCGCCCCGTCCCGGTTCGCCCTGGGCACGGCCGCCGCGCGGCTGCTGACCCGGGGGATCGTCCCCGGCGCCTACCCGCGCGGGGGCAGGGTCCACCTGCGGCTGTGGGCCGCGGAACGCGCCGTGGCCGCCTTCGGCGTCCCCGCGCTGCTCGGTACCCCGTGGGCCGCCCGGTACGCGCGTGCGCTCGGCTGCGCCACCGGAAAGGGGGTCGCGCTGCACGCGATGCCGCCGGTGACGGGGCTCGCCGAGCTGGGCGACGGCTGCGCCGTCGAGCCCGAGGCCGACCTGTCCGGGTGGTGGGTGGACGGCGGGACCCTGCGGGTGGGGGCGGTACGGGTGGGCGCCGGAGCCCGGGTGGGGCACCGGTCGATGCTCATGCCGGGCGCGGTGGTCGGACCCGGCGCCGAACTGACCGGCGGCGGCTGCCTGTCGGGCGAGATCCCCGCCGGCGCCAGCTGGGAGGGCTCACCGGCCCGCCCGACCCCCCGACCACAGCCGGACGCGGCGCAGCGGCCCGCGGGCCGCGCATCCGGCGGGCGGTCCAGCCCCGGCCGGTGGAAGGCCTGCTACGCCGTGACCCTCGGCGTGCTCCCGCTGCTCCCGCTCCTCGCGGGCGCGCCGGCACTCGTCGGGACGTACTACCTGGTCAAGGACTGCGTGACCCTCGGCGCCGTCGCGCTGTGGCTCCTGCTCACCGTTCCCGTCGCGACCTGCGTCACCACCCTGTGCTGGATCCTCACCGTGGCCGCCGTCGTCCGCCTCCTCGGCCGCGGCATCACCCCCGGCACCCACCCCGCCGACGGCGGCGTCGCCTGGCGGGTCTGGCTGGTGCACCGGCTCCTCGGCGGCTCGCGGGCCTCCCTCTTCCCGCTGTACGCGAGCCTCGCCACGCCCCTGTGGCTCCGGCTGCTCGGCGCCGGGGTCGGCCGACGGACCGAGATCTCCACCGTGCTGACCCTGCCCTCGCTGCTCACCGTCGAGGACGGCGCCTTCCTCGCCGACGACGTGCTCGCCGCGCCGTACGAGCTGCGCGACGGCCGGATGCGGCTGGGCGCGGTCCGCGTCGGGCGGCGCGCCTTCGTCGGGAACTCCGGCATCGTCGGCCCCGGGCGCACCGTGCCCGACCACGCGCTGATCGGGGTCCTCTCCGACGCCCCGGCGCACAGCGGGCCCGGGACCTCCTGGCTGGGCCGGCCGACGATGTCGCTGCCGCGGGTGGCGGCCACGCCGGACGCGGGGCGCACCTTCGAGCCGGCACCGCACCTGGTGCTGGCCCGCGGGCTGGTCGAGCTGTGCCGGCTGATCCCGCTGATGTGCGGACTGGCGCTGGCCGAGGGGGTGCTGCTCGCCCAGCAGGACGCCCTCGACTCGGGCGGCCTCTGGCTCGCCGCCGTGGTCGGCGCACCCCTGCTGCTGGCCGCGGGGGTGGCCGCTGCCCTGACGGCGACCGCCGCGAAGTGGATGCTCGTGGGCCGCTTCCGGGCGACGGAGCACCCGCTGTGGAGTTCCTTCGTCTGGCGCAACGAGCTCTACGACACCTTCGTGGAATCCCTCGCCGTGCCGTGGTTGGCCGGCCCCTTCACGGGGACGCCCGTCCTCAACTGGTGGCTGCGCAGCCTGGGGGCCCGGATCGGCCGCGGCGTGTGGTGCGACACGCACTGGCTTCCGGAGACGGATCTGATCGCGCTCGGGGCGGGGGCGACCGTCAACCGCGGCTGTGTGCTCCAGACGCACCTGTTCCACGACCGGATCATGCGGATGGACACGGTCGATCTCGCCGAGGGCGCCTCGCTCGGCCCGCACAGCATCGTGCTGCCGGGCAGCGCGGTCGGCGCCCACGCTTCGGTCGGTGCCTCCTCCCTGGTGATGCGCGGTGAGACGGTCCCACCGGCGACCCGCTGGGCGGGCAACCCGATCGCCGGGGCCGCCGCCCCCGCCATCGAATGACCCCCACCGGCCGTCCCCGGGCCGGCTACCCCGCTGCCAGCAGGACGGTGCCGGCCAGGGCGAGGCCGGCCCCGGCCGCCTGGACCGTGCGCAGCCGTTCCTTCAGGAGGGCGAAGGCGGCGAACGCGGTGACGACGGGGTACAGCGAGGACAGTACGGCGGCCACCGTCACCGGACCGTTCTGCGCGGCGACGGAATAGGTGCCGTTGGCCGCGACGTCCGCCAGCCCGACGAAGGCCAGCGCGGGCAGCAGGGTCCACAGCAGCGCGGGGCCGCCGCCCGCCGGGAGCACCCGGTTCCCGCGCCGGGCCGAGGCCCAGAGCGCGGCCCCGCCCGCCGCCACGTTCGTCACGCGCTGCACGAAGAGGGCCAGGAACAGGCTGGTGAGTCCACTGGACGCCTCCGAGATGAGCGCCATGACCGCGCCGAAGCCGAAGGCCGCGCCCAGGGTGAGCAGCACCGCCTGCCGCTGTACGGGCGCCCCGCGCAGCTCGGGCCCGCCCGCCAGCAGGATCCCGACCAGGGCCACCGCGATGCCCGCGACCTGGCCGAAGCCGGGCCGCTCGCCGAGCGTCAGCCCGACCCCGACCGGGACGACGACGCCCAGCGAACCGAGCGGCGAGACCACGCCCATCGGGCCCAGCGCGAGCGCCTTGTAGAAGCTCAACATGGCGAGGGGACCCACCAGACCCGCGGCGACCGCGAACCACAGCTGCGATCCGGCCTCCCGCCAGGCGCCGGTGCCGAGCACGATCGAGCCGAGCACGACGACGGCGACGGCCTGCGAGGCGACGACCACGGTGAGCGCGGGAAGCCTGCGCGTCAGCAATCCGCCCCCGAAATCGGCGAGACCCCACAGAATGGCTGTGGCCAGGGCGAACAGGGCGGTCATGACAGGACCTCGCAGTACAGTGCATTGAACCAGTGAGTGCAATGCACGATAGTTCAGCCCATTGAACTCTGTCATCCAAAATATTGGACGGTATGGTGTCGGATCTCGAACAGCTCACCCAGGCGCTCGCCCGGAACCTCAAGAAGTGCCGAGGTGAGCGCGGTTTCACACTGGACGCGCTGGCGGCCCGCGCGGGAGTGAGCCGGGGGATGATCATCCAGATCGAGCAGGCCCGTACGAACCCCAGCGTCGGCACCACGGTCAAACTGGCCGACGCCCTCGGCGTCAGCATCACCACCCTGCTCGACCACGAACCCGGCCCCCAGGTGCACGTGGTGCTCCCGGGACAGGGCGTGCGCATGTGGTCGACGGACGGCGGCAGCGCCAGCGAGATGCTGCTCGGCGACGACCGGCGCGGACCGCTGGAGATGTGGACCTACCGGCTGGAGCCGGGCGAGGGCAGCGACTCCGACCCCCATCCGGCCGGCACCGTCGAGATGATGCACGTCACCGCGGGGGAGCTCACGCTCCTGGTCGACGGGGAGCGGTACGCCGTACCGGCGGGCGGGGCCGTCTCCTTCGAGGCGAACGCACCCCACGCCTACCGCAACGACGGCCCCGTGCGGATGGAGATGACGCTGGCGGTGTCCATCCCGCCCGTGGGCCGCCCGTAGCCCAGGTCAGGGGAGCCCGGGTCGGCCCGCGTCGGCCCGCTTCACAGGGCCGGGATCTCGATGGCCGGGCAGCGGTCCATGACCATGTCCAGCCCGGCGGAGGTGGTCCGCTCGAAGGCGTCCTCGTCGACCACGCCGAGCTGGAACCAGACGGCGCGGGCGCCGGCCGCCGCGGCCTCGTCGGCGACCGGACCGGCCAGCGCGCTGTTCACGAAGACGTCCACCACGTCCACCGGGAAGGGGATCGCGGCCAGCGAGGCGTAACCCTGCTCGCCGTGGACCGTCTCCGCCTTCGGGTGCACCGGCACCACACGCTTGCCGAAGCGCTGGAGCACCCGCGCCACGCCGTAGGCGGCGCGGTCGCTGTTGTTGGACAGTCCCACCACGGCCCAGGTGTCGCCGTGCTGGGTGAGGATCCTGCGGATGGTTGCCGGGTCGCCGTACACGCGTGCCGCCTCCTGCTCTCGCGGGCCGGCCGGGTGCCGCCCGCACCCGGCTTCAACAGGGAGGACACCTGTCCGATTCCCCCGTCCGATTCCCTTTAGGGTGGAGCGGGTGAAGGCAGACCAGTACGTCACGGTGGCCCGCGAGGGCGTCCACGAGTCCGAGATCAACCGCTCGCGCTTCCTCTGCGCGCTCGCGCCCGCCGCGACCGAGCGCGAGGCGCAGGACTTCGTCGCCCGCATCCGCAAGGAGCACCCCACCGCCTCGCACAACTGCTACGCCTACGTCGTCGGGGCGGACGCCTCCGTCCAGAAGGCCAGTGACGACGGCGAACCGGGCGGCACGGCCGGAGTGCCGATGCTCCAGATGTTGATGCGGCGCGACATCCGCTACGCCGTCGCCGTGGTCACCCGCTACTACGGCGGTGTGAAACTCGGCGCGGGCGGGCTGATCCGGGCCTACGGCGGCGTGGTCGGCGAGGCCCTCGACACCCTGGGCACGGTCACCCGCCACCGCTACCGGCTGGCCACCGTCACCGTCGACCACCAGCGCGCCGGCAAGACCCAGAACGACCTCCGCTCGACCGGCCGGACCGTGGTCGACCTGCGCTACGGCGCCGCCGTGGAGATCGAGATCGCCCTGCCCGAGGCCGACCTGCCCGCCTTCGAGGCGTGGCTCGCCGACATCACGGCGGGCAGCGCCACCCTCACCCTGGGCGGGGAGACCTACGCCCCCTGAGGGGCGAGACCTACGCCTTCGAGGTGAGACCTACGCCCTGAGCGACGAGGTCGGGTCAGCGACGGCGCCGGGTCCGCCGCCCCGGGTCACCGTCCCGCCGACTCGCCCTGCGCCGCCTCGATGCCCGCGTGCAGGTCCACCGCGGCGTCCAGGGCCGCGGCGCCGGACAGGGCCAGGCAGGTCACCAGGGCCGCGGCGGTGAGGTGCCGTGCGGTACGGGAGCGCGCCGCGGCCGCGGCCCCCACCGGTCGGCCCAACAGGGCCGCCACCCGGCGCGGCAGCGGACCGGCCGTCGCGGCCAGCGCGAAGGCCGGCCGCGCCGGGCCGGACGCCTGGGCCGCACGGGTGGCGAGCGCGGCCCGGCCGATGGCCCGGGCGGTCAGCCCGCGGTCACCCGTGGCGAGTGCGGCGGCCTCGTCGGCGCTGCGCTCCAGGGCGTAGGCCAGCGGTTCGCGCAGGGCCCGCAGGGCCGGATGGCACAGGGCCGCCAGATCGGTCACGGCGGCGAAGAGGTGGTGACGCTCGCGCAGGTGGGCGCGCTCGTGGGCGAACAGCGCCTCGCGCTCGGCGGCCGTCAGCGCGCCCAGCATGCCGGTGGTCACCACGATCCGACCGGGTCGCCCCGGGAGCGCGTAGGCGTCCGGCCCCGGTTCGTCCAGGACGACCAGCTCTCCGCCGGCGTGCGCCGCGAGCCGGCCGGCGCGGCGCAGCTGGGTCCAGCGCCGGTTCGCCGCCCGCACCAGCAGCGCGACGGACCAGCCCAGCAGGGCCGCGGCCACGACGGCCACCGCCACCACGGCATCGGGCGAACCGGTCCGCAGCGGAGTGAGCAGCTTGCCCAGCGCGGCGACGGTGCGCAGGTGCGTGGCGCCCGGGACCACGAGCAGGGCGAGGGAGACCGTGCTGGCGAGGGCCAGCCCCGCCGCCGCGCAGGCCAACAGCCACACGGCGTGCCGCGGGGGCAGGGAGGCCGCCAGCCGTCGGCCCACTGGCCCGGCGAGGAAGGGGACCAGCAGCGGCAGCCAGACCGCGTAGATCACGCACCGCCCCCGTCGAGCAGGGCCCGCAGCAGCTGCTCGTCGTCGTCGCTCAACTGCGAGACGAAGCGGGTCAGCACCGCGCCCCGGTCCTCCGTCTTTTGCAGCTCCGAGTGCATGCGACGGGCCGTGAGCCCGGAGGCGTCCTCCGTCGGCAGGTAGGCGAACCCGCGACCGGAGCGGGTGCGGGACACCGCGCCCTTCTCGTGCAACCGGGTCAGGATCGTCGTCACCGTCGTCCGCGCGTGCGACGTGCCCAGTGCCTCCTGGACCTGGCCGGGCGTCAGCGGGGTGCCGGCCGCCCACAGGGCCGCCAGCACCGACGCCTCCAGCTCGCCGGCCGGCAGTCGGTCCGGGTTGGCCTCACCCATGGGGTGCTCCTCACGCTTCCTCCGTCTACGGTGATGTAGACCGTCTACGGCAGTGTAATGCGGCGCCGCCGGAAGACCACGGGCCGGTCGGGCGTTGGGGTCGTGCATGAGGATCGGTGAGGCATCCGAGGCCAGTGGCGTGAGCGTGCGGTCGTTGCGCTTCTACGAGGACGAGGGCCTGATCGTCCCGGGCCGGCAGGACAACGGGTACCGCGACTACTGCGCCGGCACCGTCGAGCGGGTCCGGGTCATCCGGTCGCTGCTGGAATCCGGGCTCCCGGTGCGGTTGATCAAGGAGGTCCTGCCCTTCCTCGCCGAGCATCCGACGGGCGGGGCGGCCGCCCTGTGCGGGGAGTTCCTCGACGAGGTGCGGGACTACCACGGTCGGCTCACCGAACGGATCGCCGCGCTCACCGCCCAACGGTCGGCGCTGGAGTCCTTCCTGGGTGCCGCGCGGCCTCCGGCGCCGCGGCCGCTCGACCCCGACCCCCGCCCCGGCTTCGACCTCCGCCCTTGACCTTGACGTGTGCGTGAGGCTCCTACGGTCCTCGGCATGGAGATCCTTCAGCAGCAGGACAGCGACGGACCCACGATGCGGGCGCTGGTCCAGCCGTCCCAGGCCGGGCCGCGGGACCTGGTCCTCGTCGGCGACCGCCCCCGCCCCGAGCCGGGGCCGGGCGAGTACCTGATCCGCGTCGGGGCGGCCGGAATCAACTACGCCGACGTCATGCAGGCGTACGGCACCTACGGCGGCGGTCCGCGGCCGCCCTACGTCGCGGGCTTCGAAGCCGCCGGCGCGATCGAGGCCGTCGGCCCGGACACCGAGGACCCCCTCCCGGTGGGCACCCGGATCGTCGGGGCCGGTGCGGGCGCGTTCGCCCCGTACATGGTCATGCCGGCCGCCGGCGTGCTGCCGGTGCCGGCGGGCTGGAGCGACGCCGAAGCCCTCGGCATGGTGCTGAACTGGGCGACCGCGCTGGCGGCGCTGAAACCGCTGGGCCGGCTCGGGCGCGGCGAGGTGGTCCTCGTCCACGCGGCGGCAGGAGGCGTGGGGCAGGCGGCCGTCCGTCTCGCCCGGCACTACGGGGCACGCGTCATCGCCACCGCCTCGCCGGCCAAGCACGACACGGTCAGGGCGCTCGGAGCCGAGGACGTCCTCGACGGCTCCCGGCCCGACCTCGCCGAGGCGATCACCCGGCTGACGGGAGGCGTCGACCTCGTCCTGGAGTCCGTGGGGCGGGCCACCTTCGACACCAGCCTCCGCGTCACCCGACCCTTCACCGGGCGGATCGTCGTCCTCGGCGCGTCCTCCGGGGACGCCGGCCTGAGCACCCACGACCTCGTCTTCACCCACCACGTACAGCTCAAGGGCCTGCACATCGGCGCCCTAGCCTCGAAGGCCCCGGCCCTCTACCGGTCGCTGATCGCCGAGCTGGAGGAGCTCATCGAGCAGGGCGTCTACCCGCCGGGCACCCCCCGGGTCCACCCGCTGGACGAAGGCCCCGCCGTCCTGCGGGAACTCGAATCCCGCCGGACGACCGGCAAGCACGCCCTCGACCCGTGGCGCTGAGGCCAGGGGTCCGAGGCCGGGGGTCCGAGGCCGTAGGGGGCGCGGTCGTGGTCGTGACCCCGTGGCCGTCGCGTCGTGGCCGTCGCGCCGTGGCCGTCGCACCGAGGTCCGGCGGGGGCCTCGGCGCGACTGGTCGTCCACCCCCGGGCGCCGGTGGCAAACTGAGAACCGAGACGGACCGGGCGCCGATTCGCGTTAGCGTGGTGGTGCCTGCCGCGGCGCCCGTAGGGGGTCCGTGCTGGTCCCGGAGCTGGAGGAACGGTAAAAGTGCAGGTCGGAGTGGCATTGTGAGGATCCTCCACACCTCCGACTGGCATCTCGGCCGGGCCTTCCACCGGGTCAACCTGCTCGGGGCGCAGGCGACCTTCGTCGATCACCTCGTCGAGACCGCGCGGGAGCGCGAGGTGGACGCCGTGCTCGTCGCGGGCGACATCTATGACCGCGCCGTGCCGCCGCTGCCCGCCGTCGAGCTGTTCGACCAGGTCCTGCACCGGCTCGCCGAGCTCGGCGTGCCCACCGTGATGATCTCCGGGAACCACGACTCCGCCCGCCGGCTCGGCGTGGGGGCCGCACTGATCGGCCGCGCCGGGATCCACCTGCGAACCGACCCCGAGGGCTGCGCCGACCCCGTCGTGCTCACCGACGTACACGGCGACGTGGCGTTCTACGGCCTGCCGTACCTCGAACCGGCCCTGGTCAAGGACGCGTTCGACGCACCGAAGGTCAGCCACGAAGCGGTGCTCGGCGCCGCCATGGACCGGATCCGCGACGACCTCGCCACCCGCGGCCCCGGCGTCCGCTCGGTCGTCCTCGCGCATGCCTTCGTCACCGGCGGCCAGGCCAGCGACAGCGAGCGCGACATCGCGGTCGGCGGGGTCGACTCGGTGCCCGTCGCCGTCTTCGACGGAGTCGACTACGCCGCCCTCGGCCACCTGCACGGCTGTCAGACGATCAACGAACGGGTCCGTTACTCCGGTTCCCCGCTCGCCTACTCCTTTTCCGAGGTCCACCACCGCAAGACGATGTGGCTGATCGAACTCGGTGCCCCGGGCACGAGCCCGGTGGCCGAGCGGATCGACACCCCCGTGCCGCGCCCGCTCGCCCGCATCCGGGGCCCCATCGAGGAACTGCTGGAGGACCCCGCGCTCGCCGGACACGAGCAGGCGTGGGTGGAGGCGACCCTCACCGACCCGATCCGGCCCGAGGACCCGATGGCCCGCCTCGTCGCCCGTTTCCCCCACACCCTCAGCCTCGCCTTCGACCCCCAGGGCCGCGAGGAGGACGACGGCGCCTCCTACGCACAGCGCCTCAAGGGCCGCAGCGACCAGGAGATCGCCGAGGACTTCGTCACCCACGTCCGCGGCGGGGGCGCCGCCGACGAGGGCGAACGGGCCGTGCTGAGGGCCGCCTTCGACGACGTCCGCGTCGAAACCGCACTGCTCGAAACCGGACGTCATGGGCGGGACCGATGAGGCTGCACCGACTCAAGGTCACCGCCTTCGGGCCCTTCGCCGAAGCGCAGGAGATCGACTTCGACACGCTCTCCGGCGCCGGGATCTTCCTCCTGCACGGTCCCACCGGCGCGGGCAAGACTTCGGTGCTCGACGCGGTCTGCTACGCCCTGTACGGCTCCGTGCCCGGCCCCCGCCAGGCGCCCGGCACCAGCTTGCGCAGCGACCACGCCACCCCCGAGGAGGCCACCGAGGTCACCCTCGAACTCACCGCGGGCGGCCGCCGCCTGGAGATCACCCGGCGCCCCGAACAGCCCCGCCCCAAGAAGCGCGGCACCGGCACCACCAAGGACAAGGCCCAGAGCTGGCTCCGCGAACACCTCGGCGACACCGGCTGGCAGGGACTCAGCCGCTCCCACCAGGAGATCGGCGAGGAGATCGAGCAGCTCCTCGGCATGAGCCGCGAACAGTTCTGCCAGGTCGTGCTGCTGCCCCAGGGCGAGTTCGCACGCTTCCTGCGCGCCGACGCCGAGGCCCGCGGCCGTTTGCTGGGACGGCTCTTCGACACCCGCCGCTTCGCCGCCGTCGAAGCCCTGCTCGCCGAACAGCGCCGGGCCGCCGAGGCCAAGGTGCGCGCGGGCGACGAAAAGGTGCTCGGCACGGCCCAGCGGCTGGCCCAGGCCGCCGGGGACAGCGCGGACCTGCGCGCCTGGCCGCTGCCCGGACACCAGCCCGGCGACCCCGGGCTCGCCGAGGCCGTACGGGCCTGGGCGGCCGTGGCGCGCAGCTCGGCCCGGGAACGGCTGACCGTGCGCGAACACGCCCTCAGCGCCGCCGAAGCCCGGCACGCGACAGCCCGCCGGGCCGCCGAAGGGGCCCGGGAACTCGACCGGCTCCAGCGGCGGCACGCCGAAGCCGTCCACCGCGCCGAGGTCCTCGCCGACGCCGCACCCGAGCGGGAACGGCTCCGCGAACGCCTCGACCGGGCCCGCCGGGGCGCCCTGGTGGCCCCCGCACTCGACCTCCGCGAAGCCGCGGCCGGCGCGCACCGGGCCGCTGTGCACGCCGTCGACGACGCGCGGCGGCGCCTGCACTCCGACCTCGTCGAGGCGAGCGCCGAACAACTCGCCGCCCTCGAACAGCGGCTGCGCGGCGAACTCGGCGCGCTCGGCGCCGCCCAGCGCGCCGAACAGCGCAGCGCCGACATCTCCCGCGAACGCGCAGCCCTGGAACGAGAGTCCCGCGCCGCCGAGGAACAGCAACAGGAATCCGCCGACTGGCTGGCCCGCTGGGAGCCCCTGCGGGCCGCGCTGCGCGAACGCGTGGACACCGCCCAACAAGCCGCGACCCAGGCCGAACACCTGGCCGGCCGGCTGGAGCCCGCGCGACTGCACCTGGCCGCGGCCCGCCGCCGGGACGCGCTCGCCGCCGAAGCGGAGGCCACCGCCGGCGAGCTGCTCTTCGTACGCGAGGAGTCCGCAGGCGCCCGGGAGCGCTGGCTGGAGCTCAAGGAGACCCGGCTGCGCGGGATCGCCGCCGAACTCGCCGAGGCGCTCGTCACGGGGGAACCGTGCACCGTGTGCGGTTCTGCCGACCACCCCGCACCCGCCCGCCCCGCCCCCGGCCACGTGGACCGCGCCGCCGAGGACACCGCCCACGCCCGCTTCGAGCAGGCCGAGGAGCGCCGCGCGACGACCGAGCGCAGGCTCGCCGCCGTACGGGAAGCCCGTACCGAGGCGGCGGCCGCCGCCGGGGACGCCACCACGGCCGAACTCCTCGACCGCACCAGGGAACTGACCGATCGGCACGCCGCGGCCCACTCCGCGGCGGCAGGACTGCACGGAGCCCGCGAACGACTGGCCCACGCCGAACGCGAACACGCCTCCCGCAGCGCCGACCGGCTCGAAGCCGAACGCCGCATCGCCGCCCGCTCCTCGCGCCGCGAAGTCCTGGACGAGGAACAACGAGCGCTGGAGGAGGAACTGGCCCGGGTGCGAGCCGGCTCGGCCAGCGTCGGCGACCGGGCCAGGCTGCTGGAGACCCGGGTCCGCCTGGTGGCGGACGCCGCAGGCGCGCTGCACCGCGCCGAGGCCGCTGCCGAACGCCTCAAGGAAGCCGACGGACGCCTCGCCGACGCCGCCTTCCGAGCGGGCTTCGAGACCACGGAGGCCGCAGCCGACGCGGTCCTCGCCGAATACGAACGCAGCGCCCTACAGCGGCGTGCGGACGCCTGGCAGGCCGAAGAAGCACTGCTGGCCGACCGGTTCGCCGAGGCCGACGCGGCCCGCGCGGCCGAAGAACCGCCCGCGGACCCGCGCGCCGCCGAGGAGCGCGCCGATCTGGCCGCGGCCCGGCTGCGCACCGCCGGCTCGGCCGCCGACGCGGCACGGCTGCGCTGCACCGAACTGGACCGGCTGTCCCGGCAGATCGAGAGCGAGCTGCGCGCGCTCGGCCCGCTCCGCGACAGCTACGACCGGGTGGCCGCACTGGCCGCTCTCACCGCCGGCACCTCCGCCGACAACGAGCGCAAGATGCGCCTGGAGGCCTACGTGCTGGCCGCACGGCTGGAACAGGTCGCCGCGGCCGCGACGGTACGGCTGCTGCGCATGTCCGGCGGCCGGTACACGCTCGTCCACTCGGACGCCAGGGCGACCGGGCGGGGCCGGTCAGGCCTGGGCCTGCACGTCGTGGACGCCTGGACCGGCAGCGAGCGGGACACCGCCACCCTCTCGGGCGGCGAGACCTTCTTCGCCTCGCTGGCCTTGGCGCTCGGACTCGCCGACGTGGTGACCGACGAGGCGGGCGGGATGCGCCTGGACACCCTCTTCATCGACGAGGGGTTCGGGAGCCTGGACGAACAGGCCCTGGACGAGGTGCTCGACGTACTCGACTCGCTGCGGGAGCGGGACCGCAGTGTCGGGATCGTCAGTCACGTCGCGGACCTGCGTACGCGGGTCCAGACCCAGTTGGAGATTGTCAAGCAGCGGGGTGGTTCCGTGGTGCGCCACCACACCGGCGACGCCTCGTAATCGAGGATGTCAGGGAGGGCGTCACCGTATCGTCACTGCCTGTAGTCGTTCCTCGCGCTCCGTCACGGGCTGAGGGGGCGGCGGGACAGGGGCGAGGAGTAGATGACGCTCGTCGTCACCGATCCGAGTCCGGCGATCTTGCCCGTGATCTCTTCCAGGTGTGCCATCGAGCGGGTCACGACCTTGAGGACGAAGCAGTCGTCCCCCGTCACGTGGTGGGCCTCCAGGATCTCCGGGGTGCTCTCCAGCAAGGCGTGGAACGGCTTGTAGTTCCCGTGCGGGTAGCGCAGCCGGACCAGCGCCATGATGGACTTCCCGAGCTTCTCCGGCGCGACCACCGCGGTGTACCCGGTGATCACGCCCGCCTCCTCCAGCCGGCGCACCCGTTCGGTGACGGCGCTCGGGGACATCGAGACCGCGCGCGCCAGCTCGGCGAAGCTGGCGCGGCCGTCCTGCTGGAGGGCTTCCAGGATGCGCCAGTCGGTGGCGTCGGGGGAATAGTCGGTCATGTGCCAGGTCTAGCAGGGGAAATCACGGTTGGACAAGGTGATGGCAGTGGAATTCCACTTCCGAAAGTGATCAGTCGATCGTAGATTTTGAGCCATGACGACGACGCAGCAGCCCACCGCCACCGTGCCCGCCACCACGGTGCCCGCCACCAACTCCGTCCTGCGGGTGCCCCCGGCCGCCCCGGCCGTGGCCGCCGCCTACTTCGCCGCCAGCCTCGCCTTCCACGCCGACGTCTCCGACGTAGCCGGCGCCCTCAAGGCCCACCGCGAGCAGGGCGTCGAGCTCGGCTTCCAGATCATCGACTCGCGTTCCACCCCCTCCTGGGACCAGGCGCACGTCCCCGGGGCGATCCACCTGCCCACGGCCCTCATCCCCGAGCAGGCCGAGCGGCTCCTCGACAAGAACGTGCCCGTGGTCACCTACTGCTGGGGGCCGGGCTGCAACGGCGCCACCCGCTCCGCCCTCGCCCTCGCCCAGCTCGGCTTCCAGGTCAAGGAGATGCTCGGCGGCATCGAGTACTGGATCCGCGAGGGCTTCGAGGTCGAGACCTGGCAGGGCAGCGAGCAGCGCGCCGAGGCCGACCCGCTGACCGCCCCCACCGACTCCGACGACTGCGGCTGCTGACACCCACCCCGCGGGCCGCGCACGACGACGGGCCGTTGGGCCCCCCCCCGGGGGGGCCCGCCCCGCGGGCCCCCGCCCCCCGGGGGGGGGGCGCCCGCGCTCGACGTGGGGGACAACTGGGGTCAGACGTTGGTCAACACGAGCACCACGGGGGGCACG
>NZ_JBITDP010000002.1:803853-915381 GCF_044454405.1 Streptomyces sp. NPDC051555 | reverse complement strand
CGGGCGCCGCGCCCGCCCCGCTCACCCCCCCCCCCCCCCCCCCCGCCGGCGGGCGCGCCCCCCCCCCCCGCGGCCCCCCCCCCCCGCGGGCCCGGCCCCCCCCCGCGGGGGCCCCCCGGCCCGTCGTCATAGGCCGACCGGAGTGCGGTCAGCGCGCGATCGACGTGCGATCGACGTGCGATCAGAGCTTCGACAGCTCGTCCACCAGGTCGTCCAGGCCCAGCGAACCCTGCGAGAGGGCCGCCATGTGCCAGGCCTTCAGGTCGAAGGACTCGCCGTGCGCGGCGCGGGCGTTGTCCCGGCCCAGCAGCCAGGCGCGCTCGCCCAGCTTGTAACCGATCGCCTGGCCCGGCATCGAGACGTAGCGGGTCAGCTCGCTCTCGATGAAGTCGGCCGGACGGCCGCTGTGCAGCCCGAAGAACTCCTGCGCCAGGTCCACGGTCCACGTCTCGCCCGGGTGGAACGGCGAGTCCGCCGGAATCTCCAGGCCCAGGTGCATGCCGATGTCCACGATGACCCGCGCGGCGCGCATCATCTGGCAGTCCAGGTAGCCCAGGCGCTGCTCGGCATCGGTGAGGTAGCCCAGCTCGTCCATCAGGCGCTCCGCGTACAGCGCCCAGCCCTCGGCGTTGGCGCTGACGATGCCCACGGTGGCCTGGTAGCGGGAGAGCTGGTCCGCCACGTGCGTCCACTGCGCGAGCTGGAGGTGGTGGCCCGGAACGCCTTCGTGGTACCAGGTCGAGACCAGGTCGTAGACGGGGAAGCGGGTCTGGCCCATGGTCGGCAGCCAGGTGCGGCCGGGGCGCGAGAAGTCCTCGGAGGGCGAGGTGTAGTACGGCGCCGCGGCGCCGCCCGCCGGGGCGATCCGGGACTCCACCTTGCGGACCCGCTCGGCGAGTTCGAAGTGGGTGCCGTCGAGGTTCTCGATCGCCTCGTCCATGATGCCCTGCAGCCATGCCTGGACCTCGTCGACGCCCTCGATGTGGGTGCCGTGCTCGTCGAGGTGGCGCAGCGCGTCCCAGGGACCGGCGCCGGGCAGGATCTTGGCCGCCTCGGTCTTCATCTCGGCGAGCAGCCGGTGGTACTCCGACCAGCCGTAGGCGTACGCCTCGTCCAGGTCGAGGTCCGTGCCGTTGAAGTAGCGCGACCAGCGGGCGTAGCGCTCGCGGCCCACCGGGTCCGGGGAGCCCTTGACCGCGGGGGCGTACACGTCGCGGATCCAGTCGCGCAGCGAGACGACGGCGGCGTTCGCACCCTCGACGGCCGTGTCGAGCTCGCTCCGCAGCGACGCGGGGCCGGCCGCGGCGAAGTCGGCGAAGAAGCCGGGGCCCTCGACGTCCTCGCCGACCCAGGTGCCGAGCTGGCCGATGAAGGTGGCGGTGGGGCGCGGGCTGCCGTACAGGCCGCGGTCGAGGCCGAGCTGGAGACACTCGCGGTATCCGGCGAAGGCGGCGGGAACTCCGCGCAGCCGCTCGGCGATCGCGGCCCAGTCCTCGTCCGTGTCGGCGGGGGTCAGCGTGAAGACCTCGCGGACGCTGTGCACCGGGGAGTGGATGTTGCTGACCGCGCGCAGGTCCTCGTCCGCTTCGTGCACGGCGAGTTCGGCGGTCAGGCGCTCGCGCAGCAGACGGGCGCAGCGGCGCTCGGCGTCGCTGTCGCCGCCGGGGAGCTGCTCGGCGGCGTCGAGCTTGGCGAGGGTGGTGCGGGCGAGTTCGGCGGAGGCCTCGCGACCGGCGGGGGAGAAGTCCGGGAGTTTGGCGGAACTCGCGGCGACACCGAGGTAGGTGCCGGTGATCGGGTCGAGTGCGATGAGGTCGTCGACGTACGCGTCCGCGACCTGGCGGGGCAGCTGGTTGCCGCTGTGGAGGGTGTCTGACATGCGGACATCTTCATACGGGAGACCCGTCCGCGTCACTACCGTTCGCTGTCAGCAGCCTGACGCGGGCCGGAACGGAGTGCCGCGTCCACCTCCATGAAAGGGCATCCGCGGCCGGCACGGGCGATTTCGCGCCACGGGGTGCGGTGTCGTGCCGGTGTCGTGCCGTGCCGCTCCGCACCGGTACGCCGCCGGCCCCGGGGGAGCGGATGCACCACCCGGGGCCGGGGGGGCCGGAAGTCCGGCGCGCGCGTCAGTTCTGGTGGCGCGGGCTCTCGTACGGCCGCTGCTCGGCCTGCTGCCGGTACGTCGACCCGGAGCCGACCGTGGCGGTGTCCAGGCGGGCCGTGATCACCAGGGTGCCCTCCTCGATCTGGTAGTCGAGCGGGAGCCCGAGACCGCGCATGGCCGCCACCATGCCGGTGTTCGAGGCCTGCGTGACGGCGTACACGCTGTCGCAGCGGGCCTCGACCGCCATCGAGACGAGCCTGCCGAGCAGCTCGGAGCCGATGCCGCGGCGCTGCCAGTCGTCCTCGATGAGCAGCGCCACCTCGGTCTCGTCCCCGTCCCACAGCAGGTGGCCGAGGGCGACCAGCTTGCCGGAGGCCGTGGTGGCGGCCAGGGTGCGGCCGAAGCGCGGGCTCAGCAGGTGGCCGAGGTAGCGGTCGGCGTCGGCGACCGGACCGTGGTAGCGCAGGCTCAGGGTCCGCTCGGAGCAGCGGTCGTGCATCGCGCGCGCGGCCGGCAGGTCGGAGCCGTCGGCGCGGCGCACGGTGATCTCGTTGCCCTCGGGCAGGGTCAGCACGTCCTGGCTGCGCGGGACGCGCGGGCCGAGCCGGGCGTCCAGCTCGACCAGGGCGCGGGCGCGGGCGAACTCGGTCGGGGTGAAGGGCAGGTGGGGGCGGTCGACGGTGATCGCTCCGCCCGAGGGGTCGCGCAGCCGCATCGTGGTGGACTCCAACACGCCCTCGACCGGGGCGTGGGCGGCCGCGTTGGGGCGGCCGGTGAGGGTGGTGGCCGGGATCGAGTGGATCGTGCAACGTCCGAGGAGCTGGCGCAGCGCGAGCGGCAGTTCGGCGGCGTCGAGGGCGGTCCGGGTGGCCAGCCCCAGTACCCGGGTCGGCGTGTCGACGAGGTCGTGGGCGTCCGCGCGCTCGATCCAGGTGCTGTGGCCGCCCGCCCGGGCGACGGCGCGGGTCAGCTCGGCGGAGGCCAGCTCCTGCGGGGCGCGCAGCAGGAATTCGTCGACCGTGCCGCCCTCGGGGAGCGGGTGCGTCTGGAGCGTCAGGATGTCGACGGCGTGGTGGGCCAGCGCGGTGCACAGCGCGGCGAGGCTGCCGGGTTCGTCCCGTACGGTCGTGCGCATCCGCCACAGCGCGGTGGAGCCGGCGGTCGTCGGGTCGGGCGCCGCGTCCGGCGCACCGGCGCCGGAACGCGCGGGCTCCGACGACGTGGCCCGGCCCCCGGTCGGGGCGCCGGTATCGGAGGGGGCCGCCTGGCCCGGGGGAGGCGCGTGGCTGTGGCGGCGGGCCCACCAGGTGTGGAACCCGGCGGTGACCAGGAGCGCGACCGCCGAGGCCACCAGCATCACGGGCCCGCTCGGACCGTGCACCACGAGATTGGCCAAGGCGTCGGCGACCGCCACGGCGCAGAACAGCGCGGCCAGCTCGACGAGGTCGTGGCGCCAGTGATGGGCGCGCTGGGGGCGGTGGGAAGTGTGGGCGGTGGCGGGGCTGCGGTCAGTCATGCACACCACTGTGACGCGGGGGTGTTGCGTGATCACGAACGGTTTGTGACCGACTGGTTAAGTGTCGATCCGATCGATTTCGCCCGGTTTTCCGGCTCGTCGCTCCCATGACTACTGGCCCACCGGACCCGGCTGGAGCGTTTTGGTGAAGAGTACGTCGCCGCCCTGGCGGCGCAGTCGAACGGTCAGCTCCCCGCTCGCCCCGTCGATCTCCACCTCTCCGTAGTACGGCGGGTTCTCGGCCGGCGACATGTTGGCCACCGGCGCCGACTGCACGAAGGCCGTCTCGGGGCCGAAGGTCGCGTCGAGCCGTCCGTGCGGGAAGCCGCCCGCGCCGACCGGTCCGGACACGAACTCCCAGAAGGGAGCGAAGTCGCGGAAGGCCGCCCGCTCGGGGGCGTAGTGGTTGGCCGCCGTGTAGTGGACGTCTGCGGTGAGCCACAGGGTGCCGGTGATGCGCTGGTGCTTGATGTGGCGCAGCAGTTCGGCGATCTGGAGTTCCCGGCCCAGCGGGGTAGCCGGATCACCCTGGGCGACCGCCTCGAAGTCGGTCGCGCCGTCGGCGACGACGATGCCGAGCGGCATGTCGGCTGCGATCACCTTCCAGGTGGCGCGGGACCGGGAGAGTTCCCGCTTCAGCCAGGCCAACTGCTCCGCGCCCAGGATGCCGACGGGGTCGGCGCCCTGTCGGTCCGGGGAGTTGGCGTTGCGGTAGGTGCGCATGTCGAGGACGAATACGTCGAGCAGCGGGCCCCGGCGCACGACCCGGTGCACCCGGCCCTCGGCGCGGGTGGAGGGGTCGATCGCGAGGCCCGGGAAGTACTCGCCGAAGGCCCGGCGGGCCCGCTCGGCCAGCACGTCGACCTGCTTGACCGTGTAGCGCGGGTCCTCCAGCAGCTGACCGGGGTACCAGTTGTTGCGCACCTCGTGGTCGTCCCACTGGGCGATCACCGGGACCCGGGCGTTGAAGGCGGTGAGGTGGCGATCGAGCAGGTTGTAGCGGAAGTTCCCGCGGAACTCCGCCAGGGTCTCGGCGACCTTCGACTTCTCCTCGGTGGTCACGTTGCGCCAGATCCGACCGTCCGGCAGCGTCACGCTCGGCTGGAGCGGGCCGTCCGCGTAGATGGTGTCCCCGCTGAAGAGGAAGAAGTCGGGGTCGCGCAGGCGCATCTCGTCGAAGACGCGGTAGCCGCCAAGGTCCGGATTGATGCCCCAGCCCTGGCCCGCGAGGTCACCGGACCACAGGAAGCGGACATCGGAGCGGCGCGAGAGGGGCGTCGTGCGCAGGCTGCCGTAGACGGGCTCGCCGCTGCGCCGCGGGTCGTCCGGATCGGCCACCACCACGCGGTAGTGGACCTCCGCGCCCGGCGGGAGGCCGCGCAGGGGGGTGGTGCCGGTGAAGTCCGTGGCCGGTCCGAGCAGCGGCCCCGGGTGCCGGCGCACCCCGCGGCGGAACGATTCGGTGGGCGAGGTCTCGACGTACATGCGCGCGGGGCGGTCGCTGCGGGTCCAGACGAGCGCGGACCCCTCCGTGACCTCACCGGACTGGGCGCCCCACGACGCGCTCGGTCGCCCGGACCGGGCGAAGGCCGGAGCCGCCGGGCCGAGCGGGAGGGCGAGCGCGGCGGAGGCCGCGAGCGAACCGGTGAGCAGGGTCCGGCGGGTGTGCGGCATCGGTGCGTCTCCAGGGTTCCGGTCGGGCTCGCACGGGCCGGACCAGTGTGCCGCCGGCACACCGGCCCGCCCGCGTCGCGCACGCGAACCGTGGATGAACAGCCGTCAGTCGACGGCCGGGACCGGGAGTCCGGCGCGGGCCGTGTCGAGGATGACCCGGGCGACGAGCGCGGGGTCGTCGTTCATCGGGACGTGACCGCAACCCGGCAGCCGGACCAGCCGTGCGCCGGGGATCGCGTGCTTGGCGCGTACGCCCTGACGACGCAGCAGCAGCCGGTCCCGGTCGCCCCAGGCGATGGTGACCGGCACCCCGGGCACGTCGTCGGTGAACCGTACGGACCCCCCGGCGGCCAGCGTGGAGTCGAAGCCGGTGGCTCCGCGCAGGGCGAGGGTCTCCGCGACCACGGCTTCGGGAGAGCGCCGGCCGGGGCGGGCGTAGATGGTACCGGTGAGCGCGGCGCGGCCCACGGCGCTGCGGGAGAGCCGCTCCACGGCGGGCAGCGGGAGGGCGTGGGCCCCGGCCCGCATCGCACGCAGCGCCCCGAAGGCGTATCGGCGCTCGGTGTCGCTCCAGAATCCGGCGGGGGAGAGGGCGGTCACGGAGCGGGCCAGTCCGACGCGCCCCATGGCCAGGGCGAGCAGTCCGCCGAGGGAGTTGCCCGCCACGTGCGGGCGCTCGATGCCGAGGGCCGAGCAGAGGGCGCCGAGGGCGGGGGCGACGGTGTCGAGGTCGTAGGGGACACCCTCCGGCAGCGGTGCGGAGGCGCCGAAGCCGGGCAGGTCGACCGCGATGACGTCGTGGTCGGCGGCCAGGATGTCGGTGACCGGGCGCCACGCCTGGAAGTGGTGGCCGATGCCGTGGAGCAGCAGGATCGGTTCGCCCGCTCCCTTGCGCTCGTAGGCGACGTTCGTCGTGCGGGGGCCGATCGGGGAATCGATGGTGAAGGAGGCGGTGCTGGTCATGCTGCTCCTCGGGTGCGGTGGTGGACCGGTGCGGCGGTGAGGGCTGTGAGACTCGCTGTCAGTAATGATTACCGCCCGGTAGCACCCGACTACAAGCCTCCGGGAGCGCCGAGAACATCCTGTGAACGGCTTGATACGAATACCCGTTATGCCCGGCATAGGGATGAGGATTGGTCTTGACCAAGTCCGGGAGCCGTCCTATCGTCGCAGGGATAGTGCAAGGACCTTTAATAAACAAAGGCGCGGAACTGCCGCTGGAACACGGCGATTGCAGCGATGGCAGGAGGAGTCAGGGTGGGGACCACGCAGCTCGAATCGGTGCCGGAGCCGAAGTACTGGCACCTCAAGACCGTGCTCAGCGAGGCGCTCGACCAGGACTTCGCCGTGGGCGAGGTGCTGCCGAACGAGCGTGACCTGGCCGCCCGCTTCGGCGTCGCCCGCGCGACCCTGCGCCAGGCCCTCGAACAGCTGGAACTCGAAGGCAGGCTCCAGCGTCGACGCGGTGTCGGCACCACCGTGGCCCCGCCCCGGGTGGGCGTCGCCGTCGGCACCACCCAGCACGCCTGGCCCGGCGAGGCCGTCGACGGGTGGCAGCTCGTGGACGCGGCCGAGACCCTGCCCAGCGCCGCCGTCGCCAAGCTCCTCGGCACGGCCTCCGCCGTCCCCTTCGGCACCGACCAGACCGTGCACACCGTGCGCCGGACCCGGTCCACCCAGGGCCAGGCCGTCGCGGCCGAGCTGCTGTACGTCCCCGGCTCCTCGGTGCCGGGTCTCTCCGGCATAGACGCTCCCGCCGGACCCGCCCGCGCCCGCGCCGTGCTGCGTGAGCTGCAGCGCCTGGCGCTGGAGGGTCAGGACCGGTCCGTGGAACTCGGCTCGGCCCGCGCCGACGACGCCAAGGAGCTCGACCGGCTGCCGGGGGCCCCGGTGCTGCTGGTCACCACCCACTACTTCACGGCCGAGGGCACTGCGGCCGTCTCCGTCGCGACCTACCGCGCGGACACCTGCCGGCTGACCTTCGGGGACTCGGGCGACGTCCGGATAAGCCACCACGCGGAGACGCTCGTCGCCTCCTGACCGGCGGGCACCCGCCCGCAGGTCCACCCCGCTCTCCGCACCACCCGAGGCGGTCCCTTCCGAGGGGCCGCCTCGCGGCGTACTCGGCGCGGTATCAGGCGCGGCCGCGCGGCGCGGCAGGCTTCTCCACCGCGAAGAGCTCTTCCTCCGCCTGGTCCAGCGCCAGCCGCAAGGCTCCGGTCGCCACCGCCGCCTCCCCGAGCAGGGACAGGGCCACGCGCGGCGGGCGCAGGCAGTACCGCTCCAGCTCCCGCCGCAGCGGATCCAGCACCCCGTCGAGCCCGGCGGCCCAGCCGCCGACCACGACCAGCTCCGGATCCATCGCCAGGACCAGCGCGGCGACGTCGTGCACCAACCGCTGGATGAACCGCTCCACCGCGGCCATCGCCCCCTCGTCACCCCGCTTGGCCATCGCGAACACGGCGGCGACGGCCTGCTCGTCCAGCGGGTGCAAAGGTTCCCCGTTGGTCGACAGCAACCTTTCCGGCGTCACGTCGCGGCCCAGCAGGTGCAGCGCGCCGATCTCGCCCGCCGCGCCGCCGAAGCCGCGGTGCAGCCGCCCGTTGATCAGCGAACCGGCACCCGGGCTGAGGCCCGCCATGACGAACACCAGGTCGTCCGTGTCCCGTCCCGTGCCCTTCCAGTGTTCGGCGACCGCCGCCGCATTGGCGTCGTTCTCCACCTGGACCGGGCAGCGGAAGGACCGCTGCAACCGCTCGCCGAGCGGGAGCCCGGTCCAGCCCGGAAGGGCGGTGCACAGACGGACCGTGCCGTCCGCCTCCACGATGCCCGGGCTACCGACACCGACCGCGCGCAAGGAGTCCCTCGGTACTCCGGCGCGCCGGAGCAGATCGGCGACCGTGGCCCGGACCCGGTCGAGCCGCTCGTCGGCCGAAGCCGACTCGTCGACCTCCTTGGTACCGGCCCCGATCACCCGTCCGTCCAGTCCGGAGAGCAGCGCCGCGACCCGGTGCGAGCCGATCTCGATCCCGAGCAGATGGCCGGCCTCCGCACGGAACCGGAACCGTCTGGCCGGCCGTCCTTGTCTGCGAGCGCCCTCCTCCGCCTCGGCCTCCATGACGAGCCCGGTGCCGATGAGTCCCTCGACGACTCCCTCGACCGTAGGTCGCGAGAGCCCCGTCAGTCGGGTGAGATCGGTGAGCGTCGGTGATTCGGCCGCGCGAAGCGCCCGCAGGACCACGGCGGAATTGATCCGCCGAAGCAGCGAGGGGTCCCCGCCGGTCAGCTGCCCCAACGTGTGTCCTCCCAGCTAGCGAGCTTGTCCAGCCGGATCGTACTGCGCACACTGGGTGACGGCGAGAAGCGGCCCCCCATCGGCCGGAATCGATTCCTCCTCTCCTCTCTCAGGCCGGGGCGACGAACCCCGATTCGTACGCCATGATCACTGCCTGGGTCCGGTCCCGCGCCCCCAGCTTCGCCAGCACCGCACTCACATGGGACTTCACGGTCTCCGTGCCGACGAACAGCTCCCCGGCGATCTCCGCGTTCGTCAGCCCCCGTGCCATCAGCCGCAACACGGACTCCTCCCGTTCGGTCAGCGCCGCCCGCTCCAGCGTGCTCCGAGCGGCCCGGTTCCCGTACTCGGCGGCCAGTGCGCGCACCGCCGCCGGGAAGAGCAGGGTCTCGCCCTCCGCCACGAGCCGCACCGCGTGGACGATCTCCGAGGGCCTGGCCCGCTTCAAGAGGAACCCGTCGGCCCCGGCGCGCAGGGCCCGGTAGACGTACTCGTCGTTCTCGAAGGTCGTGACCACAAGGATCTTCGGCGGGTCGTCGATGCTCTTGAGCACGGCCCGGGTGGCCTCGATCCCGTCGAGCAACGGCATCCTGACGTCCATCGCGACCACATCCGGCCGCAGCCGGCGGACCAGCGGGATCACGGCGGCCCCGTCGGCGGCCTCGCCGACGACCTCGATGTCGGGCTGGGCGTCCAGGACGGCGCGCAGTCCCGCACGCACCAGGGGTTCATCGTCGACGAGGAGCACGGTGACGGGCATCCCGTCAGCGTATTCGCTCCAGCGGGAGCCGGGCGCGCACCCTCCAAGTGCCCTCGTGCGGACCGGTTTCGGCCGCACCGCCCAGCAGCGCGGCCCGCTCCCGCATCCCGCGCAACCCGCTGCCGCTGCCCGACATCAGGGTCGGCCCCTTCGGGAGCGGGTTGGTCACCTCCAGGTCGAGCTGCCCGACAGCCACCTTCACCCGCACCCGGACCGGTACCGGCCCGCAGTGCCGCAGCACATTGGTCAGCGCTTCCTGCAGGATCCGGTACCCCTCACGAGTGACCGGCCCGGGCAGCTGGTCCAGAGGCCCGGTGACTTCGCTCTCCACCCTCGCCCCCGAGGCCCGGGCCGACTCCAGCAGCCGGTCCGCCTCCGCGAGCGTCGGCCGCTGCGAGGGCGGCTGCGCGGACTCCCGCAGCACCAACAGCACCCGCTCCAGATCTTCCAGCGCGGCCCGCCCGGTCTCCTCGATCGCGCACAAGGCCCGCTCCGTGAACTCCGGGCTGCCCGCCGCGCGAGCTGCCCCGGCCTGCATCACCGCGACGGTCAGCGCATGACCGATCGAGTCGTGCAGCTCGCGGGCCATCCGGTTGCGCTCCAGCAATCGCTCGGTCCGCTCCTCCAGCGCAGAGAGCCGCTCGGCGGCCGACGGCCCGAGCAGGCGGCCGGCGATCGATGTGATCATCTCGCCGAGGAGGACGACCGTCGAGGCGAGCAGGACCAGCGGCACCGGGGCGAGGACGGCTGACACCCAGCGCGGCACCTCCAGCGGCACCCACGGATCCGCCGAAGGGTGGCCGAAGGCGGCGCATCCCAGCTCGACCGAGGCCGACAGCAGGAACACGGTCGAGAACAGCGCCGCCGACGAGACCACCAGCCGTATTTCGAGCCACAGCACCGTCCGCCAGCGATCGCCCCAATGAGCC
This sequence comes from Streptomyces sp. NPDC051555, assembly GCF_044454405.1. Lineage (NCBI taxonomy): Bacteria > Bacillati > Actinomycetota > Actinomycetes > Kitasatosporales > Streptomycetaceae > Streptomyces > Streptomyces sp. NPDC051555. The sequence goes on along the minus strand of NZ_JBITDP010000002.1, from coordinate 905,100 downwards.
GAAGGGGACGCGCTGATCGTGCTGGCGAGACCTCCTTCGTCATGCGGAGCGAGCAAGAACCGTGCCTGGAGGCCCTCGGACAGGCGGACCCAGGGCACCAGGCCGAACGGCGCCACCAGGAGCAGGGGCATCAGCGGCGCGGCAGGGTAGATGAACATCCACGCGGCCACGACGAGAGTGGGCACGCACAGATGTAACCAGCGGGTATAGGTCACCGCCTTCAACGGTGCACGGAGCATTCGGTACATGCCGTCATCGTGGCAGCCGCCCGATCATGCCCGGCACCCCCGCACGGGGGAGACGGGCACCCCTGCACGGGGGAGACGGGGAGATGGGGGAGATGGGGGGAGAGATGGAGCGCCCCCCCCTGCGGGGTTCAGACGCGGTTGCGTGCGAACAGCTCGAGGTGGCCGCACTGCGGACACCGGAACGCGTCGATCTGCCACCGCTGCCGGCCCAGCCGCTTCGCCCCGCCGAAGACCCCGCGCTCCAACGCCCCGGCTATCCAGCGGGCGTACCCCCGTGAGCCCTCTCCGGAGTCCTCGACGAAGCCCTGCTCGAGCCCTACGACACCGCACTGGGTGCACTTGATGGTGTTCACGCGGTGAGTGTAGGCAGCGGGTCATCTCCCCCGCACGGGGGAGGGGTTCCCCCCTGACGGGGGAGGATCGGCCAGGGCCCGACGCCGAATCTTGAGACATGAAGAACATCGAGATCCGCGAACTGACCAAGGAGTACGGCGCTACTCGGGCCGTGGACCACCTCAGCTTCGAGGTGCGGCCCGGACGAGTCACCGGCTTCCTCGGACCCAACGGAGCAGGCAAGTCGACCACGATGCGGCTCCTGCTGGGCCTGGACCGGGCCACCTCCGGCACCGCCACCATCGGCGGCCGGCGTTTCACCGAATTCCACGACCCGTTGCACCACGTCGGGGTGCTTCTGGATCCTCAGGCGGCCCACGGCGGGCGGACGGCCCGTGACCATCTGCTCGCCCTTGCGGTCAGCAACGGCATCCCTGCCCGTCGGGTCGACGACGTCCTCGACGAGGTCGGGGTGGCCGCCGCGGCAGGGCGGCGGATCAAGGCCTTCTCCTTGGGGATGCGCCAGCGCCTGGGCATAGCCGCGGCGCTGTGGGGTGACCCCGGGGTGGTGCTCCTGGACGAGCCGACGAACGGGCTCGACCCCGAAGGCATCATCTGGATCTGGGAACTGCTCCGACAGCTCGCGGCGGAGGGGCGGACGGTCCTGCTCTCCAGCCATCTGATGTCGGAGAGCGAGACGTTCGTGGACCACTTGGTCGTCCTGGGCCAGGGCAGGCTGCTCGCCGACATGTCGATGAAGGCGTTCATCGACGCGCGGAGCGCCCCGAGAGTACGGCTGCGCACCTCGGAGCCTCGACGCATGCGAGAGGTCCTCGCCGCCGACGGACTCTCCATGGAGGAGGCCGAGGGGGGTCGATGGCGCGCAGGCCGAGCGGATCGGCGCTCTCGCGGCCCGCGAAGGCATACCCGTCCTGGAGCTGGCCGACGAGCGTGCCTCGTTGGAGCAGGCCTACCTCGATCTCACGGCGAACGCGACCCCTTTCGCCTCCCGCTCCGGTGGGCGCTGACCTGGAGCAACACCGCTGGCTCCAACTGCTTCAACTGCTCGAACTGCTCGAACTGCAGCAATGGCACCACCGGCACTGCCGCCGCCACCACTACTGCCCTGACTCCCCGAACCGCCGGACACGCGAATGCACCCGAACGACCGACTGGAGAACCGGCCATGACCGCCAGCGCCTTGCCCACCGTCCCCGTCCTGCACTCGGAATGGATCAAGATACGGTCGCTGCGCGGCACCCTCGGGGCGCTCGTCGCGATACTCGCCGCAACCGTCGGCATCCAAGTGCTCATGGCTGCGATGATCGGCCCGTCCGAGGTGGCGAGACCCGGGAGCGATCCGCTCCGGTTTGACCGCGGTACTGCGCAGCGGGACGGCTGTGTTGAGCCTGCTCATACCCTTCGTCCTGCTGGTCCCGTTCGTCGTCGGTGACCACGTGGGTGGCCTGGGGCAGTACCTGCCGGACCGTGCGGGGCAGCTCGTGCTGAGCACCCACCCGCAAGGAGACCTCGGCCCGTGGGTCGGGCTGGGCGTCACGGCCTTGTGGGCGGTGGCCGCCTTGGTGGCCGGTGGGATCGCCGTAAGCCGACGGGACGCGTGACGCCGGGCCACTTGTCAGTGGTCGTGGGGATACTGACGACATGACGACGGCAGCGCACCTCGAGGCAATCGACCGGCTCCGGACGCGCGGGTTCCCCGCGGCGCGGAGCAGATCGGTGACCGAGCGGAGCGGCCCGGGCTACCACCTCGTGGAGCTGGGGGAGAGCCGCTGGTACGGCGATGAGGACGCGGCCGACCGGATAGCCGGGGTCGAGCAGATCTCGGCCGAGTACGGAGCGCTCACCATGAGGTTGACGGAGCGCTGGGGGGAGGAGCAGGTGTTCCACCTGGGAAGCCTGCTGGCGAGGGTGGTCTCGGGAGAGGGAGAGGGGGAGGTCCCGGAGCCCTGGGGGGAGATGTGCGGTACGACCGATCACGTGCACGCGTGGCGGGTCGAGGAGCACTGGGTGGTCGTGTACGTCGCCGAGTGGGGAGCCGATCACTCACCACAGCTGATGGCCGCCGTCACGGTGATCGATCCTCCCTAGTGCTGTGGCCGGAAAGGTTTGCCGGGTCGCGAGGGGGTGGCGAGCCAGTCGGTCAGGGCGGCGTGGTCCGCGTCGGTCAGGCCGCGGCGGGGGTCTACCCGGTGGAGCAGGGCGGGGCCCGGGTGGTGCGCGGACACCCAGGTTCGGTCCGTGTCCGTGATCTCGTCATCGACCCAGATGAACGGCCCACCCGCTGCCCGGGACACCAGCCCGCGGGTCTTCCAGTGGAGGCCGAAGCGCTCGGCCCGCTCGTCCTGCTCGGTCGGTCCGTCCGTGGCGGACGGCTCCGGCCAGTGCATCACTTCCAGGGGCGGTAGGCCGAGCCGTGGTGCGATGTGGGTGTTGGCGTCGGTCATCCAGGTCGTGGCCCAGACCAGGGTGCACGGGAGGGCCGACAACCGGGGGCCGTGGCGCGGGTCGAGCCGGTGCAGGAGCGGGTGGGTGACGACCTCTCCCGAGGCTCCGGGCCATGCCGGGTGGGTCGGGTACGCGTGCGACGGTCCGCCGAACGGGATGAGCGGGCCGTCCACGTCGAGGAAGAGCAGCGGAGGGGCCGGGGCGGAGGCCGGGGTGGCCGCGGGGCTGGAGGCGGCCGTGTGGCTCGGGGCGTCGGGCGCGGTCAGTGGTCCGCCTCGGCGGCCAGGCGGAGGCGGGCGTACTCCTCTGCCATGGTGTCGGCGGTCCAGTGGGCGTTGAGACCGCTCGGGTTGGGCAGGGCCCAGATCCGGGTGGCGCCGATGGTCCGCTCCTGGGGTCCGATCCGGGCCCTTCGCTCCCCGAAGGCCGTGCGGTAGGCGGTGACGCCGACCACGGCCAGCCACTGGGGGCGCAGGAGTTCCACCTTGGCCGTCAGGAGGCGGCCGCCCTCGCGGAACTCCTCGGCGTCGAGCTCGTCGGCGCGGGCGGTGGCCCGGGCCACGACGTTGGTGATGCCCAACCGGTAGGTCAGCAACTCCTCCTGCTCCGCGGGTGCCAGGCGGCGCGGGGTGAAGCCCGACAGGTGCAGGACGGGCCAGAAGCGGTTTCCGGGGCGGGCGAAGTGGTGGCCCGTCGCGGCTGACAACAGGCCCGGGTTGATCCCGCAGAACAGCACGCGCAAACCGCCCGCGACCACATCCGGGAGGATGCGGTCGCGGGCGGCGGCCAGCTCTTCGGGCGTCAGAGGATCGACCCCGGGGTGTAGCCCGCGGCCTCCGGGTGCTGCTTGGTGATCTCCTCGATGCGGGAGACCACCACGGCGACCTGGTCGCCCGCCGCGCCGGTGAAGGACAGCTTGTCGGCCATCAGGGCATCGAGCTGCGCGCGGTCCAGCGGCATCCGCTCGTCCGCGGCCAGCTTGTCGAGCAGCTCGTTGCGCTCGGCGCCCTGCTCGCGCATCGCGAGGGCGGAGGCCACCGCGTGCTCCTTGATGACCTCGTGGGCGGCCTCGCGGCCGACGCCGGCGCGGACCGCGCCCATCAGGACCTTGGTGGTGGCCAGGAAGGGGAGGTAGCGGTCCAGCTCGCGGGCGACGACCGCGGGGAAGGCGCCGAACTCGTCCAGGACGGTCAGGAAGGTCTCCAGCAGACCGTCGAAGGCGAAGAAGGCGTCCGGCAGCGCGATCCGGCGGACCACGGAGCAGGAGACGTCGCCCTCGTTCCAGGTGTCGCCCGCGAGCTCGCCGGTCATCGAGGCGTAGCCGCGCAGGATGACCATCAGGCCGTTCACGCGCTCGCAGGAGCGGGTGTTCATCTTGTGCGGCATCGCGGAGGAGCCGACCTGGCCGGGCTTGAAGCCCTCGGTGACCAGCTCGTGCCCGGCCATCAGACGGATGGTCTTGGCGATCGAGGACGGGGCGGCGGCGAGCTGCACCAAGGCGGTGACCACGTCGTAGTCGAGCGAGCGGGGGTAGACCTGGCCCACCGAGGTGAAGGCGTGCGCGAAGCCGAGGTGGCCCGCGATGCGCTGCTCCAGGTCGGCCAGCTTGGCGGTGTCGCCGCCGAGCAGGTCGAGCATGTCCTGGGAGGTGCCGACCGGGCCCTTGATCCCGCGCAGCGGGTAGCGCTCCAGCAGGTCCTCCAGGCGGCCGTAGGCGACGAGCAGCTCGTCGGCGGCGGTCGCGAAGCGCTTGCCCAGGGTCGTGGCCTGCGCCGCGACGTTGTGGGAGCGCCCGGCCATGACCAGCTCGGCGTGCTCGGCGGACAGCTTGCCCAGGCGGGCCAGCACCGCGACCGTGCGGTCACGGGCCAGTTCCAGGGAGAGCCGGATCTGGAGCTGCTCGACGTTCTCGGTGAGGTCGCGGGAGGTCATGCCCTTGTGGACGTGCTCGTGACCGGCGAGGGCGTTGAACTCCTCGATCCGGGCCTTCACGTCGTGCCGGGTGACCTTCTCACGCTCGGCGATGGAGGCCAGGTCGACCTGGTCCAGGACGCGCTCGTAGTCGGCGAGGGCCGCGTCGGGCACCTCGATACCGAGGTCCTTCTGGGCGCGCAGCACGGCGAGCCACAGCCGCCGCTCCAGCGTCACCTTGTACTCGGGGGACCACAGGACGGCGAGCTCCGCGGAGGCGTAGCGGCCGGCCAGGACATTGGGGATGCGGGGCTTGGCAGTCACGTGTAGGGATTCTACTTGCGCTTCGGCTGTGCGTTTACGCAGGTGGGTGCCCCGCCTCTGGTTGTGGCTTGCTACGAGAGCCGCTCGCCCGTTCCGGTGGCGTACGGCAGCAGCTCCGGCCGCTTCGCCGGGCGGCCGTCCCCGGAGGAGCGGCCCGTCAGGCGGCGGCCGATCCACGGGAGCAGGTGTTCGCGGGCGAAGCGGGCGTCGTCGACGCGCCGGACGGCCCAGCCCGGCGGCCGGGCAGGGGACAGCGGCGCGCGCCAGTCCTCCTCCGCGGGTAGCCCCAGGGCCTGCCACACGGCCTCGGCGACCCGCCGGTGGCCCTCGTCGGTGAGGTGCAGCCGGTCGGCGTGCCAGAGGCGCTGATCGGCCAGCACGGGGGCGCCGTACAGGTCGACGACCAGTGCGCCGTGCCGCGCCGCCAGTTCCTCGATGAAGGCGAAGAGCTCTTCCATGCGCGGACGGAAACGCTCCATCACGGGCCCCTGGCGGCCGGGCGAGCGCATCAGCACGAGCTGTCCGCAGGCGGGTGCCAGCGTCTCCACGGCGGCCTCCAGGTGGCCGCGCACCCGTCCCATGTCGACCTTGGGGCGCAGGGTGTCGTTCAGGCCGCCGACCAGGGTGACCAGGTCCGCGCCCATGGAGGCGGCGAGGGGTGCCTGCTCGGTGGCGATCTGGCCGATCAGCTTCCCGCGCACCGCCAGGTTCGCGTAGCGGAACCCGGGCGCGCGGTCCGCGAGACGGGCGGCGAGCAGATCCGCCCAGCCCCGGTAGGACCCGTCCGGCAGCGCGTCGGACATGCCCTCGGTGAAGGAGTCGCCGACCGCGACCAGACTCGTGTAAGACGCATTCATCTCCATGGCGGAGCGATGTTACCGCGCGGTTCCCCGGTCCCGCGAGCGCGAGCGGTGCCGGGGAACCGCGCGTCCCTATGCGGCCGTCTGGTTGCCGAACAGTTCGCGCAGTACGTCCTCCATCGTGACCAGACCGGTCATGGACCCGTCCGCCGCGAGGACCGCCGCCAGGTGCGTACGGCTGCGCCGCATGGCGGTCAGCACGTCGTCCAGCGGGGTCTCGGCCCGGACCTGGGCGATCGGCCGCAGGGCGGAGACCGGGAAGGCCTCGTCGCGCGCGGTCACGTCGAGGGCGTCCTTGACGTGCAGGTAGCCCAGGATCTTCTGCTGGCCGTCGAGCACCGGGAACCGCGAGTACCGGGACGCGGCGGAGAGGCGCTCCAAGCCCTCGGGCGTGATGCCCTCGCCGGCGGAGACCACCCGGTCCACGGGCAGCGCCACGTCGATGACGGGCCTGCGGCCCAGCTCCAGGGCGTCGTGCAGGCGCTCGCTCGCCCGGCCGTCGATCAGGCCGGCCGCGCTGGAGTCCTTGACGATGCGCGCCAGCTCGTCGTCCGAGAAGGTCGCGGCGACCTCGTCCTTCACCTCGACCCGCAGCATCCGCAGCAGCGCGTTGGCGAAGGCGTTGATCGCGAAGATCACCGGCCTCAGCCCCCGCGTCAGCGCCACCAGCGGCGGTCCGAGCAGCAGCGCGGTACGGACCGGCTCGGCCAGCGCCACGTTCTTCGGCAGCATTTCACCGAAGAGCATGTGCAGGTACGTCGCCAGTGCCAGGGCCACCACGAAGGAGATGGCGTGGGTCACCCCGGCCGGTACTCCGACCAGGTCGAGGAGCGGGGTCAGCAGGTGGGCGATGGCGGGCTCGGCGACCACGCCGAGCACCAGGGTGCACAGGGTGATGCCCAGCTGGGCGGCCGCCATCAGGGCCGATACGTGCTCCAGGCCCCACAGCACGGCCCGGGCCCGTCGGTCGCCCTGTTCGGCGTACGGCTCGATCTGGCTGCGCCGGACCGAGATCAGCGCGAATTCCGCGCCGACGAAGAAGGCGTTGACGACCAGGGTCGCCAGGCCGATCAGCAACTGGATCGCGGTCATCGGCCCTCCTCCGGGTGCGTGTCGGCACTCTTCCTGCTCTGCTTGCGGCGCGCGCGGTCCCGCGGTGCGTCGGCGGGCGCCGCGACGGGGGCGTGCAGCAGGACGCGGGCGGCCCGCCGCCCGCTGTCGTCCACCACGTCCAGCTGCCAGCCGCCCAGCTCCAGGCTGTCGCCGACCACCGGTATGCGGCCCAGCTCCGTGGCCATCAGCCCGGCCAGGGTCTCGTACGGGCCGTCCGGCACCCGCAGCCCGATCCGCTCCAGCTGGTCGGTGCGGGCCGCGCCGTCCGCGGAGAAGAGCCCGCGGCCGGAGGCGTCCGTACCGGCCGGGGCCAGGTCCGCGGTCTCGTGCGGGTCGTGCTCGTCGCGCACCTCGCCCACGACCTCCTCGACGATGTCCTCCAGCGTGGCCACGCCGGCCGTGCCGCCGTACTCGTCGATGACCACGGCCATCGTCTGCCTGCCGGACAGCCGCTCCAGCAGCCGGTCCACGGTCAGCGACTCGGGGACGAGCAGCGGCTCGCGCAGCAGCTGCGAGACCGGGTGGCGGCGGCGGTCCGCGGCGGGCAGTGCCAGGACGTCCTTGATGTGGACGGTGCCGACGACGCTGTCGAGGCTGCCGCGGTAGACGGGGAAGCGCGACAGGCCGGTGGCCATGGTCGCGTTCGCCACGTCCTCCGCCGTCGCCTGCACGTCCAGGGCGGTGACCTGGACGCGCGGGGTCATGACGTTCTCCGCGGTCAGGTCGGCCAGGTTCAGGGTCCGCACGAAGAGTTCGGCGGTGTCCTTCTCCAGCGCGCCCGCCTTCGCGGAGTGCCGCGCCAGGGCCACCAGCTCCTGCGGGCTGCGCGCCGAGGCCAGCTCCTCGGCCGGCTCCAGGCCGAAGCGGCGGACCATGTGGTTGGCCGTGGTGTTCAAGTGGCCGATGAGCGGCTTGAAGGCCCGGCTGAACATCCGCTGCATGGTCGCCACCCGCTTGGCCACGGCCAGCGGGGAGGAGATCGCCCAGTTCTTGGGGACCAGCTCGCCGACGACCATCAGGACGACGGTCGACACGGCGGTGCCCAGGATCAGGGCGGTGGAGGAAGCGGCTCCGGCGGGCAGCCCCATGGCCTCGAACGGGCCCGTGAGTAGCGCGGAGATCGAGGGCTTGGAGATCATGCCGATGACCAGGCCGGTCACGGTGATGCCGAGCTGAGCGCCGGAGAGCTGGAACGTCAGGCTGCGGACGGCGGCCAGGGCGCTGTCGGCCCCGCGCTCGCCCCGCTCGGCTGCCTCTTCGAGCTCGCTGCGCTCGATGGTCGTCAGTGAGAACTCGGCCGCGACGAAGACCCCGCACGCGAGGCAGAGCAGCAGCGCGACGACGAGCAGAAGCACTTCGGTCATCGGTTCACCTCCGTCCCATGATCAGACAGGAGGAGGGGTATCGCGCGATGTCGGGTACTGGGAGGCTCGCCCATGGGCGGACGCTCACACCTTTCGATTCGAGGAGAACGGTTCTCCATAGGGTAAAGGATCGGCAAAGCGCCCGCATCCGCGTCACGCGGGGCCGAACGGCTTGACCCAGCGGCGCCAGTGGTCCTCGCGCACGTAGCCCGCCGCGGCCCACGCCCGCCGGCCCCGCTCGTTCTCCTCCAGCACCATGGCGTCCCCGCGGCGTCCGCCCACCGCCAGGAACCGCCGCTCGGCCGCGTCCAGCAGCGCCGTCCCGACGCCCTGCCGGCGGTGCGAGGGGAGCACCGCCAACCGGTAGAGCGAGCAGCGCCAACCGTCGTAGCCGGCGATGACGGTGCCCACCAGGAGCCCGTCGGACTCGGCCAGGATCAGGGCCTGCGGGTCGCGCCGGACGAGGCGGGTCACACCGTCCACGTCGTCCGTGATGGAGGTGCCCTCCGCCGCTTCCTTCCAGAAGGCGAGCACCTCCTCGGCGTCGGCCGGGTCGGCGGTCCGTATGCGCAGATCGATCATGGCGGTGAGCCAAACACGTGCCCTCGCCCGCGCGCAATGGTCCTCCGTACGAAAGCGGCGCCGGTCAGTCGTCGCTGCGCCGGGCCGATCCGATCACGCAGTACGAGGTCGGCAGCGCGGGCCCGCGCTCCGGTACGCGCACCCCGCGCTGCTCGACGATCCGGAACCCGGCGGCCTCGATCGCGGCCAGCGTGTCCCGCGCGGTGTGGCAGCCGCCGAACAACCGGGGCCACACGGTGCGGTCCAGCGCGCGCTGCACCCCGGCCATGATCGGTCCCGGCGCCAGCCCGTGCTCGAAGAAGCGCAGCTCACCGCCCGGCCGGATGACGCGGTGCAGCTCGGCGAGGGAGCGCGGCAGGTCCCGTACGGTGCACAGCACCAGGGAGGCCACGGCCGCGTCGAAGGCCTCGCTCTTGACCGGGAGGGCCTCGGCGGCGCCGGGTACGACGTCCACAGGGACCTCGGCCCGCCGCGCGGCGGCGGTGGCGAGGCGGCGCAGGGTGCGCTCCGGCTCGACCGCGACGACTTCGCAGACGGCGCGCGGGTAGTGGGCGAAGTTCAGCCCGTTGCCCGCGCCGATCTCGATGATCCGGCCGGAGAGGCCGTGCAGCAGTTCCCCGCGCAGCGCGGCGAGCCCGCCGTGGGCGTCGGCCTGGACGCTCATCCGGGCGTAGAAGCGGGCGAACACGGGGTGGTGGACGGCGTCCCGGGGCAGGGCCGGTCGGGGGCGCGGTGACATGACGGACCTCCCGGTGCGGGCGGACGTACGCATGTCTTCAGTCTCCCCGCGCCACGGGGCGTCACCCCTCCCGGCGCGGGGGTTCACCGGGACGCACGCGGCGAGGGGCCGGGCGGACCGGACCGGGCGGGCCGGATCCCGGGCCGCCCGGGCTTCAGGACCAGGCCCGCAGGAACGCGGTCGCGGACCACGCGCCGCCCAGGTCGGGGGCCAGCCAGCCGGGCGCGGCCGCACGGAAGGCCGCGGGCGCCAGGGCGCCCGATCCTTGCGGCACGGCCCCGAGCAGCGGCATCTCGGAGACCACCGGGAGGTCGGCCAGGTTGCAGCGCGAGGCCAGGTCGGGGGCGCCGGGCCAGCTGCCGACCACGATGCCCAGGCCCGTCAGCCCGCGGGCCCGCAGCGCCTCGCCCGTCAGCGCCGCCGAATTCAGGGTGCCGAGCCCGGCGGGAGCCACGATCAGTACCGGGGCCCGTAGCAGTCGGGCCGCGTCGGCGAGGGTGTGCCCGGCCTCGTCGAAGCGCACGAGCAGCCCGCCCGCGCCCTCGACGAGGACCAGGTCGTGCTCCGCGGCCAGTTCGGCCGCGGCCCCCGCCACCGCGTCGGGCCCGACCGTGGCCAGTCCGGAGCGCCGGGCCGCGGTGTCCGGAGCCAAGGGCTCCGGGTAGCGGGCCAGCTCCAGCGTGGTCACGCCGGCCCCCGCGAGCCGCCGCACCTCGGCGGCGTCACCGTCCTCGCCCGGGGCGACCCCGGTCTGCGCGGGCTTGAGCACCGCCACCGAACGCCCGGCGGCCAGGGCCGCGGCGGCGATCGCCGAGGTGACCACGGTCTTGCCGATCTCGGTGCCCGTACCGGACACCACCACCACGCCCGTCGGAAGGGAACTCACCGCGACCACACCCTCTGAACCACCAGCACTACCCACGCCACCAGCACCACCCATACCCGCACCCATCGAACCGCTCAGCCTTCCCGCGCCGCCGCGCACACCGCACGGCCGATCCGCGCGACATCGCCGTCACCCGTCACGAACGGCGGCATCGTGTAGATCAAGTCCCGGAACGGCCGCAGCCACACGCCCTCCCGGACGGCCGCCCGGGTCGCCGCGGCCATGTCGACGGGGTGGTCCAGCTGCACCACGCCGATCGCCCCGAGCACCCGTACGTCCTTGACCCCGGGCAGCTCGGCCGCCGGAGCCAGGCCCTCCAGCAGCCCGGCCTCGATCCGCTTGACCTCCCGCGCCCAGTCCTGGGACAGCAGCAGGTCGAGCGAGGCCAGCGCCACCGCGCAGGCCAGCGGATTGCCCATGAAGGTCGGCCCGTGGGCCAGCACCGGCACCTCGCCCCGGGAGATCCCGTCCGCCACCCGCGCCGTGCAGAGCGTCGCCGAGAGCGTCACGTACCCGCCGGTCAGCGCCTTGCCGAGGCACATCACGTCCGGGGTGATCCCTGCGTGGTCGGCGGCGAACAGGGCGCCGCTGCGCCCGAATCCGGTCGCGATCTCGTCCAGGATCAGGAGCACGTCGTACTCGTCGCACAGCTCGCGCAGCACCCGCAGGTAGCCCGGGGAGTGGAAGCGCATGCCGCCGGCGCCCTGCACCACCGGCTCCACGATCACCGCGGCCAGTTCGTCCGCGTGCGCGGAGACCAGGGAGCGCAGGTGGTCGACGTAGGCCGGGTCGACGGGGGCGTCGAAGCCGCCGGGCGGCTCCTGCGCGAAGAGCTGGCGCGGGAGCATGCCCTGCCACAGCTCGTGCATGCCGCCCTCGGGGTCGCACACGGCCATCGGCTGCCAGGTGTCCCCGTGGTAGCCGCCGCGCCAGGTGAGCAGGCGGTGCTTGCCCGGGCGGCCCACCGAGGTCCAGTACTGGAGGCACATCTTGACCGCGACCTCGACCGAGACCGAGCCGGAGTCGGCGAGGAAGACGTGCTCCAGGCCGGCCGGGGAGATCTCGACCAGCTTCGCGGCCAGCCGGACGGCGGGCTCGTGGGTGAGCCCGCCGAACATCACGTGTGACATCCGGCCGAGCTGGTCCCGCACGGCGTCGTTGAGCACCGGGTGGTTGTAGCCGTGGATGGCCGACCACCAGGACGACATGCCGTCGACCAGCTCGTCCCGACCCTCGGCGGGCCGGCCGAGCCGCAGTCGGACGCCCGAGGCGGAGGAGACGACCAGCGGCTCCTGCCGGCCGGGCATGGGTCCGTACGGGTGCCAGACGTGCTGCCGGTCCAGTGCGAGGAGCGCATCGGCCGGCAGCGGGTCGTGCGGGTGGTACCGGTCAGGCATTGGGCGCGAGTTCCGTTCCCGCGCCGCGGCGGCGCACGGCCACCAGGTCCGAGCGCACCTCGCCGGCCTCGGCCTGGCCCGAGGGGGCCGGTACCGAAGCCGCGGCCGGTACGGACGCCGCCGCTTCCCCGCCGTGGCCGGAGCAGCCGCCGCACGCCGAGCCGCAGCCCGCCGCACCCGCGTCGGCGGAGGACGCGGAGGACGCGGAGGACGCGGAGGACGCCGCCGATCCGCACACGGACGCACCCGCGGCCGCGCCCCCGCCGTGCGAGCCGCAGCCGCCGGCCAGCGCGTCGGAGCGGTGCGCGGGGAGGGTCGACGTACCGGCGCCCTCGACCTCGAATCCGGCGTCCGCGATCATGTCGAGGTCGGTCTGGCCGGCCTGGCCCTCACTGGTCAGGTAGTCGCCGAGGAAGATCGAGTTGACCAGGTGCAGCGCGAGCGGCTGCATCGAGCGCAGGTGCACCTCGCGGCCGCCGGCGAGGCGGACCTCGACGTCGGGGCAGACGAAGCGGACCATCGCGAGGATCCGCAGCGCGCGCTGCGGGGTGAGGTTCCACTCCTTGGCGAGCGGTGTGCCCTCGAACGGGATCAGGAAGTTGACCGGCACCGAGTCCGGGTCCAGCTCGCGCAGCGAGTAGACGACGTCGACGAGGTCCTCGTCGCTCTCGCCCATGCCCGCGATCAGGCCGGAGCAGGCGGAGAGGCCCGCCGCGTGCGCCTTCTGCACGGTGTCCACGCGGTCCGCGTAGGTGTGCGTCTTGGTGATCGCCCCGTACGTCGCCTCGGACGTGTTGAGGTTGTGGTTGTAGGCGTCGGCGCCCGCGTCGCGCAGCCGCTCCGCCTGACCGTCCGACAGCAGGCCCAGGCAGGCGCAGACCTCGACGCCCTCGTTCTGCTCCTTGATCGCGGCGATGGTCTTGCCGACCCGCTCCACGTCCCGGTCCGTCGGCCCGCGGCCGCTCGCCACCAGGCAGACCCGCTTCGCGCCGCCCGCGACCCCGGCCGCGGCGGCCTGCGAGGCCTCCTCCGGCTTCAGCCACGTGTACTTCAGGATCTCGGCCTTCGAACCCAGGCGCTGGGAACAGTAGGAGCAGTCCTCGGGGCACAGGCCCGACTTCAGGTTGACCAGGTAGTTCAGCTTGACCCGACGCCCGAACCACTGGCGGCGCACCTTGCCGGCAGCGGCCACCACGTCGAGCAGTTCGTCGTCAGAGGTCGCCAGTACGGCGAGCGCCTCTTCGCGGGTCGGCAGCTCGCGCCGCAGCCCCTTGTCCACCAGGGTGTTCAGCAGGTCCATGAGGCCGATCCTGGACCACACGACCACTCCCGGCCAAGGAGAGATCGCACAACATGGCCGGATCAGAGTGTGTGTATCGCCACACCTGGCGCTGGAGTCACGGCGGCTAGGGTCGGGCAGGTCTGTGGACTGCCGACAAAAACGAGGACCGCCGATGCCCCAGCACACCCCCGACCCCGCCGATGTCTTCGCCTGGACGGACGACGCGGAGCGGGCCCGGGAGCTGGCAGGACTGGTCCGCACGCTGCGCCCCCGCCCGGCCTCCTCGCCGCTCCTCGACCTGGCGAGCAACGACTACCTCGGGCTGACCCGGCACCCCGAGACCGTCGCGGGCGCGCGGGCGGCGGCCGAGCGCTGGGGCGCCGGGGCCACCGGGTCGCGACTGGTCACCGGGACCACCGAGCTGCACGCCGAGCTGGAACGGGAGCTGGCCGCCTTCTGCGGTTTCGAGGCCGCCCTCGTGCTGTCCTCCGGGTACGCCGCCAACCTCGCCGCCGTCACCGCGCTCAGCGACCGGGAGACCCTGGTCGTCTCGGACGCCGGGAACCACGCTTCGATCGTCGACGGCTGCCGCCTCTCGCGGGCTCGTACCGAGGTCGTCCCGCACGCGGATCCGGACACCGCGCGCAAGGCGCTGGCCGGGCACACGGGCAGGGCGCTGCTGGTCAGCGACTCGGTCTTCTCCGTGGACGGGGACGCCGCGCCGCTCGCCGCCTACGCGGCCGTGTGCCGGGAGTACGGCGCGGCCCTGGTCGTGGACGACGCGCACGGGCTCGGGGTGCTGGGCGAGGGCGGCCGCGGCGCGCTGCACGCCGCCGGGCTCGCGGGCGCTCCCGACGTGGTGGCGACGCTGACCCTCTCGAAGTCCCTGGGCAGCCAGGGCGGAGCGGTGCTCGGACCGGCCCGGGTGATCCGGCACCTGATCAACACCGCCCGGACCTTCATCTTCGACACCGGGCTGGCTCCGGCCGCCGCGGGCGCCGCCCTCGCGAGCCTGCGCCTGCTCCAGCGCGAACCGGAGCGCGCGGCCCGGGCCCGGGAGGTGGCCGACCGGCTGTACGGGCGGCTCACCGCGTCCGGCCTGACCGCGGCCCGGCCGGACGCGGCCGTGGTGTCGGTGCGGGCCCCGTCGGCCGCGGCGGCACTGCGTTGGGCCGCCGATTGCCGCGAGGCAGGTCTGTCCGTGGGGTGCTTCCGGCCGCCGTCCGTGCCGGACGGGATCTCCCGGCTGCGGCTGACCGCCCGGGGGGATCTCACGGGGGAGGAGATCACCCGGGCCGTGGACACGATCCTCGCGACCGCGCCGGCCGGAGCCACGGACTAGGTACGGGCACGGCCCCGGCCTACCGGGCGAGGTCCGCCCGTACCAGGGTCAGGAAACCGTCCCAGGCCGGCCCGGTGAAGAGCACGGCCGGGCCGTCCGCCCGCTTGGAGTCGCGGACGGCCAACAGGCCGCCGCTGAGGACGGCGGTCTCCACACAGTTGTTCATTCCGGTGCTGCGGCTGCTGCGCCGCCACCGCGCGCTGATCAGAAGTCCGCGGGTGGATAAGGGGGTTGCGGACACGGGGGTGCCTCCTTACGCGTCGTCAGCAAGTGCGCTGATCAGATCCGACGAGTCCTGGGGCGGGAGGGCGTGCGCCTGAATGGTGCGGAATGCGGCGCTGTACGCCTCGAGGTCTTCCTTCCGCTCCAGATAGAGGCTACTCGTCAAATGGTCGAGTACCACCACATCCAGATCGGCGATGTTCGGAAATGAGAAAATTACGAACGGTCCGGTCAGGCCGAGATGACCCCCCACGCTGAACGGCAGTACCTGGAGCCGCACTTGGGGCAGCCGGGCCACGTCCACCAGGGACCGCAGCTGCTCCGCCATCACCCCCGGGCCGCCGATCTGGCGCCGCAGCACCGCCTCGTCGAGCACCGCGCTCAGCTCCAGCGGCGGATCCGTGCGCAGCACCGACTGCCGGGCCAGCCGTACGTCGACCAGCGCGTCCACCTTCGGCTCCGGCAGCCCGCCCAGCGCGGCGCGGGTGACGGCGCGCGCGTACGCGGGGGTCTGCAAGAGGCCGGGGACCACCGACAGCTCCACCGTGCGCGCGGACCGGGCCCCCGCCTCCAGGCTGATGAAGTCCCGGTACTCCTGCGGCAGCAGGCCGCGGTAGTCGTGCCACCACTGGGGGCCCCGACCGGTCTCGGCCCCGGGGCCCGCGGCGGAGGCGGAGAGCGCCTCCAGCAGGGCGCGCTGCTGGGTGCCCACGCCACCGTAGGCGTCGAGGAGCAGCCGCACGTCCTCGGGCTTGACCCCGCTGCGGCCGGTCTCGATCCGGCTGATCTTCGATTGGTGCCACCCCACGATCCGGGCCGCCTCACCGCTGGTGAGTCCGGACCGGTCACGGAGCGCACGCAGTTCCTCGCCGAGCTTGCGCCGACGTACCGAGGGACCGTGCTGCACACCCGCCTCCTTCCACCGGCACAGCTCGCACCAGTCTGCCGTCCAAATACGGTCTTCCGTAGCAGAGTTCACCGCAACGAGGGACAGATATATGCAGATCTTGGGTGAACGGCAGCCGGGCCGGGACAATGAGTGGCACTCTGGCGCTCAGCACAGATCCGGGGCGTTGCGCTCCGGTGGGAAAGGGACCGCGCCATGGCAGATCACCAGGAAGCATCCGTCACCCTGCCGAGCGATCCCGCCTCGGTCTCCACCGCCCGGCGCTACGTGGCGGACGTGCTCAGCGGATGGGGACTGCCCGATGACGCGGATACCGCGGACACCGTCCGACTGATCGTCTCGGAACTCGCCACCAACGCGGTGCAACACACCTTCGGCCAGTCGCCCACCTTCACCGTGGACGTCCGCCTGGAGCGCGAGGAGGTGCTCCGGGTGGGCGTGACGGACAGTCACCCGCGGTGGCCCCAGCGGCTCCCGGCCGCGGTCCAGCAGGACAACGGCCGGGGCATGGTCATCATCCGCTGGCTGACCGCGGAATCGGGCGGCCGGCTCTCGGTCAGCCCCACCGAGGACGGCGGCAAGACGGTCTGGATCGCCCTGCCCTGGACCGTCCCGGCCGCGCGCCGCGGCTGAGCGCCGTCGGGCCCGTGAGCGCCGTCAGCCCTGCCCGCGCTCGGGGGCGCTGCGCTCTATGCAGAGTTCGTTGCCCTCGGGATCGGCCAGGACCACCCAGCCCCTGCCGTCCGGGCGACGCTGGTCGTCCAGGACGCGCGCGCCGAGGCCCACGAGGTGTTCGACCGTCTCGTCGCGGGTTCCGGTCGGCGGCGAAATGTCCAGGTGCACACGGTTCTTGACGCTCTTGGCGTCCGGCACCCGGACGAACAGCAGTCCCGGCACGCCGGGCTGGTCGGTGGTCAGCAGGATCTCCGAGTCGCCCTCGACGTCGTCCTCCTGCATGGTGTAGCCGGTCACCGACGCCCAGAACGCGGCCACCTTGTAGGGGTCGAGGGCGTCGAAGGTGATGTGGCGGACCGGGTTGTAGTACACGCGTCTCCCTCGTCGGGGGCGGGTCGCCCGGGCCCAACCTACCGCCGTATACGGCGCGGAGCCCGGACGGGGCGCGGTCGTCGAACGCGGTCCCCGGCGGAAACGTGGGTTAACACGACGGAAAAGCCCGCGCCCTAACGTGACGTCGGCCTGGCGCCGGACAGGGGGTCAGGTCTGGGCTCCAACGTCTGCATCCAGCCAAGACATGGCAAAGCCGCGGTGTGCGACCCGAAAAGTCTTGCCCCTCCTCGGGCAAGAACTGCTTGGGCCGCATATGGGCAGGTCAACAAAGTGTTGAAGGTGGATAAGGTCTCGCACGGCGCGCAGTCGAAGACGTCGAGAAACCGGGTGATAAGGGTGCAACTCACACCGCACGAGCAGGAAAGACTCCTGATCCACGTGGCAGCCGATGTGGCCGAGAAGCGAAGGGCGCGCGGGGTGCTCCTCAACCACCCCGAGGTGATCGCGCTGATCACCACCCACATCCTCGAAGGGGCCCGCGACGGCCGCACGGTGGCCGAACTGATGGCCTCGGGGCGGACCGTGCTGACCCGGGCGGAGGTCATGGAGGGCGTTCCCGAGATGATCCACGACGTCCAGGTCGAGGCGACCTTCCCCGACGGGACCAAGCTCGTCACCGTCCACGACCCCATAGTCTGAGAGGCACCCCCCATGATCCCCGGCGAAATCTGCTTCGGGGACGGTCCGGTGCGCCTCAACGAAGGCCGCGCCGTCACCCGTCTCACCGTGCTCAACGCTGCCGACCGGCCCGTCCAGGTCGGCTCCCACTACCACTTCGCCGAGGTCAACCCGGGCCTCGACTTCGACAGGGCGGCCGCCCACGGGCTCCGGCTGAACATCGCCGCCGGTACGGCCGTCCGCTTCGAGCCGGGCATCCCGGTCGCGGTGGAACTCGTACCGCTCGCCGGGCTGCGCGTCGTGCCGGGCCTGCGCGGGGAGACCGGGGGGCCGCTCGATGGCTGAGCTGACCCGGCAGCAGTACGCCGACCTCTTCGGGCCGACCACCGGTGACCGGATCCGGCTGGCCGACACCGACCTCTTCGTCGAGATCGAGGAGGACCTCAGCGGTGGCCCCGGACGCTCCGGCGACGAGGCGGTCTTCGGCGGCGGCAAGGTGATCCGCGAGTCGATGGGTCAGGCCCGCACCACGCGCGCCGAGGGCGCACCCGACACCGTGATCACCGGCGCGGTCGTGCTGGACCACTGGGGCGTCGTGAAGGCCGACATCGGCATCCGCGACGGCCGGATCTGCGGCATCGGCAAGGCGGGCAACCCCGACACCATGGACGGGGTGCACCCGGCCCTGGTCATCGGCCCGGAGACCGAGGTCATCGCGGGCAACGGGAAGATCGTCACCGCGGGCGGCATCGACACCCACGTCCACTTCATCTCACCGACGATCATCGACGAGGCCCTCGCCTCCGGGATCACCACTCTCGTCGGCGGCGGCACGGGCCCCGCCGAGGGCTCCAAGGCGACCACCGTCACCCCCGGACCCTGGCACCTCGCCCGGATGTTCGCGGCGCTGGAGGACTCCCCGGTCAACATCGGACTGCTGGGCAAGGGCACCACGATGTCCCGCGACGCCATGTACTCCCAACTGCGCGGCGGCGCCCTCGGGTTCAAGATCCACGAGGACTGGGGCGCCACCCCCGCCGTCATCGACGCCTGTCTGGGCGTCTGCGACGAGACGGGCGCGCAGGTCGCCATCCACACCGACACGCTCAACGAGGCCGGGTTCGTGGCCGACACCCTCGCGGCCATCGGCGGGCGGACCATCCACTCGTACCACACCGAGGGGGCGGGCGGCGGGCACGCGCCCGACATCATCACCGTGGTCTCCGAGTCGAACATCCTGCCCAGCTCGACCAATCCGACCCGGCCGCACACCGTCAACACCATCGAGGAACACCTCGACATGCTGATGGTCTGCCACCACCTCAACCCCGCGGTCCCCGAGGACCTCGCCTTCGCCGAGTCCCGGATCCGTCCCTCCACCATCGCCGCCGAGGACGTCCTGCACGACCTCGGAGCCATCTCGATCATCTCCTCCGACGCCCAGGCGATGGGCCGGATCGGCGAGGTCGTCATGCGGACCTGGCAGACCGCGCACGTGATGAAGAAGCGGCGCGGCTTCCTGCCGGGCGACGGGCCCGCCGACAACCACCGGGCCCGGCGCTACGTCGCCAAGTACACGATCAATCCGGCCGTCGCCCAGGGCCTCGCCCGCGAGATCGGCTCCGTGGAGACCGGCAAGCTCGCCGACCTGGTCATCTGGCGGCCCGCCTTCTTCGGGGTCAAGCCCGAAGTGGTGGTCAAGGGCGGGCAGATCGCCTACGCGCAGATGGGCGACGCCAACGGCTCCATCCCCACCCCGCAACCCGTTCTCCCCCGGCCGATGTTCGGCGCCACCGGTCGCTCCGCCGGCCACAACTCGCTCAACTTCACCTCCCGGCCCGCGCTCGACGACGGCCTGCCCGAACGCCTGGGCCTGACCAAGCCGTTCGTGGCGATCGAGAGCACCCGCAAGGTCACCAAGGAGGACATGCGCAACAACGACGCGCGCCCCCGCGTCGAGGTGGACGCGGACACCTTCACCGTGACCATCGACGGCGACGTCGTGGAGCCCGCCCCCGCCGCGGAACTCCCCATGGCGCAGCGCTACTTCCTCTTCTGATGGGGACCTTCGAGAGCGGACCGGTCCGATGAGCCGGGCCGCCCTGCTGGTCCTCGCGGACGGACGCTTCCCCGCCGGGGGCCATGCGCACTCCGGCGGGGCCGAGGCCGCCGTCAAGGCGGGCCGGATCCACGACGACCTCACCCTGGAGGCCTTCTGCCGGGGCCGGTTGCACACCGCCGGTCTGGTCGCGGCGGCCCTGGCCGCCGCGGCCGCCCTCGGCATGGATCCGGCCGTACTGGACGCCGCCGCCGACGCCCGGACGCCGTCACCCGCACTGCGGGCCGCCGCGCGCAGGCTCGGTCGGCAGCTGCTGCGGGCCGCCCGGGCCACCTGGCCCTCGGCGGAACTCGAAGCGGTGGCCGCCGCCTTCCCGCGCGGGGCGCACCAGCCCGTGGTGCTCGGCGTCACCGCGCGGGCGGCCGGGCTCGGGCCGCTCGATGCCGCGCACGTGGCGGCGTACGAGGCCGTCGGGGGTCCGGCCACCGCGACCGTGCGGCTCCTGGGCCTGGACCCCTTCGAGGCGAGCGGGGTGCTGGCCCGGCTGGCCCCGGCGATGGACGAGGTCGCCGACCGGGCGGCGGACGCCGCGCGCCTCGCGCTCTCGGCCGGGGCGGGGGCGCTGCCCGCCGCCTCCTCGCCCCTGCTGGACATCGCCGCCGAGGCGCACGCGGCCTGGCCCGTACGCCTCTTCGCCTCCTGAAAAACCACCCTCCCAAGGAGTCCTCCATGCACCTCGACCACGCCGGAACCTTCCCCCACCGGCACAGCCACAGCGCCGCTCCGCTGCGCGCCGACGGCTCGCGCCGGGCGCTGCGCATCGGACTGGGCGGTCCCGTCGGCTCCGGCAAGACCGCCACGGTCGCGGCGCTCTGCCGGGCGCTGCGCGCGGAGTTCTCGATGGCCGTCGTGACCAACGACATCTACACCCGCGAGGACGCCGAGTTCCTGCTCCGCGAGGCGGTGCTGCCGCCCGAGCGGATCGCCGCCGTCGAGACCGGCGCATGCCCGCACACCGCGATCCGCGACGACATCTCCGCCAACCTGGAGGCGGTGGAGGAGCTGGAGGAGGCGATCGGTCCGCTCGACCTGGTGCTCGTCGAGTCCGGCGGCGACAACCTCACCGCCACCTTCTCGCGCGGGCTGGTCGACGCGCAGATCTTCGTGATCGACGTGGCGGGCGGCGACGACATCCCGCGCAAGGGCGGCCCCGGCGTGACCACCGCCGACCTGCTCATCGTCAACAAGACCGACCTGGCCCCCTACGTCGGATCCGACCTGGACCGGATGGCGCGCGACGCCGCCGACCAGCGCGGTGAACTCCCGGTCGCCTTCCAGTCGCTGCGCGGGCCGCAAGGCGTGGGCCCGGTCGCCGCATGGGTGCGCGGGCACGTCGTGGCCTGGGCGGCCCGGTGAGCACAGCCACGGTCACGGTCACCGCCGCAGCCGCAGCCGCAGCCGGTGCCGCTCCGCCCGTACCGGCCTCGGGGCTGCGGGCCACCGCCCGCATCCGCGCCGAGGCCGACGGCCGTGGTGGCACCGCCCTGCCGTTGCTCCACGGGGAGGGCCCCTTCGCGCTGCGCCGGACCCGGGGGAGCGGCCCCGGGGAGGCGCGGGTCACCCTCGTCGGCGCGATGAGCGCGCCGCTGGGCGGCGACCACCTCATCGTCGAGGCGAGCGCTGGCCCCGGCGCCCGGCTCGCCTTCGGGTCGGCCGCGGCCACCCTGGCCCTGCCCGGCCGGGGCGGGGCGCCCGCGCTGTACGAGACCTCGCTGACGCTGGAGGAGGGCGCGGTCGTGCGCTGGCTGCCCGAGCAGCTGGTCTCGGTCGCGGGCAGTGACCTGTGGGTGCGCACCCGGGTCGAACTGGCGGCCACCGCCCGGCTGGTGCTGCGCGAGGAACAGGTGCTCGGACGCACCGGCGAGGCGCCGGGCCTGCTGCGCAGCAGGCTCACCGTCCACCGCTGCGGGCTGCCCCTGCTGGACCAGGAGCTCGCCTGCGGCCCCGGCGCCCCGGACGGCTGGGACGGCCCGGCCGGGCTCGCCGGCCACCGGGCGCTGGGCCAACTCCTGATCGTCGACCCGGCCTTCGCGGCGGACCCGCCCGCCGCCGCGATGCTCGGCGGGCTGGCCGCCGTCACCCCGCTGGCCGGCCCCGCGGTGCTGGTCACGGCCCTGGCGGCGGACGCGCTGGCGCTGCGCGGGGTGTTGGACGGGGCGCTGCGCACCTACGCCCCGTGAGCGCGGATCGCGTGCGTCGAAGCCGGGACGAACCGGGACCCCGCTCAGCGGTACACCTCAATCCGGATATCGGGTTGGCAAAGAACCCGACCGCGCTCTGTTGTCGCGTATAGGTCAGGCGCGAAGATCCCCCTGCACGTCGTCCGAAGTCGGCCGCCCACGGCGGCACCTGACGCAGGGGGAACAACCACGTGATACGCAACGCAGCGCTGGGGAGCGCTGCCGCTCTGATCGCCGGTACGCTCACGGCCGGCCTCGTCATGGCCACACCCGCCGCCGCCTCCGACAGCCGGTCCTACGGGGTCCCGGAGTCGGTGGGCGTCGAGATCGCCGCCGCCCGCGCGGCGCACGCCGGGATCGACTGGAAGGCCTGTCCGGCCGACTGGGGCTTCGAAGCCCCGATCCAGTGCGGCTACGTCAAGGTCCCGCTCGACTACGCCAAGCCGTTCGGCAAGACCATCGACCTCGCGGTCGACCGGATCGGCAGCACGGGCACCCCGCAGGAGCGCCAGGGCGCCCTGATCTACAACCCCGGTGGTCCCGGCGGCTCCGGCATGCGCTTCCCGCGCCGTGTCACGACCAAGAGCCCGCTGTGGGTCAACACCTCCAAGGCGTACGACTTCGTGGGCTTCGACCCCCGCGGCGTCGGCCACTCCGCGCCGATCTCCTGCATCGACCCGCAGGAGTTCGTCAAGGCCCCCAAGGCCGACCCGGTCCCCGACTCGGTCGCCGACAAGAACGCGCAGCGCAAGCTGGCCGCCGAGTACGCGGACGGCTGCAAGGCGCGCAGCGGCGAGATGCTGCCGCAGATGACCACGCCGAACACCGCGCGCGACCTCGACGTCATCCGCGCCGCCCTCGGCGAGAAGAAGCTGAACTACCTCGGCGTCTCCTACGGCACCTACCTGGGCGGGGTCTACGCGACCCTCTTCCCGACCCACGTGCGCCGCATGATCGTCGACTCCGTGGTCAACCCGGACCAGGACAACATCTGGTACGAGGCCAACCTCGGGCAGGACGTGGCCTTCCAGGGCCGCTGGAACGACTGGCAGGACTGGGTCGCGAAGAACGACGCGTCCTTCCACCTCGGTGACACCCGCGCCAAGGTCCAGGCCCAGTACGAGGCGCTGCGCGCCAAGGCCAAGGCCAACCCGATCGGTGGGGTCGTCGGTCCCGCGGAGCTGATCGGCTTCTTCCAGAGCGCCCCGTACTACGACTCCTCGTGGGTGCCGGTCGCGACGACCTTCGCGGCCTACGTCGCCGGTGACACGCAGGCGCTCGTCGACGCGATCGCCCCGGACATGTCCGACACCAAGGGCAACGCGACGGCGGAGAACGGCAACGCCGTCTACACCGCCGTCGAGTGCGCGGACGCCAAGTGGCCCACCAGCTGGGCCAAGTGGGACCGCGACAACAGCAAGCTGCACGAGAAGTACCCCTTCCTGACCTGGTCCAACGCGTGGATGAACCTCCCGTGCGCGACCTGGAAGGCCAAGCAGTCCACCCCGATCGAGGTCGGTGCCAAGCGCGGGCTGCCGCCGGTGCTGATCGTCCAGTCGGAGCGGGACGCGGCCACGCCGTACGAGGGTGCGGTCTCGCTGCACCGTCGGCTCGCCGGCTCGCGCCTGATCACCGAGCAGAACGCGGGCTCGCACGGTGTCACCAGCCTGGTGAACCCCTGCATCAACACCCGGGTGGACGCCTACCTGCTCACCGGCAAGGTCGACGCGAAGGACGTGAAGTGCGGTCCGCACGCCACTCCCGTCGCCCCGGCCCCGGCCGCCGCGAAGTCGCTCGCCAAGAGCGCGGCGTCCGACCTGCCGGCGCTGGAGGAGCTCCCGGCCGTCCGTTGAGGACGAGCGGTCCGTCCGGTCCGCCCCCGGGCTGATCGGACGGACCGCGATCGGTGGAGAAGGCTCAGCGCCCCGTGCGCCGGGCCTTCTTCCGCGCCTCCTCCGCCTCGGCCTTGACCTCGGCGGCGTACCGGTCGACGTACTCCTGACCGGACAGGCCGAGGACGGCGTACATGATCTCGTCGGTGACGGCGCGCAGCACGACGCGCTCGTTCTCCATCCCGGCGTACCGGCTGAACTCCAGCGGCGCGCCGAAGCGGATCGTCACCCGTCGGATCTTGGGGATCTTCTGTCCCGGCGGCTGGATCTCGAAGGTGCCGACCATCGCGCAGGGGACCACGGGCACCCCCGCGCCGAGCGCCATCGCGGCCACGCCCACCTTCCCCTTGTAGAGCCGCCCGTCGTGCGAACGGGTGCCCTCCGGGTAGATGCCCAGCAGCTCGCCCTTGGCCAGTACCCCCAGCCCCTCGCGCAGGGCCGCCTTGCCCGCGTCCTTGCCGGTGCGGTCGACCGGGATCTGGCCCGCGCTGCGGAAGAAGGCGGCGGTGAGCCGCCCCTTGAGGCCGGGGCCGGTGAAGTACTCGGCCTTCGCGAGGAAGGTGATCCGGCGCCCCAGGACGGCGGGCATCAGGAAGTGGTCCGAGAAGGACAGGTGGTTGCCCGCCACGATGGCGGCGCCCTCGGACGGAATGTGTTCCATGCCCTCGATCCGCGGCCGGAACAACAGGCGCAGCAGGGGTCCGAGGAGCACGTGCTTGAGCAGGTGGTAGAACATGCGGCCGCTCCCGTCGACGTCCTGCGGTGACCGCCATCCTACGGACAGTCAGCTGCCGGACGGCAGAGGCGGGTGCGCGGCAGCCCGCTGACGGGACGGCTCAGGTGTTGCGCGAGACGGCCATCGCGGCTGTGAGCAGTCCCAGCAGGACCCAGCCGAACCACAGCCACCCATTACTGCCGAGGGCCACCGAGTACCCCGCCACCGCCACCAGCGCGGCACAGGTCATGACGGCCATCGCCTTCACAGATCCGGTCATGCCCCATGGTGGCGCGCCCGGGGGCCCCGGCGCTACTGTCCACGCGCTTGGAGGGAGGCCAGATATGCGTTGTACGCCGCCAGCTCCTTGTCGCCGTCCCGGTCGGCCGCGCGGTCGGAGCGCTTCGCGGCCCGCTGCTCGGAGTGGTACCACTGGAAGACCAGCGCGATCAGGACCAGCACCGAGGGGATCTCGCTGAACGCCCAGGCGATGCCGCCGCCCCACTGCTGATCGAGCAGCGGGTCGATGCCGAGGCTCGCGGACGGGCTGGAGTACGTCTTGATCATCGGCTCGCTGGCCATCATCAGCGCGATGCCGAAGAAGGCGTGGAAGGGCATGCCGGCGAAGAGTTCCAGCATCCGCATCACGTATCCGGGGCGGTGCGGGCCCGGGTCCACGCCCATGATCGGCCAGAAGAAGATCAGACCGACGGCGAGGAAGTGCACCATCATCGCGATGTGCCCGGCCTTGGACTCCATCAGGAAGTCGAAGAGCGGGGTGAAGTACAGGCCGTAGAGGCTGGCGATGAACATGGGGATGGTGAAGACCGGGTGGGTGATCACCTTCATGTAGCGGCTGTGCAGGAGCATCAGCAGCAGCTCGCGCGGGCCCTTGTGGCCGCGGGCCGCGGGCGCCAGCGCGCGCAGGGCGAGCGTGACCGGCGCACCGAGCAGCAGCAGGATCGGGGTCAGCATGCTGATGACCATGTGCTGGACCATGTGCACGCTGAACATGACCATGCCGTAGTCGTTCAGCTTGGTGCACATCACCAGCATCACGGTGAGCACGCCGATGGTGAAGGCCACCGTCCGGCTCACGGGCCAGGCGTCGCCGCGCCCGCGCAGGCGCAACACGCCCCACAGGTAGAGGCCGAGCCCGATCAGCGAGCCGAACAGGAAGAACGCGTCGAACGAGAACTCCAGCCCGCGCCCGAGGGTGAACGGCGGCAGGCCACCCATATCCATGCCGTCGTGCGCGAGAAGGTTCATGCGTGTACTCCCTTGACCTGCGGTGCCCCACCACAGTAATGCCGCCCCCGGTCGCAGCTGCGTCCGGGGGCGGGGTCAGAAGGGGGGAAAGATCACAGAACGGTCTCCGCCTCCGCGTACCGCTCGGCCGGGACCGTCTTGAGCGTCTGGGTGGCCTCGCCCAGCGGGACCATCACGATGTCGGTGCCGCGCAGGGCCGTCAGCATGCCGAACTCGCCCCGGTGGGCGGCCTCCACCGCGTGCCAGCCGAAGCGGGTGGCGAGCACCCGGTCGTACGCCGTCGGCGTGCCGCCGCGCTGGACGTGGCCCAGGATCACCGGACGGGCCTCCTTGCCGAGGCGGTCCTCCAGCTCGACCGCGAGCCGGTTGCCGATCCCGGCGAAGCGCTCGTGGCCGTAGATGTCGGTGCCGCCCTGCTCGAAGGACATGGAGGAGCCCTCCGCGGGCTTGGCGCCCTCGGCGACCACGACGATCGCGAACCGCTTGCCCGCCGAGAACCGCTCGCCGACGATGGCCGTCAACTCGTCGATGTCGAAGGGCCGCTCCGGCACGACGATCGCGTGGGCGCCCGCGGCCATGCCGGAGTGCAGCGCGATCCAGCCGGTGTGCCGGCCCATGACCTCGACCACCATCACGCGCTGGTGCGATTCGGCGGTGGTCTTGAGCCGGTCGAGGGCCTCGGTGGCCACCCCCACGGCCGTGTCGAAGCCGAAGGTGACGTCGGTCGAGGAGATGTCGTTGTCGATGGTCTTCGGTACGCCGACGATCGGCAGCCCGGCCTCCGAGAGCAGGTGGGCCGCCTTCAGCGTGCCCTCGCCGCCGATCGGGATGATCGCGTCGAGTCCGAGGTCCGCGACGTGGCCGCGGGCCGTCTCGACCCCGCCGCGCAGGTGCGCGGGCTGGACCCGGGAGGAGCCGAGGATGGTGCCGCCGCGGGCCAGGATGCCGCTCACGGCGTCCAGGTCCAGCTTGCGGTAGTCGCCCTCCAGGAGGCCCTTCCAGCCGTCGAGGAAACCGATGACCTCGTCGCCGTGGTCGACGACGGCGCGGTGTACGACGGAGCGGATGACGGCATTCAGGCCGGGGCAGTCGCCTCCGGAAGTGAGCACACCAATACGCATGGCAGGCAGGACCTTTGCAACGTGGGCCGATGACCGGACCACGTCGTCCGGTTGGAACTACCGCCACCCTACAAGCGGATCCCGGCCGGACTGAACCATCCTCCACATGCTGGTCAGATCAGTCGTACGAACGCACGTCGGCCCGGATCCCCCAAGGGGAATCCGGGCCGGACGGGGTGGTGGCGCGCCGGGTCGGACGGCCTAGGCGGGCTGCGTCGCCGAGGCGATGCGCTCCGCGCGCAGCGCCTCGTACCACCGGTCGTCGACCGGCGGCAGCGCGTTCACGTCGAGGGCCAGCTTCAGCAGCAGGTCCGCGATCAGCGGGTTGCGGGCCATCACCGGGCCGTGCATGTAGGTGCCGAACACGGTGTCGTTGTACGCGCCCTCCGTGCCGTCGCCCGTGCCGTTGCCGCGGCCCATGGTGACGCGGGCGAACGGGCGGGCGGTCGGACCGAGGTGCGTGACGCCCTGGTGGTTCTCGAAGCCCGTCAGCTGCGGCAGGCCGAGCCGCGGGTCGATGTCGCCGAGGACGTCGCCCACGCAGCGCTCGCCCTCGCCGCGCACGGTGACCACGTCCAGCAGGCCGAGGCCCTGCTGGCGCTCGCCCATGTCGTTGACGAACTCCTGGCCGAGGATCTGGTAGCCGGCGCAGACGGAGAAGACGATCGCCCCGTTCGAGACGGCGCGCTCCAGACCGCCGTCGCGCACCAGCCGCTCGGCGGCCAGTCGCTGGGGCCGGTCCTCGCCGCCGCCGATGAGGTAGATGTCGCCCGAGGTCGGGATCGGCTGGTCGCTGCGGACGTCGACGCGCTGGACGTCCAGACCGCGCAGGCGCGCCCGGCGCTCCACGACCAGGGCGTTGCCCTGGTCTCCGTACGTGCTGAGCAGGTCGGGGTAGACCCACACCAGACGCAGGCTGTTGTCGCTCATGCTCTTGTCCTTTATGGGTACTAGTTGCCGACGCGGCGGCGCACGTCCTGGAAGGCGGTGTAGTTGGCGATCAGCTCGATCTGGCCGGGCGGCGCCAGCTGCACGGCCTCGTCGAGGGTCTCGCAGACGCGGAAGTCCAGACCCGCGACTTCCAGGCGGACCGCGAGGTCGAGCTTGCGGTCACCGATCACGAAGATCGGATGACCGGCGAGGCGCGGGTAGTCCACGTCCCACAGCCAGGAGGTGTCGGTGCCGTCGGCGCCGCGCGCGTTGACCGAAAGGATCACCGGCGTGGGCGGCGGGTCGATCAGGGAAAACGTTTCGAGCCAACCCGCGGGGTTCTTCGCGAGCAGCAGGCGCAGCTCGCGGCCCTGGAAGGAGACCACGTCGTAGCGGCCGGCCACGGCCTGCACCTGGTACATGCGCTCCAGGGCCACCTGCGGGGGAACCCCGAAGACGGCGGCGACGGCGGCCGAGGTGGCGGCGTTCGCCTTGTTGGCGCGGCCCGGCAGCTGGAGGTGGATCGGCCAGGCGCTGCCGTGCGGGTCGATCACGTGGTCGCCGCTGAGCACCCAGGTCGGGCTGGGGCGGCGGAAGCCGCACTCGCCGCAGAACCAGTCGTCGCCCGGGCGCTGCATGACGCCGCCGCAGGAGGGGCACGACCAGGCGTCGTCCTTCCACTCCTGGCCGGCCGCGACCCACACCACGTTCTGCGACGAGGAGGCGGACCAGACGATCAGGGGGTCGTCGCAGTTCGCGACGATGACCGCCTTGGAGCCCTGGAGCCCCTCGCGCCACTTCTCCGCGAGCATGCGGGTCTCCGCGGCGCGGTCCAGCTGGTCGCGGCTGAGGTTCAGGAGCGCGATCACCTTCGGCGTCACGTCCCGGGCCACGCCCGCGAGGTACTTCTCGTCGACCTCGATCACGCCGTACTTGGCGTCGCTGCCGCCGGCCAGCGCCGACGTGATGCCCGCGGGCATGTTGGCGCCCAGCGCGTTGGACACCACGGGCCCGCTGGCGCGCAGGGCCTCCGCGATCAGCCGGGTCGTCGTCGTCTTGCCGTTCGTTGCCGACACGAGGACGACATCGAGATGCTGTGCCAGCGCGCCGAGAAGATCGGGATCGAGCCTGAGCGCGACCTTGCCTCCGATCACCGATCCGCTTCCGCGTCCCGCGGCCCGCGACACCGCCGCCGCGGCCTTGCCCGCCGTCACGGCCAGCTTGGCCCGCGGCGAAAGCGGCTCTGTGTTGCCTGCCATCGTCCCTCGTCCTCCTTGCGTCGGTCGGCCCCAGCCTATCCAGAACCGGTGGGAGCCCTGACCGCGGCGCCCACTGAATCGCTCATATAGTCGCTCCGCGTACCCTTATCGCCATGCGACAGCGTCCGATCCCCGGCAATTCAGGCCTCGTCCGCACCATGAGCCTGCTCGGCGATCCGGTGCTCCACTCCGCCTGCGCGGAGGTCACCGACTTCGGTCCGGCCCTCGACCGGCTCATCGAGGACATGTTCGCCACGATGTACGCCGCGGAGGGCGTGGGCCTGGCCGCGAACCAGATCGGCGTGAACCTGCGGGTCTTCGTCTACGACTGCCCCGACGACGAGGACGTGCGCCACGTCGGCCACGTGGTGAACCCGCGCCTCGTCGAGGCCGACGGCCTGGAGCTGGTCGGCCCCGAGGGCTGCCTGTCGCTGCCCGGCCTGGAGGCCGGGACGGTCCGTTTCGACCACGCGGTGGTCGAGGGGGTCACCTCGGACGGCGCGCCGGTGCGGATCTCCGGCACCGGGTTCTTCGCCCGCTGCCTCCAGCACGAGTGCGACCACCTGGAGGGCGGCGTGTACGCGGACCGGGTGACCGGCCTGCGGCTGCGCCGCCTGCGCCGCGCGATCCGCCGGGCGCCCTGGTCCGCTCCCGCCTCCTGAGCGCCTGAGCGCCCGCCGGGGGTACGGGCCCCCGCGCCGCGGGTTCGTCAGAAGCCGGGGCCGTCCGGGCGGTTGCCCGCGGTCGCCAGCCGGCCCCAGAGCAGGTCGACCAGGTCGCTGACCAACTCGGCCCGGTTGCAGGGCCGCTCGCCGAGCCACCAGTCGCCGGCCGCGTGCATCATGCCGACGATCCCGTGGCCCCACACCCGCGCCAGCCGGTCCCCGCCGGGGCCCAGGTCCACCCGCTCCGCGATCACCTCGGCCAGCTCCTCGCCGAGGCGGCGCAGCAGCGGCGCCGAGTGCAGGCCGACGTCGAAACCGCGCTCGGCGTTCTGCGGGTCCTCGGCCGGGTGCATCAGGAACCGGTAGACCTGCGGGCGCGCCTCGATGGCGGCGAGGTAGGTGTCGAGGGTGGCCTCGACCCGGCGCCGGCGCTCGGCCGGTGCGTCCAGCGCGGCGCGCAGGGAGTCCAGGAGCGCGTCGGTGTGCCGGACGGCGAGGGCCTGGTAGAGGCCCGCCTTGTCGCCGAAGTGCCGGTAGAGGATGGGCTTGGTGATGCCCGCCTCGGCCGCGATGGCGTTCATGGAGGCCCGGGGACCGTCCCTCAGGACGACGCGGTCGGCCGCTTCGAGCAGCTCCCGCCGCCGGTGCTCGGACGATCCTTGTTGGCCGCCTGCCGGGCCGGCCTGCCGCGTGCTCTCCATGACGTGTTTCTCTCCCCGCCCTTGCGATGTGCTCGACGCCCACGCAACGTAACACCCCGCACACCCGATCGGCCGAATCGGCGGCGGTGGTGGACGGCGGCTCCCGGTTGACAGTGGCTACCCGTCAGTAACACACTGTGCTCACTGTTCGATGTTACCGCGAGTAACGTCATGGGCTCGACAAGCACAGCTGGAGGGGACGACATGGCGGAGTTCACCATGGATCTCAACGAGGACCAGAAGCAGGTGCGCGACTGGATCCACGGCTTCGCCGCCGACGTGATCCGGCCCGCCGCCGCGGAATGGGACGAGCGCGAAGAGACTCCCTGGCCCGTCATCCAGGAGGCCGCGAAGGTCGGCATCTACTCCCTCGACTTCTACGCACAGCAGTTCTTCGACCCGACCGGCCTCGGCATCCCGATGGCCATGGAGGAGCTGTTCTGGGGCGACGCGGGCATCGCCCTGTCGATCGTCGGCACCGGGCTCGCCGCCATCGGCGTCGTGGCCAACGGCACCGAGGAGCAGATCGGCACCTGGATACCCCAGATGTACGGCACCCCGGACGACGTGAAGGTCGCCGCCTTCTGCTCCTCCGAGCCGGACGCCGGCTCCGACGTCGGCTCCATGCGCACCCGGGCCGTCTACGACCAGGCCAAGGACGAGTGGGTGCTGAACGGCACCAAGACCTGGGCGACCAACGGCGGCATCGCCAACGTCCACATCGTCGTCGCCGTGGTCGACCCGGAGCTCGGTACCAAGGGGCACGCCTCCTTCATCGTGCCGCCGAACACCCCGGGCCTGTCCCAGGGCCAGAAGTTCAAGAAGCACGGCATCCGCGCCTCGCACACCGCCGAGGTGGTGCTGGAGGACGTCCGGATCCCCGGCTCCTGCCTGCTCGGCGGCAAGGAGAAGCTGGACGAGCGGCTCGCCCGGGCCCACGAGCGGGCCCGCAGCGGCGGCGGGGAGCGCGTGAAGAACGCGGCCATGGCCACCTTCGAGGCCTCCCGGCCCGCCGTCGGCGCGATGGCGGTCGGCACGGCGCGGGCGGCGTACGAGGTGGCCCTGGACTACGCGAAGACCCGTACCCAGTTCGGCCGCCCGATCATCGACAACCAGGGCGTGGCCTTCCAGCTCGCCGACATGCGCACCTCCATCGACGCGGCCCGGCTGCTGGTGTGGCGGGCGTCCTGGATGGCGGTCGCCGGCAAGCCCTTCACCTCGGCGGAGGGCTCGATGTCGAAGCTCTTCGCGAGCGAGGTCGCCAAGAAGGTCACCGCGCAGGCCGTGCAGATCCTCGGCGGCAACGGCTTCACCCGCGAGTACCCGGTGGAGCGGATGCACCGGGACAGCGCGATCTACACGATCTTCGAAGGCACGAGCGAGATCCAGCGCCTGGTGATCGCCCGGACCCTCTCGGACATGCCGATCCGCTAGGGCCCGTACTGCGCCGCAGACCCGTCGCCCCTGCTGCGGGACCCGTCCCGCAGCAGGGAATCGATCACGCGCCCGAAGAGGTGGCGGCCGGCCGCGGCGACCGCCGCGTCGAGCAGGCGGGGCGCGGCCCGCAGGCGCAGTTCCTCGTGCCAACGGACCTCCGCGCCGCCCGTCGGCAGCGGGCGGACCTCGATCTCCGCCCAGCCCCGCACCACGCCGCCCAGCTTCTCCAGTCGGACGGTGCCCGCGCCGCCCTCCGTCGGGGGCCGCCAGAGCGTCACTTCCATGGGGTCGTCGAATGTGACCCCGGCCACACCCGTGCGGGCCGTGAAGCGGGTTCCGACGCGCGTCGGCGGCGGCGTCGTGATCACGGTCCGGGTCAGCGGCACCCGCGCACCATGGCGTTCCCAGTCGGTGAGCCTGCGCCACGCCTCCGCGGCGGGCAGCGGCGTGCGGCGCAGGATCCGGATAACGGGCATGAGCGCATCGTAATCGGGCATACACATCCTGAACTGGACCTCGAATATGGGTTCCGTCCGGGGGCGGTGATCGGTAATACTCCTCGCCACCGTGGATCGCGGAATCGACCGGTTGACCATCGGCCCTCCCGCCCCACCCTGCGATGAGGTGCGCCATGTGCTCCCACCAGCCCCCCTGCCCGACCGCTGACAGCGCCGATCACGACGCCGCACGCACGGTCGCCTTCCACCCCGAACAGGGCTGGAGCCTGCTGTGCAATGGCGCCGTGGTCTTCGACGACACCGGTGAACTGCTCCCCGACGGCCGTACGGTGGCTCCCCGCCGACCGGCCCTGGTCTGAGCGAGGAGGCAGCATGCGCCAGCAGCTGATCCGCAAGCCCGTCCCGAAGCCCGCCCCCCGCGACCTCGACCTGCGCACCCCGTCCGGCCGGCCCCTGCCGTACTGACGCCCGCGCGATCCGCCCGCGCCCGCCGCCGGGCCGCCGATGCCCGCTCGGGGGGCGTCGGCGCTCAGCCGGTGGGCGCCGCCGCGCCGCCGCGGAAGGCGACCTCGTAGGCCTCGTCCCCGATCGCCGCCCGCGCGCGCCGTTCGCCCTCGTCCCGCAGGGCCAGCAGCGAGGGCGAGCCGCCCATCTGGGGGTGGCCGACCGTCCGCCACCACGCCTGGCCGGTGCCCAGCAGCCGCGCCGCCAGTTCCCCGTCGCCCAGCCCCGCCACCGCGGCCGCCAGCACGTCCAGGCCCAGCGCGATCCCCAGCCGGTCGCCCAGCAGCCGCTTGCCCGAGAGCATCGCCCGCACGTGCCGGGCCGCCTCCCCGTGGTGGCCGAGCCCGAGCGCCGCCACCGCCAGCACGTAGTCGGCGTAGGCGCGCAGCCAGCGGTCGCCCAGCTCCGCACAGGCCTCGCCCAGCCCCCGGGCCTCCTCGGCCGCCTCCTCGAACCTGCCCAGGTCGCACAGCGCGTACGAGGCCGACAGCCGGCACAGCAGCCAGCCCGGGCCGCTGGTGCGCCCGCCGTGCCCGGCCCGGGCCCGCGGACCGGCCAGCTCCAGCGCCCGCTGCGGATCCCCGGGCATCAGCAGGGACACCGAGAGCAGGTACGCGCCCCGCAGCTCCGGTTCGGGGTCCGCCAGGTGGACGGCCGCCTCGACGCACTGCGCGCCCAGCGCCCGGGCGGTGGGCATCTCCCCCTGGAGCATGGCGGTGAGCCCGAGCGCCCAGAGCGCCTGGAAGTGCGCCGTCCCGGCCCTCGGGGCCCCCTGGAGCGCCCGCTCCAGGAAGCCGCGGCCCTCGTGCGTGTGCCCGCAGGAGAACCAGAAGAACCACAGCGCCCCGGCCATCTCCAGGGCCGTCGTCCGGTCGGTGCCCAGCAGGTGCTCCAGGGCGGTGCGCAGCTGTGCGTGTTCGGCGGTCATCCTGCGGTACCAGTCGACCTGGCCCGGGCCGAGCCAGCCCGCGTCGGCGGCTCGGGCGAGGGCCGCGTACCAGTGGGCGTGCCGGTCGGCGAGCGTGCGCACCTCGTCGAGC
Source organism: Streptomyces sp. NPDC051555 (assembly GCF_044454405.1). Classification (NCBI taxonomy): domain Bacteria; kingdom Bacillati; phylum Actinomycetota; class Actinomycetes; order Kitasatosporales; family Streptomycetaceae; genus Streptomyces; species Streptomyces sp. NPDC051555. Next base: position 871,148 of record NZ_JBITDP010000002.1, on the reverse strand, counting down.
TCGATCAGCCAGTCGTGCCCGTACTCGCGGATCGTGTCCAGCATCCGGTAGCGGGCCCCGCTGCCCCGCTCCTCGGTGCGCCGCACCACCGACTTCGCGACCAGTGCGTCCAGTACCCGCTCCACCCGGGCCGGCGGCAGCGGCCCGCCCGAGCACACCGCGCGGGCGGCCGTCAGGTCGAAGTCCCCGGCGAAGACCGACAGCCGTGCCCACAGCAGCCGCTCCACCGGCGCGCACAGCTCGTGGCTCCAGCCGATCGCCGTCCGCATGGTCCGGTGCCGCGGTGGGAGTGCGGTCAGGGGGTCGGACAGCACGTCGAACCGCGCGTCCAGGCGCTGGGCCATCTCCTCCAGGCTCCACAACCGCAGCCGGGCGCCGGCGAGTTCGAGGGCGAGCGGAATCCCGTCCAGGCGGCGGCAGACCTCGGCGGCGATGGCCGCGCGCCGGGGATCGGCGAAGGCGGCCGCGGTCTCCGGCGCGGCGGCCAGGGCGCGTTGGCGGAAGAGCGCGAGGGCGTCGCTGTCGGGTCCCTCGGCGGGCAGCGGGCGGACCTCGACCAGCATCTCGCCGGGGGAGCCCAGCGGTTCGCGGGAGGTGACCAGCACGGTGAGGCCCGGGGCGGACTGGAGGAGTTCGCCCACCAGGTGGCGGCAGGCGGCCACCAGGTGTTCGGCGGTGTCGAGGACCAGGAGCAGCTCCTTGTCCGCCATCCAGGCGCAGAGCTCCTCGTCGGGGGAGCGCGCGGAGTGGTCGGAGAGCCCCAGGGTGTGGGCGACGGTGGAGGTGAGCAGCTCCGGATCGCGCAGGGGCGACAGCTCCACCCACCAGACGCCGTCGCGGTGTCCCGGGGGCAGGGCGTGCAGGGCGCGCAGGGCCAGCCGGGACTTGCCGACACCTCCGACGCCGGTCAGGGTGGTCAACCGGTGCTCGCGCAACAGCGACTCCATGAGGTCGAGTTCGCGCTCCCGACCCACTAACGCCGCCGTCTCCGGCGGCAGGTTCCCCGGCACGGAGGCAGAGTCTGGCCGAGGGTCGCCGCCCGGCGGACCGGACTGACCGCTGTTGATCGAGTACTCACCGAACACGCAAGTATTGTGCGCGATCCGCGTTCGTGGCAGTGCCGTTCGGTGAAGATCGCGGAAGATCACGCGCGGCCGTGGGGGCCCGCGCGGCCGCGAGGGCTCAGGCGAGCGGGACCCGGCGCTCCGCCGAGAAGGACCCCCAGTTGCCGTCGGGCAGCCGTGCGCGCAGCTTCAGGGACCAGAGCGTACCGGCCGGTTCGGCGACGCTGAGCCGGTACTCGGCCCGTCCCGCGGGCACCGCGCCCGTACCGAACTGGATGATGGTCGTGGGCTGCTCGTTGACGTAGAGCTGGTACTCGGCGGTGGGCTGCCCGGTGTCGGGCGGGTTCCAGGACAGGGCGACGGAACCGGGCGAAGCGGTCGCGGTGAAGTCGGCGGGCGCCGTGCTCGGGCCCTTGCCCGTGGCGGTGGCGGTGGTGACGTCCACCGGCGGGCTGTCGGGCGAGGAGTTGTCGGCGCCGTCGCGGGCGCGCACGGTGAAGGTGTAGACGGTGTCCGGCTGTAGGCCCGTCAGGCGGGTGCTGGTCTCCGTGGCGCCGGCGGTGTGGATGCGCACCCCGCCCTGGTAGACGTCGTAGGCCGTCACGCCCGTGTCGTCGGTGGCGGGGGCCCAGGTCAGGACGGCGGCGCGGGCGCCGTCCGGGTGGCCGGACGCGCGCGTCGGGGTCGTCGGCGGCCGGTGGTCCTCGGCCTTGGCGGCTCCGGTGGTGACGGTGGCCGCGGCGCTGGGGGCGGAGAGGTTCCCGGCGGCGTCCCCGGCCCGCACGGTGAAGGAGTACGCCGTCCGCGGAGTCAGGCCGGTGAGGTCCACCATCGTCTTCTCGGCCGGGACCTCCCGGACCACGGCCCCTGCCTGGAGTATCTGATACCGCGTCACACCGTCCCGCGCGTCGGCGGATTGCCACATCACGTGCACGGAAGTGGCGCTCCCCGCCTGGGCGGTGAGCCCGGAGGGCGACGCGGGTGGCCGGGTGTCGGGGGAGCCGCAGGCGGTGAGGACGGTGAGGGCGGCGACGGCCAGACAGCGGGCGGCCGTTGCGGCGTGGGAGGTCGTTCCGGTGGGGGAGGCGGGGCGGCGCAAGGGGGCGTCCTCACGGGGTGTCGGTGCGGCGCCGTCCGGGTGGGGCCGGGGCGGGTGGGGGCCGCGATCGACGCCGCAAAGGTCTAGACATATATGGCACGCCCCCCGCCCCCGCGGCAAGACCCCGGGCACCGGAGCCGCTTGACGATCCGCGGATCCGGGCCGCAGGCACGCCGACCGCTGATCCACCGCTGTCACACACGGTCAACACCCGTATGGCGGACACCCGTTTCACCCGAAGGCGCCGCCCGCTGCGCCACCATGGCGCCGCGCACAAGGAGGTGCCCGATGGTGATTTCGCTTTCCGTGGTCGTCCTGCTCATCGTCCTCGCGTCGATCTTCGTACGCAGTGGCGGCCTCAAGTTCTCGCACGCGCTGGTCTGCGTCCTGCTCGGCTTCTACCTGGCGAGCAGCAGCATGGCCGCGACCATCCACAACGGCCTCGCGGCCACGGCGCAGGTGGTCGGCGACCTCAGGCCCTGACCGGCGTCGCGCGCGGGTGAATCATCCCGCCCGTGCATGGACTCCTCCGGTCGCCCGATCTACCGTCTGGCCGCGGCGTGATGTCAGGCACACCGTCGACACGACGGAAGAGAGACGCACGAGAGAGGAGGAAGCCCGGATGGTGCGAAGAGCGCTGAACTGCGCGGTGGTTCCGGCCGTCGCGGTTGTCGTGGCGATGTACGGGATCTCCCCGGCGCGGGCCGACGCGATACCCCAGGCACCCGGCCACCGGCTGGTCAGCCACTATGACGGCAGCCCCGCGACGGCCGAACCGGTGCCCGGCCAGGCCCCGCCCCAGCACCCCTTCCTCGCGCCCAACGGGCGCAGCGGGATGCACGCCGACGCGGCGGGCAGCGCCACCTATCCCTGGTCCGGTCCGCTCGGCAAGAACCCCAGGGTCACCAGCGAGAAGATCGCCGCGCTCGGCGGCGAGTGCGCCACCGCCACCTTCGACGCGGGCGGGCGCCTGGTCACGGTCTGCGGCACCTTCTCCGGCTTCAAGGTCAAACTGCTCGACCCCCGCTCGCTCGCCCCGCTCGCGGAGTACCCGCTCCCGCAGCGCTCCTCGACGGTCGAGGCGGTCACCTCGCTCGACTTCTCGAAGATATTCAAGGACACCTCGGGCGGCGCGTACTTCTACCTGGACGACCAGGACCGGGCGGTGCTGGCCGACTCCCGCCAGCACGTCCTGCGCCTCGCGCACGGCCAGAACCCCGACGGCAGCTGGAAGTTCACCGTCGCCGACGACTGGGACCTCACCGGGCAGGTCCCGCACGACTGCGTGAGCTGGACCAACCTGCGGCCCAGCGGCACCTGCGATCCGCTCACCTCGGTGATGCCCGACTGGCAGGGCCGCATCTGGTGGGTCACCCGGCAGGGCCGCGTCGGCACCCTCGACCCGGCGACCGGGGCCCTGCGCTCCGTCCGGCTGGAGGGGGAGGAGATCCAGAACTCCTTCTCCGTCGCCGAGGACGGCGTGTCGATCGTCTCCGACCACGCGCTCTACAGCTTCCGCGCCACGGCCGACGGCACCCCGCAGGTGCAGTGGCGCCAGACCTACGACCGCGGCACGGGCACCAAACCCGGTTCCGTGAACCAGGGTTCGGGCACCACCCCGGACCTCTTCGGCGACGGCTACGTCGCCATCACGGACAACGCCGACGACCGGATGAACATCCTCGTCTACCGGCGGGGCGCGGGCGTCCCGGCCGACCGGCGGCTCGTCTGCAAGGTCCCGGTCTTCCGCTCCGGCGCCTCCACCACCGACAACTCCCTGATCAGTTGGGGCAACAGCCTCGTCGTCGAGAACAACTACGGCTACGAGAACCTCACCACGCTCCTGCTCGGCAAGAGCGTCGTCGGCGGCGTCAGCCGGGTCGACGTCCGGCCCGACGGCAGCGGCTGCGACACCGTGTGGGAGAGCGGGATCCGCTCGCCCTCGACCGTGCCCAAGCTCTCCGCGGCCAACGGGCTGCTCTACTTCTACGAGAAGGAGCCCAACGCCTGGGGGATCGACGCCTGGTACCTCAGCGCCGTCGACTTCCGCACCGGCCAGCGCCGCTGGAGGCGACTGACCGGTACCGGACCGCTGTACGACAACAACTGGGCGCCCATCACCATCGGCCCCGACGGAACGGCGTACGTCGGCGTCTTCAACGGCATCGTGGCCGTCCGCGACGGCGGCTGAGCGGCCGAGGGGGCGGTCCGCGCGGGGCCGCCCCCTGCCGCTCAGTCCTCCCGGCCGTCCGGGATCCGCCACAGCGGGTGTTCCCGCCCGGCCCAGTCCCGGTCCACCGAGCCGGTCCGCATGCCGCGCCGGGCCTCCGGATCGGCCAGCGCCTTGCCCACGTGAGCGGCGAGCACCACGCCCAGGGCGAGCGCCAGCCAGTCGTGGACGAAGGTCGCCGCCGTCCGCCAGCGCAGCGGTGCGAAGCCGGTCACCCACATGAGCAGCCCGGTCCCCAGCATCACCAGGACCGCTCCGGCCAGCCAGCTCGCGTACACCTTCTGTCCGGCGTTGAACTTGCCGGCGGGCCGCGGGCTCCACCGGTCCCGGCGCAGCGCCGCCCGCAGCCACGCCCCGTCGTGCGGGCCGAAGCGGCCCAGCCGGCGCAGATCGCCGCGGAAGGCCCGCGAGGCCAGCCCCAGCAGGAAGGGCGCCGGGAGCAGCAGCCCGGACCACTCGTGCACGGTGACGACGAGGTGGCGGCGGCCGACCAGTTCGGCGAGCGGGGAGAGGTACAGGCAGGCGGCCGAGGCCACGCACAGGCCCATCAGGACGCCGGTGGCCCGGTGCACCAGGCGCTGGGAGCGGCCGAACCGGCGCACCCGCGGGGCGGCGGTCGCCGCGGCGGTCTCAGACGGTAGGGGCATCGTCGCGTCCGTTCGACTTTCCGACCCAGGCGTCGACGTCGTAGCCGAGGCGTTCCCAGTAACCCGGTTCCACGTCCCGGGTCACCGTGATGCCGGAGAGCCACTTCGCCGACTTGTAGAAGTACATGGGGGCGGCGTAGAGCCTGACCGGACCGCCGTGGGTGTGGCCGAGGGGCTGGTCCTGCATGCGCAGGGCCACCAGTACGTCGTCGCGCCGGGCCTGCGGCAGGGTCAGGCTCTCGGTGTACGCGCCGTCGAAGCAGGTGAAGCGGATGGCCCGGGCCTGCGGGCTGACGCCGGCCGCGTCCAGCAGCCGGTACAGCGGCACCCCTTCGAAGGGCGTGTTCGGGACCCGCCAGCCCGTCACGCACTGCACGTCGCGCACGACCCGGGTCTGCGGGAGCCGACCGAGGTCGTCCAGGGTGTACGTGGCCGGGCGCTCGACCATGCCGTCCACGGTGAGCCGGTAGTCCTGCGGGCCGCGCCGGGGGACGGAGGAGGCCACCGAGTAGTAGCGGAAGCCGCCGCCGTTGGGCAGCAGGGAGGTGATCCCGGTGGGGTCCTTGTCGGCGGTGGCCCCCAGGACCGATTCGAAGCCGCGCTGGAGGAAGGGGGCGGCGGCCAGGCCCACGGCCCCGAGGCCGACCATCCCCAGGACCACGCGGCGGCCGACGGGGGAGCCCTGGCCGTCCGGATCGGGGCCCTCGGGGTCGGGGCCCTCGGGGTCCGGGCGCTCGGGATCCCGTGCGTGCTGTTCAGTGCTCACCCGGCGATTCGACCACCGACGCCCGCCCGGCACCAGGGTCGGCGGCCGGCCGTCAGGATTCCGTCACACCTTGCGGGAGCTCCGGGACGGGGCCGCGGGGTCGGGTGCGCGAGGGGTGGTGTTGCGTCCCCCGATGCCAACACCACCGCTCACGCACTCCGCTCCCCGAGCCTAGGGAGGAACGGCCGCCGTGGTTGTGCACTGAGCGCGGAGATCGTTGACGATCCGCGCAGCGGGTGCGCAGCGGGTGCGCGGCGGAGGTGCACCGGATGTGCGGCGGGCGCGCGCCGGGGCGCGCGGAGCCGGGCCGGGCTCCCGGGCGGGGCGCGGGCCCGCTCGTACGATGCGGTGGTGATCACCGCCGCACCGCGCCGCAGACCCGGATACCTGGCCGCCGCGGCCGTCTTCGCGGTCGGCATGATGGGCACCACGCTGCCGACACCGCTCTACGGGCTCTACCGCGAGGAGATCGGCTTCTCCACCTTCGTGGTGACCGTCGTCTTCGCCGTCTACGCGGTCGGCGTGCTGGCCGTGCTGCTGCTCGCCGGGGACTACTCCGACCGGGCCGGGCGGCGGCCCGTCCTGCTGGCCGCGCTCGCGCTGTCGGCGGCGAGCGCCGTCTGCTTCCTGTCCGAGGACGGGCTGCCGCTGCTCTTCGCCGGGCGACTGCTGTCCGGCTTCGCGGCCGGGCTGCTCAGCGGCACCGCGACCGCCACCGTCATCGAGCTCGCCCCGCCCGAGGGTCGGGCCCGGGCCGCCTTCGCCGCCACCGCCGCCAACATGGGCGGCCTCGGCTGCGGACCGCTGGTGGCCGGGCTGCTCGCCGAGTACGCCCCGCACCCGCTCGCACTGCCCTTCCTGGTGCACCTCGCCCTGCTCGTGCCCGCGGCGGTGGTCGTGCTGCTGCTGCCGGAGACCGTGGAGCGGCCCGACCGGCGGGCCCGGCCGCATCCCCAGGGCCTGCGCGTACCACCCGGGGCCCGGGCGGCGTTCGCGCTCTGCGCGCCGGCCGCCTTCGCCGGCTTCGCCCTGCTCGGGCTGTTCACGGCGGTGGCGCCCACCTTCGTCGCGCAGACGCTCGACGTCACCAACCACGCGGTGGCGGGGGCCATCGTCTTCTCGGTCTTCCTGGCCTCCACCGTGGGCCAGTGGGCCGCGGGCCGGCTGGAGGCGGAGCGCGCGCTACCGCGCGGGCGGCTGCTGCTGGTGGCCGGCCTGGCGCTGGTCGCCGCCTCGCTGGCGGTGGAATCGCTGCCGCTGCTCGTGGTGGGCGGCGCCCTCGCCGGGGTCGGCCAGGGCATGGCCTTCCGCGCGGCGGTGGCGACCGTATCGGCCGCGGCCCCCGCGGAGCAGCGGGGCGCCACGATCTCCACGCTGTTCGTCGTCGCCTACTGCGGGATCTCCCTGCCCGTGGTGGGCGTCGGGGCGCTCACCCTGTGGCTGGGCCTGCGGGGCGCCGGCCTGGTCTTCACGGCCTGTGTCGCGCTCACGGCGGCGGCCGGCCGCCGCGGGGGCGACCGGCCGCGATCCGGCTCGCGGTGAACGCGGGGCTTCCCGGTCGGAGGTCCCACCCGACCGGAGGTCCGCCCCGGCCGCGGAGCGGCCTCAGCTGAAGTCGAGGCCGCCGGTCCGGGTGCGCTTGAGCTCGAAGAAGTCGGAGTACCCGGCGAGCAGTCGCACCCCGTCGAAGACCCGTACGGCGTCCTCGCCGCGCGGGATCGAGGTCAGGACCGGTCCGAAGAAGGCGGTGCCGTCGATGTGGATCGTCGGCGTGCCGACCTCCTCGCCGACCGGGTCCATGCCCTCGTGGTGGCTCTTGCGCAGGGCGTCGTCGTATTCGGTGCGCTCGGCGGCCTCGGCCAGCTCCACCGGCAGGCCGACCTCGGCCAGGGCTTCGCGGATCAGCTCGTCCGTGGCCGAGCGGTCCTGGTTGTGCAGCCGGGTGCCGAGGGCGGTGTACAGGTCGCGCAGTACGCCTTCGCCGTGCTCCTGGGCGGCGGCGATGCAGACCCGTACGGGGCCCCAGCCGGTCTCCAGCAGCCTGCGGTAGCGCTCGGGCAGGTCTTCCTTGCCCTCGTTGAGCACGGACAGGCTCATGACACGGAAATTGAGGTCCAGGTCGCGCTGCTTCTCCACCTCCAGGATCCAGCGGGAGGTGATCCAGGCGAAGGGGCAGATGGGATCGAAGTAGAAATCAACTTTGTTGGTCACCCGTCCGATCCTAGGAGGCCCATGTCCCGTCCAGAAGGGCCATTCTGCTGCCGTGGGAGTGGGCCATTGCCCCGCGGGGAGTCCGTCGGGGGAGCGGTCGGCCCTGATGCCAGGTCACATGATCTTGCTCCGGCCGTCGCGCGCGGGGTGTGCCGAGGGTGTGCCGAGGGTGTGCCGAGGGTGCGTGGCGGGGTGCTGGCACGTGAAAATGAGACGACAAAACGCCTCAGATCCCTACCAAATGACCGTGTCGCGATCCAATCTTCATCAAGGACTTTCTCAATCGATCAGCAACTCTCCTATAGTTGCCTCTCGTTGCCACAGGAACCCTCTCTTCCATTTCTGTCCGGTTTGAGGCTTTGATTGATGACGGCGTCGCCCTCCCCCTTTCGCCCCTCCGCGCTCGCCCTGCTGCTCACCGCAGCGGTCGGCGGAGCGCTCTGCACGGCGGCGGTGGCCGCGGCCCCGTCGACCGTCCAAACCCCGCTCGCCTGGTTCTCCGTGACCGGCGTCCTGCTGCTCGGGATCGCCGCCTTCGGGCTCACCTGGACGACGCGCACGGCCCAACTGCTGCGCCGACGCACCGCCGGCCTCGCCGCCGACGTGTCCGCCCGGGACGCCGAGATATCCCGGCTCACCGCCGCGGCCGCCCGTGACGCGGCCGCCCGCACCGCCGAGCGGCGGCAACTGACCAGTGATCACGCCGCTGAGCTGGACCGGCTCGTGCGCGCCGGAGCCGCCGAGGCGGACCGGCTGACGGCCTCCCATCTCAGCGCGCGCCAACACCTCGGGGACGAGCTGCGCCGCGCCGAATCCGGCCGGGCCGCCGCCATGGCCGCCGCCGCCAACGCGGCGGGCCGGATGCAGGCGCTGGCCACCGGCATGCTCGCCGACCTGCGGGAGATGGAACACCGGCACGCCGACGAGGACGTCCTCGGAGACCTGCTGCACCTCGACCACCGCACCGCCCAGGCGGGCCGGCTGGCCGACTCCATCGCGGTGCTCACCGGCGCCCGTTCGGGCCGCCGCTGGGCCAGGCCGATCGTCATGGAGTCCATCCTGCGCGGCGCGATGGGCCGGATCGGCAGCTACCAGCGGGTGCGGCTGCACTTCACCAGTGACGCGGCCATCGCCGGGCACGCCGCCGAGGGCGTCATGCACGCGCTCGCCGAACTGCTCGACAACGCGGCCAACTTCTCGCCGCCGACCGCCGAGGTCCACGTGTACGTGGAGGAGGTCCCGGCCGGGATCATCATCACCGTCGAGGACAGCGGCCTGGTGATGAGCGAGGTACAGCTGCGCCGCGCCCAGCAGGCCGTGGCCGCCGAATCGCTGGACCTGGCCGGGCTCTCCGGAACCCGCCTCGGCCTGGCCGTGGTCGGCCGCCTCGCCCGCAAACACGGACTGACCGTGTCCTTCCGCCCGTCGGCACGCGGTGGCACCGGCGCGCTGATGATGCTCCCTCAGGACCTGATCAGCCGGGGTCCCTCGGAGAACCCCGCCGCCGCGGGCGGTGTCCCCGTCCCCGTGGGTGCGGCCGACGCCCCGGCCGGCGCCGGACGTACGGATCCCCGCACCGCCGACATGGGCGCCGCGACGGCCGAACCCGCCGCGGACCACGGCGCCGCACGCACCGGCGCCGGTGCCGATGGCGCCGGCGACCCCGTGCGCCCCGCGACCCGTACCGACGGGGGCGCGGCCGGCGCGGCGGACGCCGAGGACACCGGCGAGCACCCCGCACTCGGCGAGAGCGGACTACCGCAGCGGCGCCGCGGCCGGACCCTGGCCGCCGCCCACCCCGAGGGGGCCGGCGACCCGTCGGCCGCGCGCCCGCCCGCGGACGCCTCCCGCTCCGCCGCCCGCTTCGGCAGCTTCCGCCAGGCCGTGCGCGGCGCCGCGGCCGCGCCGCCCACAGCGCCCCCGCACGCCTCGAACCCCCCGCACCCGGAAGGCAACACGCGATGACCGGCACCACCACCGACGAGACGCTCGGCTGGCTCCTGGAGAGCCTCCTGGAACGCACCCCCGGCGCCCGCCACGCCCTCGTGCTCTCCCGGGACGGCCTCAAGCTCTGTCGCACCCCGGAGCTGTCCGTCGACCAGGCCGACCAGCTCGCGGCGATCGCCGCCGGGATCCAGAGCCTCTCGCACGGGGCGTCCATCGAGTTCGGCGACGGCAGCGGCGGCGTCCGCTCCGCGATGGCCGAGTTCTACGGCGGGATCCTCTTCATCGTCGAGGCGGGCGAAGGCGCCCACCTGGCGCTGGTCGCCGCGGAGGACGCGGACGCGGGCCTCGTCGGCCACAACATGTCGGAACTGGTCGAACAGCTCGGTGAGCACCTGATCGCCAGGCCGCGGGGATGAGCCGGAGCAGGCCGGGCCGGGACGATACCCCGGACCGGCTCTACACCCTCACGGGCGGCCGCAGCCGCTCCGGCTCGGACGCCTTCGACCTCGTGACGCTGGTCGTCGCCGAATGCGATCCGGTCGTCGGCATGCAGTCGGAACACGCGGCCATCCTGCGGATGTGCCAGTACCCGACGGCGGTCGTCGAGATCGCCGCGGAGCTGGGCCTGCCGGTGTCGATCGTGCGGATCCTGCTCGCCGACCTGCTCGGCACCGGCAAGATCAGTGCCCGGCACCCGCGTTCGGCGTACCTCCTTCCCGACCCCGACATCCTGGAGCAGGTGCTCGTTGGACTCCGCAATCTCTGATCAGCCCGCTGACCAGCGCGAACCCCGCCCGGCCCGGCAGGCCCTCAGCAGCACCGCGGACAACGGTCTCAAGATCGTCGTCGTGGGCGGCTTCGGCGTCGGCAAGACCACCATGGTCCGCTCGGTCAGCGAGATCCGTCCGCTGAACACCGAGGAGACGATGACGAAGGCGGGCGAGGCGGTCGACGACACCACCACCGTCGCCACCAAGACCGCCACCACCGTCGCCTTCGACTTCGGCCGGATCACCCTCGACGCACACAACGTGCTCTACCTCTTCGGAGCCCCCGGCCAGGAGCGCTTCTGGTTCCTGTGGGACCGGCTGTTCTCCGGCACCCTCGGGGCGGTCGTCCTCGTCGACACCCGACGGCTCGCCGACTCCTGGTACGCCATCGACAGGCTCGAACACCACGGCACGCCCTTCGTGGTGGCCTGCAACGACTTCGGTGGTCCCGTGCACACCCCGGAACAGATCCGGGGCGCCCTGGACCTCCCGCCGCACGTCCCGCTGGTCTTCTGCGACGCCCGCTCGCGCGAGTCCAGCAAGCAGGTCCTCATCTCCCTCGTCCGGCACGTCCAACACGTCCGCCACGAACGGCACACCCAGCACGCCCAGACGGCCGACCGGCCGACGACCCCGGAGCCCACCCCGTGACCACCCCCGAGCACTGCCCCGTACCGCTGGGTGGCCCCCGGTTCCAGACCGACCCCGCCGAGCTGTACCGGGAGATGCGCCGCGACCACGGCGCCGTCGCCCCGGTCGTCCTCGACGGCGACGTACCGGCCTGGCTGGTCCTCGGCTACCGCGAACTGCACCAGGTCACCAGCGACCCGGTGCTCTTCTCCCGCGACTCCGACCTGTGGAACCAGTGGGACCGGATCCCCGCCGACTGGCCGCTGCTGCCGATGATCGGCCGCAAGCAGCCGTCGATCCTCTACACCGTCGGCGAGCGCCACCGCGACCGGGCGGCGGTGATCTCCGACGCGCTGGAGGCCATCGACCCCTTCGAACTCAAGGGCCACGCCGAGCGGTTCGCGGACGAGCTGATCGACGAACTCTGCGGCAGGGGCGAGTGCGACATCGTCGGCGAGTACGCCATGCTGCTGCCGCTGCGCGTCCTCGCCCGTATCTACGGCTTCGCGGACGAGGAGGGGCCCGGCCTCGTCACGGCCATGAACGACATGATCAACGGCCGTGAGGGCGCGCTGGCGGGACAGCAGCACCTCGGCGCCTCCATGTACGCGCTGCTCGCCGCCAAGTCGGCCGCGCCCGGCCCGGACGTGGCCTCGCGGATGCTCGCCAACCGGTCCGGCTTCACCCTGGACGAGGTCGCCCAGGACCTCATGGTCATGATGGCCGCCGGGCACCAGCCCACCGCCGACTGGATCGGCAACTCGCTGCGCCTCATGCTCACCGACGACCGCTTCGCGGCCTCCCTCGCGGGCGGCCGGCACAGCGTCGGCGAGGCCATGAACGAGGTCCTGTGGGAGGACACCCCCACCCAGAACGTGGCGGGCCGCTGGACCTCCCGCGACACCCACCTCGGCGGCCGCCGGATCGCCGGCGGCGACCTCGTCCTGCTGGGGCTGGCCGCCGCCAACTCCGACCCGCACGTGCGCACCGACGCCGGGGCGCTGACCGGTGGCAACAACGCCTTCTTCTCCTTCGGGCACGGCGAACACCGCTGCCCGTTCCCCGCGCAGGAGGTCGCCGAGGTCATCGCGCGGACCGGCATCGAGGTCCTCCTCGACCGGCTCCCCGACGTCGACCTGGCGGTCCCCGCCTCCGCGCTCGCCCGCCGCCCCTCGCCCTGGCTGCGCGGCCTGTCCGCACTGCCCGTGACCTACACCCCGACCCCCGCCCTTGGAGTCACCAGATGACGTGCCCGATCGACCACACCGGCTCCGCCGCCATCGCCCTGGACCCCTTCGTGGCCGACCTCGACGCCGAGAGCGCCGCCCTGCGTGCCGCCGGCCCGCTGGTCCGCGTCGTCCTGCCCGGCGGGGTCGCCTGTTACGCGGTCACCCACCACGCCGAGGCCCGCAAGCTGCTCACCGACCCCCGCATCGTCAAGGACATCAACGCCTGGGGCGCCTGGCAGCGCGGTGAGATACCCCTGGACTGGCCGCTGATCGGGCTCGTCAACCCCGGCCGCTCCATGCTGACCGTCGACGGCGACGAGCACCGCCGGCTGCGCACCCTGGTCGCGCAGGCGCTGACCGTGCGCCGGGTGGAGACGCTGCGCGCCGGCATCGAGGCGCTGACCACGGAGATGCTGGACCGGCTCGCCGAGCTGCCCGCGGGGGAGAACGTCGACCTCAAGGCACACTTCGCGTACCCGCTGCCGATGAACGTGGTCAGCCGGCTGATGGGCGTCGACGCCGCCGACCACCCCCGGATGAAGGAGCTGTTCGAGAAGTTCTTCTCGACGCAGACCCTGCCCGAGGAGGTCCCGCAGATGATGGCGGACCTCGGCGCGCTGTTCGGCCGGATCGTGGAGTCCAAGCGGCAGAACCCCGGCGACGACCTGACCAGTGCGCTGATCGCCGCCTCCGAGGACGGTGACCGCCTCACCACCGAGGAGATCACCAACACCCTCCAGCTGATGGTCGCGGCCGGCCACGAGACCACCATCAGCCTGATCGTCAACGCGGTCGTCGCCCTGGAGACCCACCCCGAACAGCGCGCCCTGGTCCTGAAGGGCGAGGCGTCCTGGGAGGACGTCATCGAGGAGACCCTGCGCTGGTCGACCCCGACCTCGCACGTCCTGATCCGCTTCGCCGCCGAGGACGTGGAGGTGGGCGGCGCGTTCCTGCCGAAGGGCGAGGGCCTGGTCGTCTCCTTCGGCGCCATCGGCCGCGACGAGGCCCAACACGGCGAGAGCGCCGGCTCGTTCGACATCACCCGCACCCCGAACCGGCACATCTCCTTCGGCCACGGCCCGCACGTCTGCCCCGGCGCCGCGCTCTCCCGGCTGGAAGCGGCGGTGGCCCTCCCGGCCCTGTACGCGCGCTTCCCCGAACTGAGCCTGGCGGTGGCCCGCGAGGAGCTGCGCAACAAGCCGATCGTGACCCAGAACGACCTGTTCGACCTGCCCGTCACCCTGACCCCGCGGCCCTGACCCCGCGGCCCTGACCGCGGCCGCCGCGGGGCGGGTCCTCCCCGCGGCGGCTCCGGCAGCGCGCCTCAGTCGGTCCGTACGGTGATCCGCAGCCGCTCCGCCAGGAACTTCAGGGCGTCCTCGCGGGCGGCGGGCGAGTCCGCCTTCACCAGGATGTGGCCGAGGCGCTGCGAGGAGGAGGTGAGCGGGCCCACCCGGTCGCCCACCCCCTTGCGCAGCCCGACCCGGACCACCGCCGGGTGCGCGGCGATCTCCGCGAGCCCGTCGACCTCCGTGATCGTGCCGGGCGCACAGGTGGGGAAGTACGTCGCCGCGTACGCCACCGGGCGGGTGCGCACCAGATCGCCGAGCGGCTCGCCGAGCGCGAGCCGCACCACCGCCTCGTGCAGGTCGAAGCCGTACGTCAGGCTCACCGCCTCGGCCAGGAAGTCCCCGGGGGTGCGGACCGCCACCTCCATCAGGACCGGACCGTCCAGCCCCACCCGGAACTCCAGGTGCACCAGCCCCGTCCGCATCCCCAGCCCCCGCAACACCCCCGCGGTCAGGGCGTCCACCTGCGCCGCCTGCGCCGGATCGGTGAACGCGTACCCGCAGCGGTGCGAGAGCTCCACGAAGTACGGCGGGGCGGTGGTCTCCTTCTCCGTCACGTTGGCGAAGAGCACCTCGCCCTCGTGGACGAGCGCCTCCCAGCTGTACTCCGGCCCCGCCACCGCGGCCTCGACCAGGATCTTCCCCTCGCCGCCGCGCCGCAGCACGATCTCCTCGGCCTCCGCGACGCTCGTGACCAGCTCGACGCCCTCGCTGCCGCCCAGGGACAGCGGCTTGACCACCACCGGCAGCCGCTCCTGCATCCACTCCCGGGCCGCGTGCAGGTCCGGGGCCAGCAGGAAGTCGGGCTGCGCCACTCCGTACGCCCCGAAGCCGGTGCGTTGCAGGGCCTTGTTGCGGGAGATCACCGCGGCGTGCAGGGACGGACCCGGCAGTCCGAGCCGCTCCTGCGCCAGCGCGCCCGCGGTCACGTTGGCCTCCGCGAAGGCGAGCACCCCGTCCGGGGCGCGGTCGGCGAGCGCCGCCGTCACCCCGGCGAACCAGGATTCGTCCAGGGATCCCGTCACCGGGTAGTAGGAGACGTCCTCCTCGGCCGGGCGGCCGCCCATGAGCGCCGCGTTCTCCACCGCGCGGACCCGGTGCCCGAGCCGCCTCGCCGCCTCCACGTACGGCCGCCCCATCGTGCCGACGCCGACCACCAGCAGATCCTTCACGCCACTGCCCCTTCGCTCGCTGCCTGCTTCTGTCCCTGCTCCTTGCGTTCCCGCTCCTGCGCCTGCTCCAGCTGTCGTTCCAGCGCCCGGGTCACCGGCGGTACGAGGACCGAGGCCAGGCAGAACACGACGCCCAGGGCGGCCCATCCGGCCGCTCCCGTCCCGATCACCACGCCCGTCACCAGCGCCGGACCCACGATCCGCTGCCCCGCGCTGCCGAGGCTGAAGACGGACAGGTAGGTCCCGCGACGGTCCTCCGGCGCGAACGCGTAGCTCAGGTCCCAACTGCCGACCGCGTGCCACATCTCCCCGAAGGTCAGCGCGACGCACGCGGCCAGCAGCAGCGCCCCCGCCAGGAGCGGCGCGAGCCCGTGCACCGCCGCCAGGGCGGCACAGCACGCGGCGAGTGCGAAGCCGCTCAGCCGCAGGGCGCGGGTCGCCCCGCCGGGCCGCTCCGCACCGCGCGACACCGGCACCTGGAGCGTGATCGAAAGCGCCGTGTTGACCAGGATCAGCACCGGCACGAAACCGGCCGGCACCCCCGTGGCCGTCATCGCCCACAGCGGCAGCCCCACCGACAGCAGCGTCGTGTGCAGGTTGAGCACGCCGCCCAGCCCGGCCAGCCCGAGGTAGCGCCAGTCGCGGAAGCCCCGGATCGCCGTCAGCGGACCCACCTTGCGCTGCGCCGCACTGGAGCGGACCAGCCGCAACCTGCTCAGCATGACCGCCGAGGCGACGAACGCCACCGCGTTGCCGAGCACGATGCCCCGGTACGCCCACATGCTGTCGGCGGCCAGCAGCGGCGCCGCCAGCAGCGCGCCCACCGAGAAGCCGATGTTGCGCACGGTCCGGACGATCGCCATCGTCCGCGTACGGTCGGACTCCTCGGTCGTGTCGGACGCCACCGCCTGCGTCATCGGCTGCGTCGCCCCCTCCGCGGCGGCGAGGCAGGAGGACACCACCAGGAAGCCGACGAAGCCGTGGACGTACGCCAGCGCCACGAACCACAGGGCCCGCCACACCTGGAGCGCGATCAGCGTCCGCCGGGCCCCGATCCGGTCGCTGAGCGCGCCGATCGGGACGGTGGCCAGGAAGCCCACGAAGCCGGAGACGGCCAGGCCGGCGCCGATCTGGGTGGGGGACAGGCCCACCGAGCGGATGAAGAAGATGGTGGAGCCCGCGAGGAACAGGCCGGTGCCGATCGCGTTGATCAGCGAGGTCAGGGCGAAGGTCCGGCCGGCCGCCGTGGCCGGCACGTAGTCCGAGAGCGAGATCCGCATCACCGCGCACCTCCCGCGGGCCCGGCCGTGCGCACCGAGACCAGCGCGGCGGCCTCCTCGGCATTGCGGGCCGCCGCCGCCGCGTCCGTACCGGTGGCGATGACATAGCCGGCCCGCTCCCACGAACTGGTGACGGCCAGGACGACGTCGCCGGGCGCCACCCCGACGTGCACCTCCTCCACCCCGAAGGCGCGCCGGGCGGCCTCGGCGCCCTCCACCGCCGCCACCGGGCCGACGGGCGCGATCAGGAACCGTACGGCCGCGCCCAGGACGGGCGGGCGCTGCGGCGCCGGAGCGCTGCCGTCCAGGACCCCGAGCAGCGCGGACAGGATGTCCGTCCCGTAGGCCAGGTCGATCAGGGCGGTGATCCCGCCGCCGGGCAGCCGGGCCGCGCACTCCACCAGGTGCGGGCGACCGTCGTCGAGGATCCACTCCGCGTGGAGCACGCCCGAACGGAAGCCCGTCGCCGACACCAGCACCGCCACCGCGCCGCGCAGCGCGTCGGCCTGCGCCGCCGGCAGCGCGGCGGGCACGGTGTGCCCGGTCTCGACGGGGTGGCGCGAGTCCTGGACCATCTTGGCGGTGATGTTGGTGAAGCCGACGATGCCCTCGTGCACCACCGCCTCGACACTCACCTCGGGTCCGTACAGGCGCTGTTCCACCAGATAGCGGGCGGAATCCGGGTAACCGGCGTGCAGGGACGGCTCGTCGGCGGTCGTGGTGTGTGCCCAGGCCGCGGCGCCGTCGTCGTCCGGTCCCAACAGTCGTACGCCGAGACTGGCCTGGCGGCCCGCGGGCTTGAGCACGCACGCCCCGCCGAAGCGGGCGCGGAAGGCGCTCACGTCCTCGGGGCCGCGGGCCCGCTGCCAGGCGGGCTGGTCCAGGTCCGTACCGTCCACCGCGGCCCGCAGCAGGACCTTGTCCCGCAGGATCCGCGCGGCCTTCGGGCCCGCGCCGGGCAGCCCCCACGCCTCGGCGAGGGCGGCGGCGGCCACCACGCCGTACTCCACGACCGGAACGACCGCGCGCACGGCCGGGGGCCGGGGCACCGCGGCGACGACCCGCTGCGGGTGCTCCTCGTCCTGGCTGGGCGCGGCGAGCACCGCCGCCACGCAGCGGTGCGCGGCGGCCAGGCGGTCGATGCGGCGCGCGGCGATGACGGCGGGCTCCTCCACGACCAGGACGGAGTTCTCGGGGAGCAGGACGTCCAGTTTGCCGAGCATCACCGGGCTGTACCCCACCAGCACGTGGGTGATGATCGCCGGACCGGACGGATCGGGCAGTGTCATGGAGGCCTCGCTGCGTGACGGAGGGCGCGGGACGGGGAGGGACCGGGGCGGGTGCGCTGCACCGTGCCCGGCCTGCCCGACGACTGTGCCTTTCCGGCCACTTGACGGCATAGCCCGCTCAAGGTTCGGGTCCGCGCACCTCCGTGACCTCCCCATGCGGACCGGCCGGATCCGCGCGTGAGAACCATTTCGGCCCCCGCGGCGTCCTTCCTGGTGAGCGCGCACACCGAGGGCGGGTGCGGGCAGGCAGGCTAGAGGAGTGAGTGGGTATGGGGTTCGTCAGCTGGATCATCCTGGGGCTGCTGGCCGGAGGCATCGCCAAGGTCCTGCTGCCCGGGCGCGACCCGGGGGGCTTGATCGGGACGACCCTGATCGGGGTCGCCGGCGCCTTCATCGGCGGGTGGCTCTCGGCCAAGTTCCTCGACCGGCCCATCCAGAACCAGTTCTTCGACCTGGCCACCTGGGGCGCCGCGATCGCGGGCTCGCTGGTGCTGCTGATCGCCTACCGGATCCTCTTCGGCAACTCGCGCTCGTCCAGGTAGCCGGGACGCACGCGCGCCGCGCGCGGACCGTGGGGGTCGTACGCCGCGGGCGCGCGTCAGATGAGGCTGTACTGCACCGCACAGGCCACCGCGTGCGAGCGGTTGCGGGCGTGCAGCCGGGACATCAGCTCGTAGATGACGTTCTTGACGGTGTGCTCCGAGCAGGACAGCGTGCGGGCGATCACGGCATTGCCGTGACCCTCCGCCATCAGCGCCAGCACCGAGGTCTGGCGTGCGGTCAAGTGCGGTGCGTCCGCGGCGATCGCGGGCTTGGCGGCGGGCTGCGCGGGGTGTCCGCAGAGCAGGCGCAGCAGATCGGGATAGGGCATCTCGACGGTGTCCGGGGCCGGTTCGGGGGCGGGCGCCAGGCCGGTGGCGACCTGGGCCAACATCCGGCTCAACCGGACCGCTTCGAGGCCGACTTCGCGGGTCGACGTGCGCGTCGGTGCGGCGACGGGGCTCACAGCATTCCCGCCCGGAGCGCGTAGGCCACGGCGTGGGCGCGGTTGCGCAGCCGGAAGCGCTGGGTGATGTCGTGCACGACGGTGGTCACGGTCCGCGGCGAGTAGCACAGCCGCTTGGCTATCTCGCTCGTCTCGTGGCCGTCCGCCACCATCCGCAGCACCGACCGCTCCCGATCGCTGAGCCCGGCCGCGTCCCAGGGCCCGGCCGCCACGTCGGCAGCCGCCCCCCGGGCGCCGGAGTGCTCCAACAGCAGGTCCAGCAGGTCCGGCGGCAGGGTGCAGTCACCGCGGGACGCGGCCCGTACGGCCCGGGCGAGACGGACCGGGTCCGCCTCGCGGCGGCGCAGCAGCCCCCGGGCCCCGGCGGCGATCGCATGCAGGGCGTCGGCGGGCTCCAGCTCGCCCGCCACCAGCACCACATCCGGACGGGACGGGGTGTCCCGGATCGAGCGCAGTACGTCGAGTTCCGTGCGGCCGACCCGGTCCACGGTCATGACCACGACGCGGGGTTCGCCGCCCGGAGCGCTCAGGGCCACCTCCGGACAGGCGAGCAGGGCGCTCTTGGTGCCGGCTTCGAGCACCGGATCGAGTGCGATGACGTTGACAGGGACGGGTTCTCCCACCGGGTCCTCCGAAAGTCATCCGCCTACCGGGTGTCGGACCGGCGGAAGGGGTGCTGGTTCCCAGACTGGGGGCGGCCGCCGGGAGCGGCATCGGGCCCCTGCCCCCACATTTGTGAAGGCGCGGTGCCACCAGCGGCGGATCGTGTGAAGGCCGCCGTCCCGGTCCTGCGGGAGGGCGGCCGGGGCGGTGCGTCCGAGGTCGGACCGGGGTGCGCGTCGGGTCCGCCGGGAGCGTGCGGGCAGGGGGCGCGGGGCGGGCGCGCCCTGCGGATGGGGGGCTCTGGGGGCCGCCGTTCGGAATATGGGGGACGTGCCCCCATGTGCGCGGCGCGCGGCTCTGCGAGTTTTCTCTCGTGACTGACACCGCCACCGCCGCAGGACCCGAGGTCGGCGGCCTGACCCACTCCTGGTGGGCACAGGCCCTGAACCTGCGGGAGCGGCTCGCCGCACCGGGTGCCCCCGCACCCGCGCGCACCGACGCCCCCCACGCCCGGCCCGCTTCCTGGGCCCTGGGGGACCCCGACGGTTTCGTGGCGCGGCTGGCGGGTCTGGGCGTGACCGAGGACACCGGGAACGCCCTCGCGGCGGAGCTGCCGTGGCGGCTCGCCGCCCGTGCCGAGAAGCCCGAGTGGGCCCGGTACGCCGAGCGGATCGTGGCGCAGGCCCCCGCCGAGCGCACGGACCAGGACGCCACGACCGCCTCGGGCACCGCAGCGGGGGCGTGCGGCCCCGAAGCGGCCGACGGCGCCGCGGTGTTCCTGCCCGCGCTGCGCCCCCTGACCGCGGTGGCCTGGGCGGACACGGCCGAGCGGATCGACCTGCCCGCGGCGGAACTGGCCGCGGTCCGCGCCGCCTTCGAGGGCTGGCTGGGCGACCGGCTGATCCGGCAGTCCGCCCGCACCCTGGTCAAGGAGCTGCACGCGGAGCGGAGCGCGGGGCGGCTGGCGGGGGAGACCCCGCGGGAGCGCTTCGCCGACTTCCTGGCCCGGCTCGGTACCCGGGAGGGCCTGGCCGCACTCTTCGCCGGCTACCCGGTGCTCGCCCGGATGCTGGCCCGGTCCTGCGCCCAGGCCACCGACGCCACGGCGGAGCTCGTCCGCCGCTACAGCGCCGACCGGGCCGCGTTCGTGCGGGGTCTGCTCGGCGGCGCCGACCCCGGACCGCTGGTACGGATCGACCTCGGCCGCGGTGACCTCCACCAGGGCAACCGCTCCGTCGCCCTGCTGCGCTTCGCCGACGGCGCCACCGTCGTGCTCAAGCCCCGCCCGCTCGACCAGCACGCCCTGCTCGACCGGGCCGTCGCCTGGACCAACGGCAAGGTGCCGGGCCTCGGCCTGCGCACCCCCCGCTCGGTGCGTCGGCCCGGGTACGGCTGGCTGGAGTTCATCGAGCACGGCTGGTGCACCTCGCCCACCGAGCTCGACCGCTTCTACCGCCGCCAGGGCGCGCTGCTGGCCCTGCTGTACGCGGTGGACGGCGTGGACATGCACTACGAGAACGTGATCGCCTGCGGCGACCAGCCGGTCCTGGTGGACGCCGAGACCCTGCTCCACTCGGGTCTGCCCGCCGCGGTGACCTGCGGGTCCGACCCCGCGGCGGCGGCCCTGTCGGCCTCGGTCCACCGCACCTGCCTGCTGCCGAGCCTGCTCATCGGCGAGAACGGCGCCATGGACATCTCCGCCCTCGGCGGCGGTCACGGCGGCTCCTACCCCAGCGACGGAATGAGCTGGGAGGCCGCCGGAACGGACGAGATGCGGGTGCGGCGCGGTCGCGTCGAGACGCCGGCCGGGCAGAACCGACCGGCCCCGCGGGACCCGGCCGCCGGGCACGGCGACCACCGGGCCGCACTCCTCGAAGGCTTCCGGGCCGGCTACGACGCGATCGCCGCGGGCCGCGCCGAACTCCTCGGCGAGGACGGCCTGCTGGGCCGCTGGGCCACCAGCCCGGGCCGGCTGATCGCCCGCGCCACCCGGCTCTACACGACCCTGCTGGAGGAGTCCACCCATCCCGACGTGCTGCGCGACGCGCTGACCCGGGACGCGCTCTTCGCCGTGCTGTGGGCGGAATCCGAGAACGACCCGGCCCGCCAGCGGCTGATCGAGGACGAGACCGCCGACCTGTGGGAGGGGGACGTGCCGCTCTTCTTCCACCACCCCGCGCACACCTCGGTGCGCACCTCGCGGGGCACCTCCATCGAGGGCGCTCTGCCCGCGCCCAGTCTGCGGGCGGCCCTCGACAAGATCGCCGGCATGGGTGAGGTGGACCGGCACGACCAGGAGTGGATCATCGCCGCGACGCTCGCGGTGACCGGCGCCAACCTCAGCGGCGGCGGCCCCCGTTCGGCACTGGCCGGGCACCTCGCCCCCGCCGTCGTGCCCGACCCCTCCCGGCTGCTGACCGCCGCGTGCGGGATCGCCGACGAGATCGCGGCCCGCGCCGTCCACGGCGACGGCCGGGTCAACTGGCTCGGCCTGGAGCAGGTCGCCGGTGAGCACTGGGCCGTCCTGCCGATGGGCGGCGGCCTGGCCCAGGGCTACTGCGGAGTGGCCCTCTTCCTGGCCCAGCTCGGCGCCCTGACCGGCGCGGGACGCTACACGACGCTCGCCCGACAGGCCGCGGCCCCGCTGCCGCAGCTGCTGGCCACACTCGCGGCCGACCCCGCGCTCAGCGCCGCCGTGGGGCCGGGCGCGCTGCACGGACTCAGCGGAATCGTCTACACCGTGGCCCGCCTGTCCGCCCTGTTCGACGGTGACGGCGACGGCGACTCCAACGGTGACTCCGACTCCGACGGAAACCCGCTGCGGGCCTGTCTGCCGGACGCGCTCACCGCCCTCGCCCTCGCCGTCGAAGCCGACCCCGACGGCCCGGCCGACCTGGCCGACGGCCTCGCCGGAGCACTGGCCGCCACCGTCGCCGTGCACCGCCTCACCGGGATGCCCGGCGCCGCCGTCCTCGCCGCCGCCTTCGCCGACCGGCTCGTCGCCCGGGCCGCACCGCGCCTCGCCGGCTCCGCCGGGCCGGACCCCGCCGCCGGATTCGCCCGGGGCGACGCGGGCATCGGCTGGGCCCTGCTGCGCTACGCGGCCGCCGAGACCGAGCGGGGACCGGCGGACACC
Organism: Streptomyces sp. NPDC051555; assembly: GCF_044454405.1. Taxonomy (NCBI): domain Bacteria; kingdom Bacillati; phylum Actinomycetota; class Actinomycetes; order Kitasatosporales; family Streptomycetaceae; genus Streptomyces; species Streptomyces sp. NPDC051555. Next base: position 848,720 of record NZ_JBITDP010000002.1, on the reverse strand, counting down.
GCGGCGGTCCGGGCCGAGGAGTACGCGCGTACCGGCGCCGCCCTGCTGCGCCCCGCCCTGGACGCGGCCCTGCGCCACCCCGCCGACCTCGGTTGGCACTCCGGGCTGGCGGGCACCGCGCTCGCCGCCGCCGATGCCTTCGCCCGGGCCGGTCAGCCGGTCCCGGAAGCCGAACTCACCTGGTGCGCGGCCCTGCTGAGCGACCCCGCCGAGGCGGGGGAGTCCACCGAGTCGGCCGAGTTCGGCGACCTCAGCCTGGGCAACGGCACCCTCGGCTCACTGGAACTGCTCAGCGTCCTCGCCGGGCAGGGCCACCCCCGGGCCGCCACCGCCCTCACCCACCGCGCCGGTCAGGTCCTCGGCCGCCTCGAACGCCACGGCCACCGCTGTGGCACCCCCGACCACGTCCCTTCACCCGGACTCCTCACCGGCCTCTCCGGCATCGGATACGCCCTGCTCAGGCTGGGCTTCCCGGAGACGGTCCCGTCCGTCCTGCTGCTCCAGTGACCGACTCCGGCCGGACCGACAGCCCCACAGCACGTCAGAGCCGCCGGCACCACAGCACCGACCGCACTGCAGCACCGAGCGCCACCTCCACCTCAGGTTCCGAGAAAGGTACTCACCACCATGCAGGAGTTCCAGGTCAACGCCACCGCCACCACCACCGACGCGGCCGCCGAGGTTCCCGCCGGGGACCCCGCGGGCGGCATCACGCTGTCGGGCCGCAACAAGGCGTGCGCGCGGGCCCGGGCGCTGGCCGGTCTCGTCCTCACCAGCGGACTCGTGGTCGCGCTCAGCCAGATCGACACCAGCGTCTCGGCGCCCGACGGCACCTGGTAGTGCCCGGTATCCGGATGCCGGTACGTGGAAAAGGCCGACTTTCGGTGCACTGCGGACCGTACGCATGAACTAGATTTGCGCTCATGCGTTCCCGTCCGCGGTACATCATCGGTCGTGACTCTCAACTCTTAGAGATCAAGCACGCGTTGACCGAGGCCAAGGGTGGGCGCGGCGGGGTCGTCTTCCTGGTGGGCGAGGCGGGGATCGGCAAGTCCCGGCTCGCCGCCGAGGCCGTGGGGATGGCCTTCAACGACGGGATGCGGGCACTGCGGGGCCGGAGCAGCACCACCGGCCCCACAGTGCCTTTCCGGCCATTGACGGAAGCGTTGATGGCGCTGTTCCGCGGCGGCCCGGCGGGCGGCCCGTCCCTGGACGACCTGCCGCTCGGCCCGTACCGGCCCGCGCTGGGCCGGATCATCCCGGACTGGAGCAGCGACACCCAGGACAACAGCTCGATGGTGATCCTCGGCGAGGCCGTGTTGCGGCTGCTCATCGCCACGGGCCGGGAGGACGGCCAGCTCCTCCTGCTGGAGGACCTGCACGACGCCGACCCCGAGACCCTCGCCGTCGTCGAGTACCTCGTGGACAACCTCGAATACACCAACGTGGTACTTCTGGCCACGATCCGCACCGAGTCCTGCGACGCCCTCGACATGGCCGAATCGGCCCGCCGCCGCGGCGTGGGAACCGTGTTACAACTGGCCCCGCTGACCCGGCCCGAGGTCCGCGCCGTGATCGCCGCGCAGCTGGACACCGAGGCCGACCTGGTCCCGGAAGCCGCCCTCGCGCGCCTGTGGGACGACAGCGCGGGCAGTCCCTTCCTCGTCGAGGAACTCCTCCAGGGCATGATCGGCAGCGGCGCGCTGGTCCGCGCCGAGGACGGCTGGCGGGTCGTGGGCGACCTGCGCAGCGACGTGTCCACCGCCCTCGCGCGCGGCATCCTGCGGCGCGTCGACCGCCTGGCGCCGCAGGGACTGACCCTGCTGTCCGCGGCCGCCGTGATCGGCCGCCGCTTCCCGCTGACCGTGCTCCAGCGGATGACCGGCATCGACGACCGCAGCCTGCTCAGCCACCTGCACGCGGGGGTCGCGGCGCAGCTCGTCGTCCACGACGAACCCGCCCCCGACTGGTACGCCTTCCGCCACTCGCTCACCGCCGAGGCCCTGCTGACCCAGCTCACTCCCACCAACCGGGCGGAGATGTCCGGCCGGGCCGCCGACGCGGTCCAGGACCTCTATCCGGAGCTGGAGGGCGAATGGTGCCCGCTCGTCGCGGAGTTGCGCTCCCAGGCCGGTGACGAAGCCGAAGCCGGCCGGCTGTTCACCGTGGCGGGGCTGCGGGCCCTGTCGGCCGGCGCCATCGGTTCGGCCGTCACCCTGCTGGCCCGGGCCGAGCGGCTGCTCGCGGCCAGCGGCGACGCGGCGGGCCGCACGGCGGCCCTGGAGGCCCTGCTGCCCGCGCTCGCCGAAGCCGGCGACTTCGCCCAGGCCTTCGGCTTCGCGGAGAACCTGCACACCCTCGGCGGGAGCGGCCTGAGCGCCGAGCGGATGGCCGCCCTGCACACCAGGCTGGCCAAGGTGGCTCACACCGCCGGGCGTTGGGAGGACGGCAACCGGCAGATAGCCCAGGCCAGAGCCCTTCTCGGGGTGCACCCCGACGAGCGCAGCACCGCCTCCATCGACGTCACAGCCGCCTACCTCGCCCTCGACACCCCCGGCCCGGACCGCACCCAACTCGCCGAGAAGCTCGCCTACTCGGCGCTCCAGGCCGCGGAACGGCACGGGCTGCCCACGGTGGTCTGCCAGGCCTGGGAGCTGCTCGCCACGCTGGCCCGCGAGCGGGACTTCGACGAGGCCACGGCCCTGCTGGAATCGGCCCTGCACACCGCCGAACAGCACCAGCTCCCGCTCCAGCGGATGTACGCCCTCACCCGCATCGGCGGGAACAACTGGCTGACCGAGGGCAACACGATCCCGCTGCTCGCGGCCCGCGGCGAAGCCCAGCGGCTCGGCTCCGCCACCATCGTGTACACCATCGACGGGATCATGATCCTCGACGCGGTGCTGCGCGCCGAGTTCGCCGCCGCCGCCCAGGCCGCCGAGGAGTGCCTGGCCGTCGTCCAGCGGCTGCGCCTGGCTCCGGCCACCCGCTACGTGCTGATGGCGCGGGCCACCCTCGCCGCGCACCAGGGCGACCGGGCGGACATGGAACGCGCGCTCACGGCCTTCGCCGAGTGGGACGGCAGCGGCTCCCAGGAGGAGCCGCTGACCCGGGGGCTGGCCCGTGCCTTCTGCGCGCTGATGGAGGAGGACCGGCCCGCCGCGGTCCGTGAACTGCACGCCGTGGCCGAGCTGGAGAGCACCAACCCCAGTACGTACTACCTCAGCGGCCGCTACGGCATCGGGCTGCTGCTGGACGTGCTCTCGGGCGAGGCCGGCCGCGGTCCGTACGAGGAGATCGCGGCCACCGCCCCCGGCCGGATGCGCTGGAACAGACAGTTCGTGCACTTCGCGGGCGCCGTCCTGGACGGCCGGGAGGGAAGACCCGACCTGGCGGCCGCCGCCGTCAACGAGGCCCTGCGCACCGCGGAGCCGTACGCCACCGCCCTCCACCTGGGTCTGCGGCTCATCGCCGAGGCGGCCCACGCGGACGGCTGGGGGGAGCCCGTGGCCTGGCTGCGCCGCGCCGAACTCCACTTCCACCAGCAGTCCGTCGCCCCCGTCGCGAACGCCTGCCGGGCCGCCCTGCGCCGGATGGGCGCCCCCGTCGCCCAGCGGCGAACCGGCTCGGGCAGCATCCCGGACGTGCTGCGCACCCAGGGGGTCACGGTGCGCGAGTACGAGGTGTTCCGGCTGCTCGCCGAGCGCCTCGGCAACAAGGACATCGCGGACCGCCTGTACATCTCGCCCCGCACGGTGGAGAAGCACATCGCCAGCCTCGGCAGCAAGACGGGCCGCTCCAACCGCGCGGCCCTGTGCGCCCTTTCCGCCTCCCTGCGTGATTAGGGGGCGCCGTCCAGGAGGGCGACCGCTTCGGCGAAGTCGGCGTGCGCGGGCTCGAAGGTGCGTGCGGCGACGAAGAACATCGACCGGTCGATGAGGGCGCGGGCGAGGCGTGCGCGGTCGTCGGGCGTGCGGCGGGCGAGCGTGACGCCCTCGTCGAAGTACGGCGTGAACCGCTCCTCGAACAGGTAGGGGTGGTCGCCGTCGCGGACGGCCGCGCGGATGCCGATCCTGCGCTGGACGTCGACCAGCTCGGGCAGCCGGTGTGCCCCGCGCAGCGCCGCCGCCTGCGCTTCGAGGCCCGCCAGCATGCCGAGGAACCCGTCCCGCACGTCGCGTGACCAGCCGTGATTCGCGCCGAACGGGGGCATCGGGGACTCGGGGCTCGCGGCGGGTTCGGCCGCCCGTCCCGACAGGACGAAGAGCGTCTTCCACCACCCGAGGATGCAACTCCAGTTCCTCGGCTCTCCCGTGCTCGCGAGCTCCTCCAGGACGCCCAGTGCCTCGCGCCGGGCGGCCGCGGCACCCGCCCCGTCGCCGACGGCGTCCCGCATCCGGGAGAAGTGGACCGACTCCCAGGTGAGTATGGACAGCGAGGTGTCCTGTTCGGCCGCCTTGCGCCGGGTCTCCGCCAGGATTTCGCGGAAGACGGCCGCCGCGGCGTCGTGTTGCCCGGCGCCCTCCAGGTTCGCCGCCCACTGCACCCTGTTCCAGAACACGTGGTCCGAGTCCCCGTCCCGGGCAGCCGCTTCGTCGAGCTCCGCCGCCTCCGCGAAGCGCCCCTCCTCGGCCAGGACCCTCGTCAAGGGATCGCTCAGGCCGGCCCCGGCCAGCTCCTCGCAGACCGCGCGCCCTTCCGCCCTGCGCCCGAGGGCGAAGAGCGACACCTGGTGGGCGTTCAAGGCCCGGTGCAACCGCTCGGTCCGTCTCGGCTCACCGACCTCGATCCCGCGAGCGGCCCGTGCGGCCTCGGCGGTCAGCGCGACGTCCACCTCCGGATTCCTGCTCTGGTAGTGGAGCGAGAGCAGGGCGTCCACCAACTTCGGCGCGTAGACCTTCGGGTTCACCTCGGCCAGCACCCGGTACGCGTCGACCAGCTCCGCGCGACTCCGCTGGCCGGACCCCAGCAGCAGCACGCGGGCCCGAAGTACCGCATCGTGATCGATCGTCACCATTCCCCCTGTCTCCGGATGACGCAAGAAGGAGATTCTGCGCGGCGGGGAACGGATGGGACAAGCGTTGCGAACTGTGCTTTCCGTCCTACGAAAAACGCTGCTGACCTGTCATGATGGACATGTCGTCGTCCTCAGCGCATGCCGCGCACCGCCTTCGAGCTCAGCACTCCCAGGGCCGTCAGGGCGAGGACCCCGGCCGATACCGCGAACATCGGGCCGCTGCCGTGGCGGGCCAGGGCCCCGCACAGGATCAGCGAGAGCGGGGCCGTGGCGTAGCCGAGGACCATGTCCAGGGAGATCACGCGGCTGAGCACCGAGGGATCGATGGTGCGCTGGATCCAGCTGAGGCCGAAGACCCCCTGGAAGCCGATGCCGAAGCCCATCGCGAGTACGGTCACGAACGCGGCCACGGTGCTGTCCACCAGCCCCAGCACCCCCATGCCCACCGCGAGCCACCCGGCCAGCGCGGCGATCAGCAGCCCGACCCGGGGGAGGCTGCTCAGCGCACCGCCGACCAGGGTCCCCAGCATCGCCCCGCCCGCCAGGGCGCCGTTGAGCAGGCCCAGAGTGGTGGAACCGCCCTGCAGGTCCACCTTGGCGAGCGTGGCGAAGCCGACCGTGAAGGTACCGGCGTAACAGAAGGTCATCGCCGTGTCGACCACCAGGATGGAGCGGATCCGCGGGTCCTCCAGGGCGTAGCGCAGCCCCGCCCGCATCCGGGTGAGCAGGGAGTCCCCGGCCTCCTTCGCCGTGCCCGCCGCGGCGTCGTCCCCGGCCTCCTCGGGTCCGCGGGGAAGGGTCCGGATCCGGGAGACGCACAGGCCGCAGAGCGCGAAGCACACGGCGTCCACGAGGAAGGCGACGGGGGCGTCCGAGAGGGCCACCACCATGCCGCCGACGGCCGGGCCGAGGATGGCGGACACCTTGGTGCCGACCGCCAGCAGGGCGTTGGCCGGGGCCAGCATCTCCTTGTCCACCACGGTGGGCAGGATCGAGGCCCGGGCCGGCTGGAAGAAGGCGTCGACGGCGCCGAAGGCGGCTGCGGCCCCGCACAGGATCGGCACCGTCAACGAGCCGGTCATCCCGATCAGCCCGACGCCGGCCATCAGCAGCGCCCGGGCCGCACTGGAGAGCGTCATCAGGGTCCGCGAGGACCACTTGTCGCTGAGCGAGCCGCCGACCAGGGTCAGCAGGGCCCGCGGCACCGCCTGGAAGGCGAGGACGTAGCCGAGGGCCAGCGTGGAATCGGTCAGGCTCAGCGTGATCCACGAGAAGGCGATGTAGCTGAAGCCGTCTCCGAGCAGGGACAGGGACTGCCCCAGCCACAGCAGCCGGAACGAGGGCAGTTTGGCGGGGGCGCGCAGGCGGGTGCCCGCGCTCGCCAGGGTGGAGGCCATGATCGGACCCTTCGTCGGGCCGCCGGGGGCGGCCGGGGCGTTTCAGGGGGGCGGCCGGGTCCGGGACCCGGCCGCCCGGGGTCGGTACCGGACGGCCCGTGTGTCAGTACCGGACGGGCAGGGCCGTCAGGGCGCGGTTGAGCAGGGACGGCTGCCAGGTGTGCCGGTCGGTGGTCAGCACCAGGTCCGGGTACTCGCGCACGAGGACGCCGACCACCGAGCAGGCCACCAGCCGCGCCAGCGCGGCTCCGATGCAGAAGTGCGCGCCGAAGCCGAAGCCGAGGTGCGAGGTGCTGCCCCGCGCGAAGCTGAACAGGTCGGGGTCGGCGAACCGCTCGGGGTCCCGGTTGGCGGCGGCGGTGACCAGGAACAGCCGGTCCCCGCCGCGCACCGCGCGGCCGTCGAGGTCGAAGTCGCGGGCGGCGCTGCGGATCGACATCTTCGAGGGGCCGTCGAAGCGCATCGCCTCCTCGACGGCGAGCGGCACCAGGTCCGGGTTCGCGCGGACCTCCGCCAACTGCTCGGGGTGGCGCAGCAGGGCGAGCATCGTGTTGGCGATCAGGTTGCTGGTGGTCTCCCCGCCCGCGAAGGCCATCTGGGTCAGCATCCCGACGAACTCCTCCTCGCTGACCGACTTCCCGATCTGGCCGCCCGCCAGCACGGAGCTGATCAGGTCGTCCTTCGGGTCGGCGCCGCGCTCGCGGACGAGACCGGCGAGGTAGTCGTCCAACTTCACCAGGGACTGGAGGGAGGTGCGGTACTCGCGCTCCTCCTGCGCCGCCCCGAGGACCAGGTCGCCCACCCGGGCGTTCCAGTACCAGAAGGAGGGGCTGTGCGCCTGGGGGACGCCCAGCCAGCGGGCGAAGACCAGCGAGGGCAGCGGCCGGGCGATGTCGGCGAGCAGGTCGCCGCCGTTGCCCGGCACCGAACGGCGGGTCAGCATGGCCCGGGTGGCCCGCTCGACGAACGTGCGGTAGCGGGCGATGCCGCGCGCCGAGAACTGCTCCTGGAACACCTGGCGCAGCCGCCGGTGCTGCGGGGGATCGTTGAAGACCATCCAGCGGGACAGGATGGAGAACGCCCGCTCGGTGTCCTCCCGGGCGCCCTCGGGGACGGCGTCCATCAGGGGGCCCACCCGCTCGGCGGAGACCGCCGGGTCGCGCAGGCAGTGCATCAACTGGCCGTGTCCCGTGACCAGCCAGGCCCGGTGCATGGCGCTCCAGTGGACCGGGTCGTGGTCGCGCAGTGCGTTGAGGTAGCCGTAGGGGTCGGCGTTGAGCTCGGGGTCGAGGAGGTAGCGCTCGGCGAAGGCGGGCCGCGGGGGCGCCGTCAGCAGGTTCGTGGGCGCGGTCAGCAGGGCGGCCGGGCCGCCCGCGGGAATCGTCGTGGTCATGCCCGGGTCTCCGTCCGGATGGCGTGCAGGAGGGAAGCGGTCCGGCCCAGCAGGGGCTCGGACATCAGCGACATGTGGTCGCCTTCGGTGACGTGCAGGGTCAGCCCGCCCAGGGCCTGCTCCCGCCAGCGTTCGACGTACGCGCGGAAGTCCACGTCGAGGCCCGGCATCGGCTCGCCGTCGGGCAGGGCCGCCGCGTGCGAGCCCACCACCAGGTGGACGTGGCCCGGGTAGGGCCGTACCTCGTAGTCGGCCAGGGCGGTGAGCAGCGAGTGCCACACCTCGATCGGCGCGTGCTCCACCAGGGCGGCCTCGCTCGGGCTCATGTCCGCGCTCAGCAGCAGGGCGGTCAGCTCGGCCGTCACCGCCTCGCGCGCCGCGCCGGGGGCCAGCGTGCGCAGCCGGTCGCGCAGCTCCTTGCCGGTGACCATCTTGGCGCTGACGGAGGCCAGTTGGCCGCGCGCGACCTCGCTGGGGAGGTAGGGCTCGATCAGGGTCAGCGGCGCGACCCGGTGGCCGGCCTCGTGCAGCTGGGTGGCCATCTCCATGGCCAGGTTGGCGCCCATGGACCAGCCCAGCAGGTCGTGCGGGCCGTCCCCGCCGTGCGCGGTCATCTCGGCGACGTAGTTGGCCGCGATGCCGGCCACCGTCGTCGGGTCCACCCCGCCGAGCAGGCCGCGCGCCTGGAAGGCGCGCACCGGTGTCCCCGCCGGCAGGGCCCGCGCCAGTCCCACGTACCAGGCGGCGCTGCCGCCCGTCGGGTGCACGCACCACAGCGGGTCGCCCGTTCCCTCGCGCAGCCGGACCTCGGAGGTCACGGCGACGGGCGCGGTGCTCGCCGCCGCCTCCTCGGCGCGGGCGGCGAGCTGGGCGATCGTCGGCAGCTCGATCAGGTCGCGCACGGAGACGCTCAGCCCGCGGGCCGCCGCCCGGGCGGCCACCCGGACGGTGGAGAGCGAACTCCCGCCGATCCGGAAGAAGTCGTCGTGGACGCCGACCTCCGCCGCGCCCAGTACGTCGCGCCACACCTCGGCGAGCACTTCCTCGGTCGGCGTGCGCGGGGGAGTGGACTCGGCGTCCACGTCCGAGCGTTCCAGCGGCAGCGGCAGGGCCCGCCGGTCCACCTTCTTGCTGCTGTTCAGGGGCAGTTCGTCGAGGAAGACGAAGCGCGCGGGCACCATGTAGGCCGGCATCCTGGCGCGCAGCGCCTGGCGGATCCCCTCCGCGTCCGGCGCGCACCTGGGCTCCGGGACGACGTAGGCGACCAGCGCCGGATCGCCCGGCAGGTCACGGCGCAACAGCACCACCGCCTTGTTCACCTCGGGCAGCTCCCGCAACGCGCATTCCAACTCGCCCAGTTCGATGCGGAACCCGCGCAGCTTGACCTGGTTGTCCCGACGCCCGAGGCACTCGATGCTTCCGTCGGCGTGGTAGCGGCCGAGGTCGCCGGTGCGGAAGAGCCGGCCACCGGGCACGCCGTAGGGGTCGGGCACGAAGGTGGTGGCCGTCAGCGCGGGGCGGTTCAGGTAGTACAGGCCGACGGCGTCACCGCCGAGGCAGATCTCGCCGGGCACCCCGACCGGCACCGGTTCGAGGTCCCGGTCCAGGACGTAGACCTGACTGTTGCGGATCGACGGACCGATCGGCGGCAGCCCGGTGCCGGCCACGCACACCTCGGCGCAGGACCACACCGACGTCTCGGTCAGCCCGTAGGAGTTGATGAACATCCGGCCCGGGGACCAGACGTCCGACATCTCGGCCGTGGGCGCCTCGCCGCCGGTGACGATGGTGTGCAGCAGCGGCAGCGGATCGCCCTGCTCCGCGAGCACCGCGAGGGTGCTCGGCGGCAGCGCGGCCGCGGTGACCCCGTACCGGTGCAGGGTCGCGACCAGGTCCGGGCCGGGCATCAGGGCCTCCTTCGGCGCGGTGCACAGCCGTGCCCCGTTGGCCAGGGCCCAGGTCAGCTCGCTGACGAACACGTCGAAGCTGAAGGAGGCGAACTGCAGCACCCGGTCCGAGGGTCGCGGGGCGAAGACGTCCCGCTGGCCGAGGATCAGGTTGCTCAGGCCCCGGTGCGGGACCGCCGCGCCCTTGGGGCGGCCCGTCGAACCCGAGGTGTAGAGCACGTAGGCGGTGTTGTCCGGGCCCGTACCGGCCACCGGGACGCCGCCGGAGCCCGCGCACTCGGCGGGTACGTCGACCCGCACGACGGGGCCTTCGAAGGGCACCCGGCCCACCAGCGCGGACTGGGTGAGCAGCACCCGCATCCCGCTGTCCCCGGCCACGAACTCCAGCCGCTCGGTGGGGTGCTGCGGATCCAGCGGGAGGAACGCGCCGCCCGCCTTGAGGACCGCCAGCACGGAGCGCACCATGTCCGGACCCCGGTCCGCGCAGATCCCGACGATCACCTCCGGGCCCACGCCCAGCTCCCGCAACCGGCCCGCCAACACCCCGGCCGCCGCGTCGAGTTCGCCGTAGCCGACCTCGCGGTCGGCATGGGTGACGGCGACCGCGTCCGGAGTGCGCAGCGCGTGCTCCGCGATCCACTCCTGGAACATCCGGGGGTCGTTGTCCACCACCGGACCGCGCGCCCACTCCACCAGCGCCCGCTCCCGGGCCGCGCCCCGCAGCACGGGCCGCACCACCGGCCCGTCGGGGTCCCCGACCATGGTCTCCAGCAGCGCGCACACCGCGTCGGCGAGCTGTTCGGCGGTGGCCGGGTCGACCCGGGTCGTATCGGCATCGACCGTGAAGCCCTGCACGCTCACATTGATGTTGAGCGGGAACATCGTCCGGGCGATCTCCTCCGACTCGTCCCAGGTGTCCCCGGAGAGCCGGTGGAAGTTGATGTAGTTGAAGAGCACGTCGACCAGACCGGGCTCGTCCGGCCGCAGTCGGCCCAGCCGGGCCAGCGGCACCCGGCGGTGCGGCATCAGGTCCTGCTCCGCGGTGAAGACCTCGCGCACCAGGTCCAGCCAGCTCTCCCCGGTCCGCCGGATCCCGAACGGCACGGTGTTGAGGAACAGCCCGCGCATCCGGTCCGCGCCGCTCTCCTCCGGGCGGCCGTTGGTGACCAGACCGATCGAGTGCCCGGCGGACCCGCCGTCGGTGTCCGCCTCGGCGTCCGTGAACAGGCCCATCGTGTGGTGGAAGGCCGCCAGCAGCACGGTCCGGCGCGGGACGCCCGCCCGCTTCGCGAGCTGCCCGATCGGCTCGGCCAGCGCCGCGTAGGAACGTCGGATCTCGATGATGGCGGCGTCGCCGTCGACCGGCCCGCCCGAGCGGCGGCCGAAGCGCACCGGCCGCAGGTCGTCCAGCTGGGCGCTCCAGAACTTCAGGCTCTCCTCGGAGTCCACCGCCGCCCGCTCCAGGGCGACGTACTCCGCGAACCGGGGCGAGGGCGGCAGGCTCGGCTCGCGCCGGCCCTGCGCCACCACCTGGCGGTGCAGGTCGAGGACGTCGGCGATGAGCGAGGTCAGGCTCCAGCCGTCCAGCACGATGTGGCAGTCGGTGACCGTGAACCGCAGCTCGTGGTCGCCGACGTGGTGCAGGTGCAGCCGGACCAGGGGCGCGGCCGCCAGGTCGAAGCGGCGGGCGAACTCCTCCCGCACGTACGCCTTGACCACGGCCCGCTGACGCGCCCGGTCCTGGCCGCGCAGGTCGACGTAGCCCACCCGCAGGTCGGCCGTCGGGTGCACCAGTTGGATCGGCTCGGAGAAGGACACCAGGTCGACGGAGGAGCGCAGGATGTCGTGGGCGCGCACCACCGCGTCCACGGCGCTCTGGAAGGCGGCCAGGTCGAAGCCCTCGGGCACGGTGATCTTGAGGTCGGTGACGTTGTGGTACGCCCCGCGCTCCGGGTCCGCCAGCATCTCGTGCAGCATGCCGGTCTGCAGGAAGGTGAGCGGATAGGCGTCGACGAGCCCGTCCGGCAGCCGCGCCGCGTCCGCCGGGTCCAGCTGCGAGAAGGGTGCGACCGGGGGCGGACCCGCCGGGTCCTCGGATTCCCGCGCCGCGGCGGCCAGGTCGGCCAGGGTCCGGGCCCGGAAGAGGTCCGCCACGCTCAGGCCCAGCCCGGCCGAGCGGGCCCGGCCGATCACCCGCAGGGCCAGGATGGAGTCCCCGCCGAGGTCGAAGAAGTTCGCGGTCCGGCTGATCCGCTCGGCGCCGAGCACCTCCGACCAGATGCCGGCCAGCGCCTCCTCGACCGCGCCCTCGGGAGCCGTGAAGTCGGCCGGGGCCGCGGCCCCCTCGGCCGCCACCGCGATCAGGGCCGCACGGTCCACCTTGCCGTTGGCGGTGATCGGCAGCTCGGCGTGCCGCACGAACAGGGCGGGGACCATGTACTCCGGCAGCGTCAGGCGCAGCCGGTCGCGCAGGTCCGCCGCGTCCAGCGGCCGCCCCTCGCTCAGCACCACGTGGGCCACCAGCCGGGCGCCGCCGTGTCCGTCGGGCCGGGCCACCACCGAGGCGTCCCGCACGCCGGGCAGCACCCGCAGCGCGGTCTCGATCTCGCCCGGCTCGATCCGGAAGCCGCGGATCTTCACCTGGTGGTCGGCGCGCCCCGCGTAGGCGAGCTGCCCGTCGGGGAGCACCCGCACCAGGTCACCCGTGCGGTACATCCGGGCCACGGCCCCGCCCGTGGCCGTGGCCGTGGTGGCGGGTGCGAAGGGGTCCGACGGGAAGCGTTCGGCGGTCAGCTCCGGCCGGTTGCGGTAGCCGCGGGCCACGCCGCCGCCGGCGATGTACAGCTCGCCGACCGTGCCCCGGGGCGCCAGCCGGCCCGTCCGGTCCAGGACGTACCCGTGCTGCCCGGCCAGCGGGCGGCCGATCGGGGAGTAGACCGCCGCGACCGTGTCCGCCTCGGTGATCAACCGGTAGGTGACGTGCACGGTGGTCTCGGTGATGCCGTACATGTTCACCAGCGCGGGCCGCCCGGCGGCCGGACCCGCGAACCAGTCCCGGTAGTCCCGGGCGTCGAAGGCGTCACCGCCGAAGACCACCGTGTGCAGCGCCAGTTCGGCGAAGTCGGCGCCCTGCTGTGCCAGGTGCGCCCGCAGCCCCTTGAAGGCCGCCGGGGTCTGGTTGAGCACGGTCACGCGCTCCGCGCGCAGTACGGCGTGCACCGCGGCCGGGTCGCGCACCTCGTCCTCGGTCAGCACCACCACCCGCCCGCCGGAGGTCAGCGGACCCCACAGCTCCCAGACGGAGAAATCGAAGGCGGGGGAGTGCAGCAGGGTCCAGACGTCGTCGGGGCCGAAGTCGAAGTGATGGTCGGCCGCGCCCAGCAACCAGGCCAGGTTGGCGTGGGTGACCTCGACGCCCTTGGGCTGGCCGGTGGAGCCCGAGGTGTAGATGACGTAGGCGAGCGAGTCGGGACCCGGGACCACGCGGGCGAGGTCGTCGGCCGCGCCGGGCGCGCCGGTCTCCGGGGTGGGGGCGACCGCGGGCTCGGACAGCGGGATCACCCCCACCGCCAGCCCCTCCACCGCCGCGAGCCCGGTGTCGTCGGTGACCACCCACTCCACCCCCGCGTCGGCGACGGTGAACTCCCGCCGGGCCCGCGGGTGCGCCGGATCCAGCGGCAGGTACGCAGCCCCCGCCCGCCACACCCCGAGCAGCGCCACGGGCAGGTCGACCGAGCGGCCCAGGCACACCCCGACCAGGGACTCCGGGCCGATCCCGGCGGCCCGCAGCCGCATGGCCAGCGCCCGGGAGGACGCGTCCAGTTCGGCGTAGGTCAGGGCGCGCCCGCCGCCCGAGACGGCCACGGCGTCGGGCGTGCGCCGGACGTGCTCCGCCAGCCGCTCCCCGGCGAGCCGGGGAGCCGCCTTCGCGGTCACTTCGACGTTCGCCGCGGGCCGGTTCGCCGGGCCCTCGGGGCCGAGCAGCTCCGCGAGCTCCGTGTCCGTGAGCAGCGTCGTGCGGCTCAGCGGGAGCGACGGCGTGCGGGTGAAGGCCCGCAGGACCGCCACCGTGTGCTCCGCCAGCCGGGCGATCGACTCCGCCGCGAACAGGTCGGGACGGTAGACCAGGCGCAGGCTCTGGCGGCCCGCGTCGTCCAGGACGTCCAGCGTCAGGTCGAACTTGGCGGTGGTCAGGTCGATCGGGAAGGCCGCTCCGGTGGCCCCGCCCAGCGCGTAGTCGCCCCGCTCGGCAGCGGTGTGCGTGAACAGCACCTGGAACAGCGGATTGCGCGACAGGTCCCGGTCGGGACTCAGCTCGTCCACCACCCGCTCGAAGGGCAGCGTCTGGTGCGAGAGGGCCCCCAGCACGCTCTCCCGGGTCCGGGCGAGCAGCTCGTCCCCGGTCGGGTCGCCCGCCAGGTCGGTCCGTACGACCAGGGTGTTCACGAAGAAGCCGACGAGCTGCTCGGTCTCCGGCCGCTCGCGGTTGGCGACGACCGTCCCGATCACGATGTCGTCCTGCCCGCTGTGGAAGCCCAGCGCGGCCTGGAACGCGGCCAGGGAGGTCATGTACGCGCTGGTGTCCGTCCGTCGGCCCACCTTCGCCAGCGCCCGCGTCAGCTCCGCGGGCAGCTCCACGGTGTGCACGGCGCCGGCGTAGGAACGGGTGGTCGGGCGCGGGTGGTCCAGGGGGAGTTCGAGCGGGGTCAGGCCCGCCAGGGCGGAGCGCCAGTAGGCGATGTCCGCGCTCTCGTCGCGGCCGCGCTGCCAGATCGCGTAGTCCGCGTAGGAGATCGGCGCCGGGTCGGCGGGCGGCGCGGTGCCCGCGGACCGGGCCGCGTGGAAGGAGCGCAGGTCCCGCATCAGCAGGTCGAGGGACCAGCCGTCCGCGACGATGTGGTGCAGGGCCAGGACCAGCACGTGCTCCTCGGCCGCGACCCGCACCAGCGTGGCGCGGAACCCCGGCTCGACGGCCAGGTCGAAGGGGCGCAGCGCCGCCGCGCGCACGGCCTCGGCCACGGCGGCGGCGTCCGCCCCCTCGGGCAGCTCCACCAGGTGCAGGCCGGCGCCGTCGGCGGGCAGCACCTCCTGGGCCGGTACGCCCTCCACGTCAGGGAAGACCACCCGCAACTGCTCGTGGCGCACGACCAGGTCGCCGACCGCGGCGTCCAGCGCGGGCACATCCAGGGGGCCGGTGAACCGCCAGGCGGCGGGCATCAGGTACTCGACGCCGCGGGGGTCGAGCCGGTGGAGGAAGTAGAGGCCCTGCTGGGCGGAGGACAGCGGGACGCGCTCCGGTCGGGGTGAGACCCGGGGGATGCCCGCCGCCGCGGCGGCGTCGGCCCGGCCGCGCAGTCTGCGTTCCAGCAGTTGCCGGGCCGCCGGGGAGAGCCCGCCCTGAGCGGTGGAGGGTTCGACCTGTGAAGTGGTCATGGGAATGCGGTCCTATCTCGTCTCAGAAGTCAGCCGTCAGGGACAGGTCGATCTCGTCGTCGCTCATCCCGGCGATCTCCTCGAACAGCCGCTGCTCCACCAGTGCGGCGAGCAGTTCGACCGTCGGGTGCTCGAACAGGTCACGGACCTGGACCGGGCAGTCGAAGGCGGCGCGGAGCCGGGAGGCCACCGCCACGGCGCGCAGCGAGTGTCCGCCGAGGGCGAAGAAGTCCTCGTGGACCCCGATGGCGGGCAGGTCCAGCACCTCGGCCCAGATCTGGGCCGTCACCTCTTCGGTGGGGGTCCGCGGTGCCACGGAGGCGGCGGGCGCGGGGAGTTCGGGGTCGGGCAGCGCCGCGGTGTCGGTCTTGCCCTGCACGGTCAGGGGCAGGGAGTCGAGGACCACGAAGGCGGCCGGGACCATGTAGCCGGGCAGCCGGGTGCGGCAC
This sequence comes from Streptomyces sp. NPDC051555, assembly GCF_044454405.1. NCBI lineage: Bacteria > Bacillati > Actinomycetota > Actinomycetes > Kitasatosporales > Streptomycetaceae > Streptomyces > Streptomyces sp. NPDC051555. The sequence continues at coordinate 833,124 of NZ_JBITDP010000002.1, read as the reverse complement.
CAGGCGGCCAACTCCGCGCCGTCCATGCCCGTTCCGGCCACGTAGGCGACCAGGGCGCGGTCCCCGCGCAGTTCGCGGACCAGGACGGCTGCTCCGCGCACGCCCTCGTACTGTTCGAGGACCGCCTCGATCTCGCCCGGCTCGATGCGGAAGCCGCGGATCTTGACCTGGTGGTCGGTCCGGCCGAGGAACTCCAGCTCCCCGTCCGGGAGTCGGCGCACCAGGTCGCCGGTGCGGTAGAGCCTGCCGCCGGTGGCGCCGTACGGGTCGGGGACGAAGCGCTGGGCGGTCAGGGCGCTCCGGCCGAGGTAGCCGCGGGCCAGTTCGGCGCCGCCGACCAGGAGTTCGCCCGGCACGCCGACCGGGACGAGCTCGTCGTGCGCGTCGACGACGTAGAGCCGCCGCTCGCCCCAGGCCCGGCCGATCGGCACCCGGCCCGCGACCGGTCCGGTGACCCGGTGGGACGTGGCCGAGATGACGGATTCGGTGGGGCCGTAGGTGTTCTCGACGGGCACGTCGGGCAGGTGGGCGAACCACCTTTCCAGCGGGGCCGAGGGCAGTGCCTCCCCGCCGGTCACCACCAGCCGCAGGCTCTTGAGGTCGCCGGCCACCGCGTCGAGGCGGGCGGCGATCTCCTCCCAGTAGGAAGGGGTGACCTCCATGACGGTCACTCCCTCCGCCCGGACCCGCTCGGCGAGTTCCTCCACCGTCCACACCTCGTCCGGCCGGATCACCACGGTGCCCCCGGCGGCGAGTGCGGGCAGGATCTGTTCGAGGGAGGCGTCGAAGGAGTGGGAGGCGAAGTTCAGCACCCGGTCCTCGGCGCTCACGCCGAACCGCTCGCCGGCGGCGCGGGCGTGCGCGGCCAGCGCGTGGTGCTCCACGCCGACCGCCTTGGGGCGGCCGGTGGAGCCGGACGTGAAGATGACGAAGGCCAGTTCGCGCGGGTCGGGCGCGTGCCGGGGCGCGTCCGGATCGGGCCGCACGTCCTCCACGCGGAGCACCGGGCGCCCCAGCGCCGCGGCCAGGTCGGCGGTCGGCCCGTCCGTCACGACGTACCCGACCCCGGCCTGCTCCACCATGAAGCGCAGCCGCTCCTCGGGCAGGTGCGGGTCCAGCGGTACGTACGTCCCGCCCGCCCGCCAGATCGCGGCCATCGCCGTCACCGACCAGGTGCTCCGGCGCAGGCACACCCCGATCGGTGTGTGCGGGGTCGCCCCGGCCGCGGCCAGGGCCCGGGCCAGGCCGCCGGTCAGGGCGTCCAGCTCGCCGTAGCGCACGCTGTCCTGCCCGCACACCAGGGCCACCACACCGGCCTCGCCCCGCACCGCGAAGGGCGGCGCGGTGGCGACCGTCGGCGAACCCGCGGCCCCTGCCGTGAGCTCGGCGCGCTCGGCGGCCGACAGGAGCTCCAGGCGTTCGACGGGCCGCCCGGGGTCGGCCACGACCGCGGCCAGCACCCGGCTCACGTGCCCGGCGAAGCGGGTCACCGTCCCGGGGTCGAAGAGGTCGCTCGCGTACTCCACGTTCAGCGCGAACCGGTCCGGATAGAGCAGGAAGGTGGCCGTCAGGTCGAACTTCGCCGAGCGCCAGGGCAGAACGAAGTGCTCCACCTCCAGCCCCGCGACCCGCGGCCCGCCGGTGGCGCTCTCCTGTACGTCGAACATCACCTGGAAGAGCGGGTTGCGCGACGGGTCCCGCTCCGGACGCAGCTGCTCCACCAGCCGCTCGAAGGGCACCTCCTGGTGGTCGAAGGCCCCGAGCACCGACTCCCGGACCCGACCCAGGAACTCCTCGAAGGTGGGTTCGCCCGACAGATCGGCCCGCAGCACCACCGTGTTCACCAGCAGCCCCACCAGCCGCTCCAGCTCCACCTGGCCGCGACCCGCCACCGGGGTGCCCACCGCGAGGTCCCGCTGCCCCGACCAGCGGGCCAACACGACCTGGGTCACCGCCAGCAGCACCATGAACCGGCTCACCCCGAACCGGCGGGTCAGCTCGCCCAGCCCGGCCGCCAGCTCCGCGGGCAGGTCCACCTCGACGGCGCCGCCCCGGCCCGACCAGAGCGCCGGACGCGGCCGGTCCGTCGCCAGCTCCAGCGCGGGCACCCCCGCGAGGTGGCGCTCCCAGTAGTCCAGCTGCCGCTCCAGCACCTCGCCGCTCAGCCGGTCGCGCTGCCAGACGGAGTAGTCCCCGTACTGCACCGGGACCGGCCCCAGCGCCGCCGGCTCCCCGGCCAGTCGGGCCCGGTAGCAGGCCGACAGCTCGCCGATGATGATGTCCTTGGACCAACCGTCGGTGGCCGCGTGGTGGAAGGAGAGGACCGCGACGTGGTCCTCGGGCCCCAGCTCCCACACCCCGGCCCGCAGCAGCGGCGGGTGCTCCAGCGCGAACCGCCGGGTTGCGAAGGCGAAGGCCTGCTCGCGCACCTCCCCGAGCCGTACGGACTCCTCGCCGGGCGCGGCCGCGCGCCACTCCAGCGGTACGCCGACCCCCTCCACCACCTGCTGCACGGGCCGCCCGTCCCGCTCGGTCAGCGACGTGCGCAGCGCCTCGTGCCGGGCGAGCACCTCGTCCAGGGCGCCCTGCCAGGCCGCCCGGTCCAGGCCGCCGCGCATCCGCCAGGAGAACCACAGCACGTACGCGTCACCGGCCTCCGACATCCGGTCCAGGAACCACATGCGCTCCTGGGCGAAGGACTGCGGCAGCGGCCCGGAGCGGTCCACCGGGACCACCGCGGCCGCCCCGGCCTGCCGGGCCGCCGCCACCAGCGGCCCGAAGGAGCGGATGCTGGGGTTCTCGAACAGGGTGCGCAGCTCCACCTCGCGGCCGAGCCGCTCGGCGATCCGCGAGACCGCCATGGTGGCCAGCAGGGAGTGCCCGCCCAGGTCGAAGAAGCCGTCGTCGATGCCGACCCGGTCCACGCCCAGCACCTCGGCCCAGATCCCGGCGACGACCCGCTCGCTCTCGTTGCGCGGGGCGATGAACTCGGCGCCGCTCGCGTCCCGGTCGCGGTCCGGGCGCAGGCCCGGCAGCGCACCGCGGTCGAGCTTGCCGGAGGCGTTCACCGGGAGCGCGTCGAGGGACACGAAGTCCGCGGGCACGGCGTAGTGCGGCAACCGCTCGGCGCAGAAGGCGCGCAGGACGGGGGCCGGGACCGGGCCGTCGGCGCCCACCACGTAGCCCGCCAGCGCCGTACCGCCCTGGGCGTCCGGGCCGGTGGCGACGGCTGCCGCCACCACCCCCGGGCACTCCCGCAGGACGGCCTCGACCTCGCCGAGCTCGATGCGGAAGCCGCGGATCTTGACCTGGTCGTCGGTCCGACCGAGGAACTCCAGCTCCCCGGTGGGCAGTCGGCGCACGAGGTCGCCCGTACGGTAGAGCCTCCCGCCGTCCCCGGCGAAGGCGTCGGGCACGAAGGCGCGCGCGGTGAGACCGGGCCGGCCGAGGTAGCCGCGGGCCAGCTCCGGACCGCCGATCAGCAGCTCGCCCGCCACCCCCTCGGGGACCAGCTCGTCCCGCTCGTCCACGACGTACGCCCGGCGCCCGCCCAACGGGCGGCCGATCGGCACCCGGGCCGCCGCCGCGTCGCCCGTCGCCGGGCCCGTGATGTCGTGGACGGTCGCGGTGACGGTGGTCTCGGTCGGGCCGTAGGCGTTGACCACCCGTACCCCCGGCACCCGGGCCCGCCAGGCGGCCAGCGCACCCGCCGGGACGGACTCCCCGCCCAGGATCAGCAGGCGCAGGGGGGCCAGTGTCGCGGCCGAGGCGTCGGTGAGGGAGAAGGCGAGCTCGGTCCAGTAGGTCGGCGGCAGGTTCACGACGGTGATCCCGTGCCGCTCGACGATCGCGGGCACCCGGTCGGGCAGCCACTGCTCGTCGGGCCGGACGATCAGGGTCGCCCCGCAGCCCAGCGCCGTCAGCAGCTGGTCCAGGGAGGCGTCGAAGGAGAAGGAGGAGAAGGCGAGCACCCGGTCGGCCGCGGTGATCCCGAACTCCGCCCGCGCCGCGCCGACATGGGCGGCCATCGCCCCGTGCTCCACGCCGACCGCCTTGGGGCGGCCGGTGGAGCCCGAGGTGAAGATGACGTACGCCAGCTCCCGCGGATCCGGTGCGTGCCGGGGTGCCGTGCCCGCCGCGCCCGATCCGGGCCGCACGTCCTCCACGACCAGCACCGGCGCGCCGAGCTCCCGCGCCGTCGGCCGGGTGGCGGCGTCGGTCAGCACACACCGGACGCCCGCCTCCTCGGTCATGAACCGCAGTCGCTCGGACGGGAGTTGACGGTCCATCGGGACGAAGACGCCGCCCGCGCGCCAGATCGCGACCATCGCGGCCACGGACGCGTTGCCGCGCCGCATGCACACCCCGACCGGGGTGCCGGGCCGGACCCCCGCCCCGGTCAGGGCCGCGGCCAGGTCACCGGTCAGCGCGTCCAGCGCGCCGTAGGTCAAGGACTCCGCGCCGCAGACCAGGGCCACCGCCTGCGGGGCTCCGGACACGGCGAACGGGGCCGCGGGCACGGTGGAACCGGCTCCCGGGCCGCCCGCCAGCGCCACCAGGCGCCGGGCCTCGCCGCCGGGCAGCGGTTCCAGCTGCCGGGCGAGCGCCTCGACCGCGGCCGTGGGCGCGGCCACCACCGCGCGCACCAGGGCGACGTACCCCTCGGCGAACCGTTCCATCGTCGCGTCGTCGAACAGGGTGGTGGAGTACTGGAGCATGGCCGCGACATCGCCGTTGGCGCGCAGGCTGAGGTCGAGGAAGACGTCGAGCCCGGTGCCGCCGAGCGGTGTGGGGAGGAGGGCGACGTCCAGGTCGCCCAGGCGCGCCGGGGCGGGGGCGTTGTTGAGGAGGGTGAAGGAGGCCTGCGCGAGCGGGTGCCGGGACAGGTCGCGTTCGGTGACCACCTCGCCGACCACGCGGTCGAAGGGGGCGTCGGCGTGCGAGAAGTCCTTCAGCGCCCCGGTCCGCACCCGCGCCAGCAGCTCCGCGAACGTCGGGTCCCCCGACAGGTCGGTGCGCAGCACGATGGTGTTCACGAAGGGGCCGATCAGGGCGGAGACCCCGGGTCGGCCGCGGTCGGCGAGCGTGGTGCACACCGCGATGTCCCGACGGCCCGAGTACCGGCCCAGCAGGGCCTGGTAGACGGAGAGCAGCAGCATGTAGCGGGTCGCGCGGTGCTCGCGGGCCACCCGGTCGACCTCGGCGACCAGCGCGGCCGGCAGCTCGAAGCGGACCACGTCCCCCGAGCCGTCCCAGAACGCGGGCCGCGGCCGGTCGGTGGGCAGCGCCAGCGGGGTCGACCCGGCGAGGCGCTCGCGCCAGTACCCCAGCAGCCGTTCCATGCGCGGTCCGGCGAGCCGCTCGGCCTCGGCGTCGGCGACGTCGGTGTACTGGAGGGCGGGCGCCGCCACGGGCTGTCCGCGGTAACCGGCGTCCAGTTCGCGCAGCAGCACGTCCCAGGACCAGCCGTCGACCGCGATGTGGTGGACCACGACGAGCAGCAGGTGCTCCCGCGGACCGAGCCGGGCGAGGGTGGCCCGCACCGGGTGCTCCGTGGCCAGGTCCAGGGGGCGGGACAGCTCCCGCTCGAAGACCTCGGCGGCGTCGGCGGCGTCGGTCGGCTCCAGGGTGATCGCCGGGGCCGGGTCCACCCGCGGTACGGGCTCCCCGTCCACCGCGGTGAAGCGGGTGCGCAGCACCTCGTGCCGCGCGACGACCCCCGTCAACGCCCGCTCCAGCGCGGGGACGTCGAGGTCGCCTCGGATCCGCAGTGCCAGGGGGAGCAAGGAGTCGGTGGAACCTCGGGTGAGCTGGTCGAGGAACCACAGCCTGCGCTGCGCGAACGATGCCTTCACTGCGGGCCTCCAAGCGGTGTTTTCCACAACACTGCTGTCTGGGAAGGCCGGTCAGTAGGGAAGAAGAAGCAGCCCCGCACGCAGCGGTGGGGGTAGAAAGCGCAACGGCGGCGCCGCCCGGACGCGTTCGCGCTCGGGCGGGCCGCCGCCGCGGGGGTGCGTGGTCCCGGGTCGGACACGGGGGAGCCCGGCCGGGACCACGCGGCTCAGGGGGTGTGGCTCCCGCCCGGGACGTGGGGCGCGCCGCCCTCGTCGACCGCCACGAAGCGCAGCTCCGAGGTGTAGGCGGCGCCCCGGTCGTCGGTCAGCCACGCCTGCTCGGGGCTGGGCAGCATCTCGGTGATCACGGCGCGGCCGTCCGGGTCGTTGCGGGCCAGCCGGCGCAGCGCCTTGGCCAGGATGTTGAGGTACACCGGGCTGTCGAAGTCGACGTAGAACGGCCGGGTCTCGGTGGGCAGGACCACGAACACGAACCGCGGCAGACCGTGCCGTTCGCGCCACTGGCGGGCCCGCACGAAGCGACGGGCCTCGTCCTTCTCGTCCGCGAAGTCGATCCCGTCCTGGGGCAGCCGCCAGGTCTCCCGGGCCACCACCAGCCGGTCGACGGTCACCCGCGGCGCGTGCTCCGCATCGTCCGGCAGGATCTGGAACAGGTCCATCGCCAGGGTGGTCAGGACGTGCGCGAACACGTCCACCGCGGCGAACGCGGCGCCGTCGGGCAGCACCACCCGCAGCTCGCCGTCCGCGCCGCGGGCCACCGTGACGTCGGCGCTCAGGACCGAACGCGCCCGGGCCGGATCGGCGGTGAAGTCGACCAGCGCGACCTGGTAGTCCTCGGGCCGTACCAGGGCGTGCCGGGTGCGCACCGACAGGCGCGAGCGGTGCTCCTTGGGCAGCAGGGGCATCAGCCGGGGGCCGGGGTGGTCGCGGTCGGTGAGCGCGAGCAGTTCGCCGGCATCGGGGTGCTGGTGGACGAAGAGCGAGGAACCCAGCGTGTTGGAGGCCAAGTGCAGCTCGCCCAGCACCAGTTCGAACTCACCGCGGGCCACCGCGTCCGTGTCGGTCGCCGCGATCATGATGTCGGGGCTCAGATAGCGGGCGGCCGTCCAGCCGCCCGGCACACCACCCGCCCGCACACCGCCCGCTCGGCCGCCCCCGACCGGGTCGGCGCCCTCGCCGAACCGCTCGGCCACCGGCCCCGCGATGTCGGCCAGCGTCAGCCGGACCCGGCGCGCGTCCGGCGGCGGCGAGAGGATCGCCGCCCAACGCGCCCGGAACTCCCTCTGCAGCTCCTGCGTCTCGGTGCGCGCCGCCCCGTGCAGGATCGGCATGCAGGCGAACCAGAAGGCAGCCAGGTCCACCGTCCCCCGCTCGGCGAGGCGCTCGTAGACCGGCGCCGCCCGGTCCATCACGGCCTCGGCCAGCCGGGCGGTGAGCCAGCCCGCACTGGTGAGCAGCGGCTCCAGCGGGGCGAGGGCCTCGTGCACGACCCGGCCCAGCCGGGCGCTCGCCGAGCGGCGGCAGTCGGAGTACACCAGGGCCCGGCACGGCGCCGTACCGGCCGATTTCTCGCGGACGGCGGCGGTCTCGGTCAGCGCGACGAACTCGCCCTCCAGGGCGGTCATCGCCTCGACCAGGGCCTCGGGGCCCGTGGCGCCCGCCACCGCGTCCCGGCCGCGCTCCAGCACGTCCAGGGCGGCCAGGGCGCGCCCGCGCGCCGCCTCGTCGCCGATCCGGTGCAGCCAGGAGCGCAGGAACCGCTCGGGGCGCGCGTCGGCGGGCACCTCCAGCTTCCACACCACCCACCTGCGGGCCACCAGGCCCGTCAGCTCGGCCACGACGTCCGTACCGGGCAGCGCGACCGCGATCTCCCGCGCGCTGCGCACGCCGTCGCACAGGGCCAGTACGGCCGCGGCGCCGTCCCCGGCGAGCTGCGGCGGGCGACCGGGGACCAACACCTCGGCGCCCGCGGCGCCCTCGACGTCCGCGAGGCGGACGAAGGGCACCCGGCGCGGAGCCACCCACTGGCGCAGCCCGGGGTCGGACCCGATCGTCGCCGCGAGCGCGTCGACGGCCCAACTGGCGAAGTACACCTGGGAGTCGGCGATCAGGCCGGTCCCGGGATCGACGGCGACGCCGTCCGGGCCCGCGTCCGCCAGGTCCCAGCGGCCCCAGCCGACGGGGCCGAAGAAGCCGATGGTGTCGTTCTTGACGCAGAACCGCTGCCAGTAGTGCGCGACGAGCTCCTCGCGCTGGCGGGGCATGCTGGTGCGGGAAGAGGCGGTCGGCGTCCAGTTCAGGAACGGCGCGATCCCGGAGCTCAGGACCGGCCGGTTCTGCCAGGCCACGGCCTCCCGGAAGGCGGGCAGCCGGGCGATGTCCTGCAGGGCCCGCGCGTTGTCCACCGCGGCTTCCGCGAACAGCGCGCCGAACTCGCTCCAGCCCTCCCCGGCCAGCTGCTCGCCCTCGGGGAACTTGTCGGCCGCCGCGGCCAGCCCGGCCGGGGCCAGCCGCAGCACGCCCCGGGCCGGGAAGCCCGGCCCGCGCAGCGCGAACTGCTCCCACAGCCGCCAGCGGCCGCCCGGCAGATAGGTCTCGCTCATGGTCTGCCCCTCACGCCTGGACGAGGTCGGCGTCGACGACGGACGCCAGGTCGGCGGGGGAGGGGTAGGCGAAGACCAGCGCGACCGGCACCTCGACGCCCACCGCCTCCTCGATCCGCGCGGTGATCCGGAACGCGGTCAGCGAGTCCCCGCCCCACTCGTAGAAGTCGCTGTCCTCGTCGAGGTCGGCCTCGCCCAGGGTGTCGCGGTAGATGTCGAGCACCAGCTCCGTGAGCGCGGCACCGGTCAGGGTCGGGTTCAGGGACGTGGTCATGAGATCTCCTCCGGATACGGTTCGGTGGTCGCGGCGGCGGTGAGCGCCGCGGTGGTGTTGCCGCCCGAGACGATGGCGACGGCGCGCCCGGCGCCGCGGCCCGCGCGCAGCGCCCCGGCCAGGGCGACGGCACCGCTGGGTTCCGCCTCGATCCCGCGCCGGCGCAAGAAGGCGGCGGCGGCCAGGATCTCGGCGTCGGACACGGCGATCAGGTCGTCGACCCGGTCCCGGATGACGGGGAAGGTCACCGCGCCCGGCTGCTGCGCGCGCAGCCCGTCGGCGACGGTCTCGCTCGGCGCCAGCCGGACGGGCCGGCCCGCCGCCAGCGAACGGGCGTACCGGGGCGTCGCGGCGGGCTCCACGCCCACCACCCGGACCCGGTGCCCGTGGGCGGAGAGGCAGACCCCGGCCAGCAGCCCGCCCCCGCCGGTCGGCACGTAGACGGTCTCGACGTCGGGCACTTCGGCCAGGATCTCCGCCCCGACCGTGCCCTGCCCGGCGATCACGAGCTCGTGGTCCGAGGAGGGCACGAAGACCGCGCCGCCCTCCCGGGCCAGCTCCAGCGCCCGCTGGTCCCGCTCGGCCACCCCGCCCGGCACGGACACGATCCGCCCGCCCAGCGCCCGGATCAGCGCGGCCTTGGCCGGGCTGGCCCCGGCCGCCATCACCACGGTGACCTCGACCCCGAGCGGGGCGGCGAGCCGGGCCAGCGCGATCCCGTGGTTCCCGGAGGACCCGGTGACGATCCGGTCCGCGCCGAGCGCCAGGACGGCGTTGGCCGCCCCGCGCACCTTGAACGAGCCGCTGTGCTGGAGGTGTTCGGCCTTCAGCAGCAGCGCGCATTCCGAGCGCCGCCGCCCCGCGGCGCCCAGCCCCGGCAGCAGCGGGGTGCGCCGCACGTGTCCCGCCAGGCGCTCGACGGCCGCGTCCACGTCCGCCGGGCCCAGGGTGTCGATGGTCGTCGCGCTCATGACCGGGTGCCTCCGCTTTCGGCCAGGGCACGCCGGTCGGCCTTGCCCCCGCGGGTGGTGGGTAGTTCGGCCAGCCGGACGAACCGGCGCGGCATCAGGTGCGGCGGCAAGGTGGTCCCCAGGTGCGCCCGCAAGGCCGTGTCGGGAACAGCGGCGTCCCCGGTGACGTGCGCGATCAGGAACACCCGCCCCTGCGCGTCGGTCGCGGAGGTGACCACGGCGCCCGTCACCGCGGCGTGGGCCAGCAGCGCGCCCTCCACCTCGGCCGGGTCCACGCGGTAGCCCCGGATCTTCACCTGCCGGTCGCCGCGCCCCAGGTAGGCCAGCCCCCCGGGGCCGCTGCGGGCCAGGTCGCCGGTCCGGTAGAGCCGGGCGCCCGGCGGCCCGAGCGGGTCCGGCACGAAGCACGCGGCGGTCCGGGCGGGCATTCCGCGGTAGCCCCGGGCCACCCCGGTCCCGCCGATGTACACCTCCCCGACGGAGCCCTCGGGCACCGGCGCGAGCGCCGCGTCCAGCAGCCGGACCACGACCCCGTCGATCGGGGTCCCGATCAGGTCGGCCGCGGTGTCGGGATCGGCCGGCACCGCGTACCGGGTCGAGGTCATCGTGCACTCGGTGGGCCCGTACTGGTTGACCAGGGCGCCCGGGACCAGCGCCCGGCCGCCCGCGGCCAGGAACGGCCGCAGCGACTCCCCGCTGGAGACCACCAGCCGCAGTCCGGCCAGCAGTCCGGCCGCGTCCGGCTGACCGGCCAGGAAGGACAGGAAGGACGGGGTCACGCTCAGCAGCGCGGTCACCCCTTCGGAGCGCACCACCTCCCCGAACTCCTGCGGCCGCAGCAACGCCGAGCGCGGTACGACGACGAGGCGCCCGCCCGCCAGCAGCGGCGCGAAGGTGTCCCGCACGGAGGCGTCGTAGCCCAGCGGCGCGACCTGGAGGGCGACCGTGTCCGGCCCGAGACCGTAGTCGCGGGCGACGAAGCGCAGGTACGAATCGAGACCCCTGTGCTCGACCAGCACCGCGCTCGGCTCCCCGGTGGTCCCGGAGGTGTGACTGACGTAGGCGAGGCCGCGCTCCTGCGGCTCCGCCCCGGCCGGGCCGTCGCCCGCCCCGACCGGACCCGGCCGGTCCAGCAGGACGGGCGCCCCCGCGATCGGCAGGTCGAGGCGCGCCGCCAGGTCCGACCGGGACAGCAGCATCCCGGCGCCGCCGCTGCGCACCAGCGCCGCCAGCCGCGGCGCGGGCTGCTCCGGGTCCAGGCCCAGGAAGGCGGCGCCGGAGCGCACCACGGCCGCCATCGCGACCACGGCGTCCACCCCGCGCTCCACGGCCACCGCGCACACCACCTCGGGGCCGGCGCCCCGGAAGCGCAGCACCGCGGCCAGCGCCTCGATCCGGGCGGCCAGCTCCGCGTACGTCAGCTCCCCGTCGGGGGTGGTGACCGCGATCCGGCCCGGGTGGTGGGCCGCGTGCGCCGCGATGTCATCGACGAAGGTGCGCATCACGCGTCCTCGTCCGCCGTGGAGGGCACGGCGCTCTGGTCCACGGCGCTCTGGTCGACGGCGACGAAGCGCAGCTCCGAGGTGAAGGCGTTGCCCTGGTCGTCGGTCAGCCAGGCCTGCTCCGGCGTCGGCAGCATCTCGCTGACCTTCAGCCGGGCCTCCGGGTCCTTGCGGGCGAGCCTGCGCGCCGCCTTGGCCAGGATGGTCAGGTACACCGGGCTCTCGAAGTCGACGTAGAACGGCCTGGGTTCGGTGGGGGAGACCACGAACACGAAGCGCGGCAGGTCGTGTTCCCGCTGCCAGTGGCGCGCCCGGACGTACCGCCTGGCCTCCGACTTCTCGTCCGCGAAGGTCAGTTCGCCGGCCGCGAAGGTCCACGTCTCGCGCGCCACGATCATCTTGTCGATGGTGATCCGCGGGGTGTGGTCCCCCTCGGGGCGGATCGTGAACCGGTCCATGATCCGCTGGGTGAGGGTGTTGGCGTAGACGTCCAGCAGGGGGAAGGCGGTCCCGTCCGGCAGCACCGCCGTCAAGGCCCCCTCCCGGTCCTCCACCGCGACGTCCGCGCTGAGCACCGTGCGCGGCCGGTGCGGGTCGCCCGTGTCGTCGACCAGCGAGACGTAGTAGTCCTGCGGCCGGTCCAGCGAGGGCCGGCTGCGCGTGGACCACTTCAGCGGCAGCTCCTTGGGGAGCATCGGGAGCAGTCGCGGATCGGGGAAGTCCCGCGTGGTCTCCGCGATCAACTGCTCCCGGTCGGGGTGCTGATGGACGAAGAGCGAGGCCCCCATGGTGTTGAGCGCACTGTGCATCTCGCCCAGCACGAGCGCGAAGTCGCCGCGGCCCACCGCCGCCGCGTCCTCGGCGAGGACCAGCACGTCGGGGCTGAAGTAGCGGGCCAGCGACCAGCCCGCACCCGGCTCCTCGAACTCGGCCCGCACCCGCTCGGCGATGTCCGCCGAGGACGCCCGCACGCTGCGCGCCCCCTCGGGCACCTCCAGGATGCGGGCCCACTTCGCCCGCATCTCCGCCTGGATGACGTCCAGATCGGCGTTCGCCTCGGCGTACGGCGACGGCAGGCAGGCCAGCCACATCGCGCCCAGGTCCACCGGGCCGCTCGCGTGCAGCCGCTCGTACACCTCGCGCAGCCGTACGCCGACCCGCTCGGTGAACCGGTTCGTCATCCAGCGCGCGGAGGTCAGGCACTGCGCCAGCGGCGTCAGTTCGTCGAGCAGCGCGGTGCCCAGTGTGGCCGTCGCCGAGCGCCGGCAGTCGGAGTAGACCAGCCCGCGGCAGGGCGCGGTCCGCGCCCCCTTGGCCCGCTGGCCGTCGGTGTCGGTCAACCGCGCGAAGTCCGCCTCCAGCGCGCCCATCGCCTCGCCCAGCGCCTCGGCGTCCAGGCCGGCCGCCTGGACCGCGTCCCGGCCGCGCTCCAGCACGTCCAGCCGCTCCAGGGCGGACTCCCGCAGCGCCCGGTCGCCGACGCGCTCCAGGATGGCCCGCAGTTCCCGCTCGGGATAGGTGCTGCTCGGCACCTCCAGGCGCCAGTGCACCCACCGCTTGGACTGGAGCCAGGCGACGGTGTCGGACGCCTCCGCCTCGGTGATCCCGGCGGCCCCGGCGATCGCGGCCAGCGGTCGCGTCCCGTCACACAGGTCGAGCACGGCCCGTGCGGCGTCGGTGATGGGCTGCGGCGGGCGGCCGGGCAGCCGCACGGTCCGGCCCTCGGCGCGGACGAAGGACACCCGGCGCGGCGGGATCCACGCCTTCATCGCCGGGTCCGCGCCCAGCGTCTTGGCGAGCGCGTCGATGGCCCAACTGGCGAAGTAGACCTGCGAGTCGGCGAGCAGACCCGTACCCGGGTCGACGGCGATGCCGTGGCTCGCGAGGTCCCAGCGGCCCCAGCCGACGGGGCCGAAGAAGCCGATGGTGTCGTTCTTGACGCAGAACCGCTGCCAGTAGTGCGCGACGAGCTCCTCGCGCTGGCGGGGCATGCTGGTGCGGGAAGCGGCGGTCGGCGTCCAGTTCAGGAACGGCGCGATGCCCGTGCGCAGCACGGTCCGGTTCTGCCAGGCCACCGCGGCGCGGAAGCGCGGGGCGGCGGCGATCTCCTGGAGCAGCTCGGCGGTGCGCACGGCGCCCGTGTCGAAGGTCTCGGTGAAGGCCTCCCACTCGGGCCCGGCCAGCAGGTCCCGAGGCCCGAACTTGTCGGCGGCCACGGCCAGCCCGGGAGGCGCCATGCGCAGCACCCCTTCGGCGGGGAAGCCGGGGCCGCGCAGGGCGAAATGTTCCCACAAGCGCCAGCCACCCGTGGGCAGGTGCACGTGTTCCGGGACGTCCGTCATGGCGGAGGCTCCTTCCAGGCGGTACTGACTCCGCGCCGGGTACCGTCTTCGGCGTCACCCTGGCTTCCTCGAACCCTGCCGCCGCGGGCCGGGCGCCACCAGGGAAGGACGGGCAGCACCGGACACCGCCGCGTCTGCGCGTTTGTCTCTATGGCGGCCCGCGGTTCCGGGGCAGGCTGGGCGCGTCGAGGCGATCGAACGCGGGAGGGCCCAAGCGATGAGTGCCAGCGGTGAGAGCGGCTACCAGGTCGTGCGCAACGAGGAAGAGCAGTACTCCGTCTGGCGGCTGGACCGCGAGCTGCCGCAGGGCTGGCGGGCCGAGGGCACGTCCGGGACGCAGCAGGAGTGCCTGGACCACATCGACGTGGTGTGGACCGACATGCGGCCGCTGAGCCTGCGCCGCCGGATGGCCGAGTCGGCCGCGGCCACCGCCTGAGCGGGCGGCGGGAGCACGCGCACCCGTGCCCGCACCCGTACACGCACGACGGCGCCTGACCGGGGAACCGCCCCCGGTCAGGCGCCTTCGCGTCGTACGGTCCCGCGGGGGACCTGGGGTGACTCGGGTGGGCGTCAGCTCACCTGGAGGGTGACGTCGTCCACCACGAAGGAGGTCTGGAGGGACTGGTCCTCGACCCCCTGGAACTGGAGGGTGACCGTCTGGCCCGCGAACTGCGAGACGTCGTAGGTCTTCAGGACGTAGCCCGACGTCGCGTTCACGTTGGACAGCGTCTCCAGGGTCTGGCCGCCCACCGACACCTTGAAGGTGTCGTAGACGACGTTCTCGGTCTCGTCGGTGTCGATGTGCAGGTAGAAGGAGAGCCGGCCGGTCGAGCAGCCCGTCGGCAGGGTCAGGGACTGCGCCGCGCTGTCGGTGCGCGGGCTGCCCCAGCCGTTCAGCCACGCCATGTAGGCGCCGCCGTGCGGGGCTTCGCCCGCCTGGTTGGTGATGACGCCCGAGGTGGAGGTCCAGGGGGCGCTACCGCTCTCGAAGCCGCCGTTGGCGACGACCTGGCGCGGGGTGCAGGTACCGCCGCCGCCCCCTACGGTCAGGGTGTAGGTGGTGGCGTGGCTGGTGGTGCCGGTGCCGGTGACGGTCAGGGTGTAGGGGCCCGGCGTGGTGCTCGCGCCGACCTGGACGGACAGGGTCGAGGAGCTGCCGGACTGCACGGAGGTCGGGTTGAGCGTGGCGGTGACGCCGGGGGGCGCGCCGGTGACCGTCAGGTTCAGGGTCTGCGGGCTGCCGCTCACGGTGGTGGTGTTCACGGTGGAGCTGACGCTGCCGCCGGGGTTCGCGCTGCCGGCCGCGGGCGAGGTGCTCAGCGAGAAGTCCTGGGCCGGGGTGTCGCCGCCGACGGCCTGCTTCCAGATGGTGTAGGCGACGCCGTCGGCGCTGCGGTCCAGGACCGTGGCGCTGATGTTGTTCGTGGTGTCGCAGGAGCTGTGGTAGCAGGAGTCGTAGGCGGCGTTCGCGGTGCCGCCCCACTTCGCGGCCTGGGCCGAGGTCTTGCGGGCGCTCGCGCCGGCCGCGTAGCCGGAGGTCGGGATGCCCGCCTGCTGGAAGGAGTAGTCGTCACTGCGGCCCTGGCCCTCGACGTTCTCCTCGGGGGCGAGGTTCAGGGAGGTCCAGTACGCCTTCATCGGCGCCGAGGTGGCGGAGTTGAGGTTGTTGATGAAGTAGCCGCCGTTGGTGGAGCCGACCATGTCGAAGTTGTAGTAGCCCTTGATGGCCGACTTCTGGGTGCTGCTGAGCTGGTTCACGTAGAACTTGGAGCCGTTGAGGCCCTGTTCCTCGTCGGTCCACCACGCGAAGCGCACGTGCTTGGTCATGGTCGGGTTCCGCTGGGCCAGGACGAGCGCGTTCTCCAGCAGGGTCGCGGAGCCGGAGCCGTTGTCGTTGATGCCCGGGCCCGCGGAGACGCTGTCGAGGTGCGAGCCGAACATGACGGTCTGGTCGGCGGGGCCGCCCGGCCAGTCGGCGATCAGGTTGTTCGACGGGTAGGTGCAGGAGGTGCAGCTCTGCTCGGTGACGGTGTAACCGGCGGCCTGGAGCTTGCCCTTGATGTAGGCGACCGACCCGGTGTAACCGCCGCTACCGGCGCGGCGGTTGCCGCCGTTCTGGGAGGCGATCTGGTTCAGCTGGCTCAGGTGCGCCTGGACGTTGGCGACGTCGATGTTCGGCTGGCCGGGATCGGGCGGCGTGGTGCCGCTGACGGTCAGCGCGTAGTCGACCGTGTGCGACAGGCCCGGTCCCTGGCCCTTGACCGTGACGGTGGAGGAACCCGGCGCCGCGGAGGAGGAGGCGCTCAGGGTCAGCACCGAGGACTGGCCGGACTGCACGGTGGCCGGGTTGAAGGAGGCGCTCACCCCGGCCGGCAGCCCGGTCGCGGTGAGGGTGACCTGCTGGGCCGATCCGGTCGTGGTGTTCGTGGCCACGTTGGTGGTGAGCGAGGCACCCTGCTGGACGGTGCCGGAGGCGGGGTTCAGGGCCATCGAGAAGTCGTCGTTCTGACCGCTCGGGACGCAGGTCGTGTCACCGCTCTGGGCGGGGACGCTGATCGCGTCCCAGGCGGCCTTGGTCCGGTTGAAGAGGTTGCAGGTGCTCGGGTCCAGGGACTTGGCCGCGCTGAGCGTGGCCGTGCGGTACTTCTTGTAGCTCATGCTGCTGGTCTTGAGCAGCATGCCGCCGTAGAAGATCTTGCCGGCGTTCTGCACGCCGACGCCCGTGAGCGTGCTGCTGTTGCAGGTGCTGCTGTTGGGCTTGCCGCCGCCGGGGTTGGTGCCCTCGGCCAGCAGGTAGAACCAGTGGTTCAGCGGGCCGGCCGCCGCGTGCACCTCGGTGCCGGGTATGGAGGAGCTGTAGCAGGCCGGGTCGTTGTTGACCGCCGGCGGGTTGTACATGTTCCGGATCGGCCCGCGGCCCTGGAGGTTGATCATCTCGCCGACGGTGTAGTCCGGGACGTCGTACGGCGACGGCTCGTTGATGTACGCCTCGGTCAGCGCGCCGAAGATGTCTCCGGTGCCCTCGCCCAGCCCGGCCTCCTGGCCGCTGGTGCCGCCCGGGGTGTTGGTGTCGATGGCGTGCCCGTACTCGTGGGCCACCACGTCCACGCCGGCGATCCACTCGTTGGCGCTGTTGTGCCCGATGGTGACCGAGCTGCCGTCCCAGTAGGCGTTCAGGTCGGACAGGCCCACCTTGCCGGGGAAGCTGCGGCCGTTGCCGCTGACCCCGTTGCGGCCGAGCCAGGAGCCCAGCATGTCCCACTGCTTCTGGGCGGCGAACATGAGGTCCGTACAGCCGGTCTCCTTCGACGTGGCGTTCCCGGTGCCCCAGGAGTCCGACGACTTGGAGAAGACGCTGCCGCTGCTGTAGTCCGCGCAGCTCAGCCCGGTGCGGTTCGGGTCGCGCAGGGAGTACGTGCCCCCGGACGCGGTGGTGTCGATGGTCAGCGGGTTCGGGCCGTTCCACTTGCTGGTGCCGCTGCCGGCCACCACCTCGTCGTAACGGTCGACCACCTTGCCGGTGCGGGCGTCGACGAAGACGTGCAGCTTGCTCGGCGCGGTCGCCGTCCGCCCGGACAGGACGGTCTCCCAGGCCAACACCGGCCGGTCGTCCTTGAGGCGGACCACGAGCCGACCGTCGAGGACCTTGTCGGTGGCGACCAGCTCCTTGCGGGAGGTGGCCTCGGCGGCCTTCGCCGTGACGGTGGGGGTCGTCGCCACGTCGATCGCGGTGGCGGACGCCGACTGGACGGCGCGGACCTTGCCCTCGCCGTCGGCGAGGACCACCGCGTCGCCGCCGACCACGGGCAGGCCGCGGTAGGTGCGCTCGTAGGCCACGGAGTACAGGTCCTGTACCCACGGCGTGACCATCCGCCGGTCGTACTGCTGCTGGGGGGAGTTGACCAGGGAGTCGAGGCCGCTCTTGACGGCCGCGTCGGCGGCCGCGACCGCGCGGGCCGCCGACTTCGCCTGTGGGGGCTGGACTTGCCGTGTCGATTGCTGCGCGGCCGATGCGGTACCGGCCAGCGCTCCGGCGAGACTCGTGGTCAGCGCCATCGCTGCCACGGTCGCCATCCATCTGGTGGGCTGCAAGAGTCCACTCCGATCGTGTGTGGGGGGTTCTTGGCGGGGAGCCGCCTGTCCAGGGCCTGTGCGCAGCCGTGGCAAAGGCTGTGCAGTACCTGTGCGTGGGCTGTGCCGGGGATGTGCGCAGGCGGGCGGTCCGCCGCCGAGTATGGGCGTGGGCATGGCGAGATTGGGACATCCCTGCACGCATAAGACCCGCGTTATGGTGCCGGCCGCGTCACGCTGCGTAAGCTGCCGCAATGCAGCTCGAGTTGAGGCACCTGCACACCGTCTGTCAGATAGCCGAAGCCGGCAGCCTGGGCGGCGCGGCCCGGCTCCTCGGCGTGTCCCAGCCCGCGCTCTCCGCCCAGCTCCGGCGGATCGAGGGGGTCACCGGCGGTGACCTCTTCGTCCGCGGCCGACACGGGGTGGAGCCCACCGCGCTGGGCCACTTCGTCCTGGCCAAGGCCCGTCGGGTGCTGCACGAGATGGACGCGCTCGGCGCCGAGGCGCGCGCGATCGCCGGGCACAGTCCGCTGCGCCTCGGCTGCATCATGCTCGTCCTGCTCGACGGCCTGCTCGCCCGCACCGACCTGGACCTGTACGGGCGGGAGATCACCGTCGACCTGGAGGACTCGGTGACCGCGCTGGTGCGGATGCTCGGCGCGGGCCGCTACGACGTCATCGTGTACGGCGAGGTCAACGAGCACGAAGTCCCGCTGCCCAGCGGCGTGTCGGGCCGCACCCTGGTCCCCAGGGAGCCCTTCTGCATCCGGATGTCCGACCGGCACCCGCTGGCCGGGCAGCCCCGCGTGGACCTGGCCGACCTGGCCGACGACCCCTGGATGACCCTGGTCGAGGACGACGACGGCGGGCCCGAGGCCCTGGTCGAGGCTTGTGAGAAGGCCGGGTTCACGCCCCTGCTGCGCTACCGGATCACCGACCGCATGATGCAGTACGACCTGATCGCGGCGGGCCGCGCGGTCTCGCTGTGCCAGCCCACCGCCCCGGCCGTGCCGGGGACGGTGATGTGCCCCCTGGTCGGAGAGCCGGTCGTGGGCCGGATCCGGCTCGCCTGGAACCGCGCGGCGGTCTCCGGCCTCCAGGCGGAGCTCTTCTACCGGGCGGCGGCGGGGGCGTACCTGGCCAACGTGGACAACAACCCCTTCCACCGGGCCTGGTGGGACGCGCACCCGGAGGTGCATCCCGTACTGGGGTGAGGGCGGCGGCCCTGTGCCCGACGGCCTTGTGTCCGGCGGCCCTGTGTCCGGCGGTCAGCGCTCGCGGATCAGCCCGGCGACGTGATCGGTGATCATGTCGAGGATGTCGGCCGCGGCGGCCGCGTCGCCCAGGACCAGGAAGTTCAAGGTCACCCCGTCCGTCATGGCGGCCAGGTAGCGGGCCAACATCGGCACGGGCACGAGGAGTTCGAAGTCGATCCGCTGGCCCAGCTCTTCGAGGAGCTGGGCGTAGGTGTCGCAGTACAAGGCGTACTGCCGTCGGGCCAGGTGCTCGAAGCCGGGCTCGCGCAGCGCGTACTGGGTGAGCTCGTAGGTGAGCATGTGCTCGCCCGGGTGCGCCGCCACGTGGTCCCAGTAGGCCCGGAAGCCGGCCCGGACGGTCTCGTGGAGGGTGGCGCGCGGCCGGATCGCCTCGCGCACGACGGTGATGTAGTCGTCGCTGATGGTGGTGAGGACGGCTTCGAGCAGGGCCTGCTTGGAGTCGAAGCAGTAGTGGAAGACGCTCAGCGACACGCCCGCCTCGGCGGCGATGGACCGGGTGGTCGTCCGGGAGACCCCGTCGCGGGTCATCGCGCGGATGGCGGCCGCGGTCAGCTGCCGGCGGCGCTCGGCCAGCGGCATCCGTGCCATGGCGGTCTCCTTCGTTCGGGTGCCACGGCGGACGCCCGCCCCCGGCGTGCCGGGAGCGGGCGTCCACGTGATCGCGTCAGCTGCTGTATACGCCGACTTCGTGCAGGGAGTAACCCCATTGGGTGCCGCGTCCCACCCCGTGGACGCGGACGTAGCGGGCGGAGACCCCGCTGAACAGGGCGGTGTCCAGGCCCCCGTCACCCGTGGTCGTGGACCACGCGGTCTGCCAGTTCGAGCCGTCCGTGGAGACCTCGATCCGGTAGGCCCTGCCGTAGGCGCGCTCCCAGTCCAGCGTGACCCGCTTGATCAGGTTCGCGGAGCCGAGGTCGATCTGGAGCCACTGGTCGTCGCTCCAGTCGCTGGCCCAGCGGGTGCCGGTGCTGCCGTCCACGGCCTGGCCGGGCGCGTAGCTGTAGAAGGGGTTCCACTCCGACGAACTGGCCGAGGCGGCCGCCCCGGAGGCGAGGTTGACCCCCGCCCGGTGCCGCTCCGACGCGCCCCAGGTGCGCAGGTAGGACTCGGCGCCCCGGAAGAGGTCGTCCACCACGTCCTGGCCGCCGACGTGCCGGATGTCCTCCACCCAGTCCGGGACCATGCCGTAGTGCGCGCCGCCGTCGGTGTTGAAGTCCCAGGTGCGCTGGCCGCTGGTCAGCTTGTCGATGACCGAGCCGCCGTCGACGCTGCGGTAGGGGTACGTCACCGGGTTCGCCGCGCCCGCACCGCGCGGGGCGGGCCAGCCGCCGACCCCGTTCATGTCGGTGCCGTAGCCGAGCCCGACCTGGTACTTGTCGCGCAGCGCGTCCTTGCTCTTGGCCTCGGCGCTGAATCCCTCGGATCCGCTCATGTACTGGGCGGCGAACCCGCCGAGCTTGTAGAGCCGCTCGGTCCAGTCGCTGTCCATCCAGCTGTGCGAGGAGATGACGCCCGGGTACGAGGCGGACTCCAGGATGTCGAAGGCCCGGCCCGCGGCCTTGACGCCCATGTGGTCCACCTCCAGCATCATCTTGCGCTTCATCATGCCGCGCACGGCGTACTCGCCCAGATCGGTCAGCCCCCGGGAGTTGCACTGCGCGTCGGCGGCGTAGGAGGGCACCGCCACGCCGGCCGGCAGCTCCTTCTGCGCGTTGACCGCGGGGGCCAGCCCGATCGGGTTGTCGTGCTGCGGCCCGGTGCACTTCTCGGTCTGCCAGAAGGTGCCCGTCGACAGGAACTGGCCCACGTTGATCGCGGTGCCGAGCGCGCCCTGGTCGAAGCGGACCCCGCACAGGGCGTTGTCGAACTTGTGGCACAGGAACATGCTGCGGACGCCGAGTGCGTGCAGCTCGTCCAGCCCCTTGTCGATGTCGGCCTTGCTGCACTGCGAGATGTCCAGGATCTGCTTGCAGCCGAAGGGCTCGGAGGTCTCGACCCCCAGCACGACGGCCAGCTTGCCCTGCTGGACGACCTCGCGGGCCTGGGCCGAGTCGGTGACGATGCGGAACCAGCCCTTGCCCGGGCCGCCGTACATCTTGTCGATGTACGCCTGCATGTCGTAGGTCTTCTGCGCCTCCAGGCGGATGGCGGTCATCTCGTCGCAGCTGCGGTCCTTGAAGAAGTAGACCGAGCAGATCACGCCGTTGGTGACCAGGTCGTTGACGAGCACCCGCTGGCCGCCGCGCCAGGCGCGCTCGACCCAGGCGTAGTAGTTCTGCTGGTGGGTGAGCGAGTCGTGGGCGGGCCAGTCCTTGAAGGTCGGCCAGCCCACCGGGTCGTGCTTGCCGTCGCCGCCCTTGGTGATGTAGTCGAAGATCGCGAGGGAACCGTCCGGGTAGTGCTCCGGACAGTCCTTGAGCGCGTCGGCCACGCCCAGGTCGGAGAAGGCCTTGCCGCAGATGAGCCGGCCGCCGAAGCCCTCGTTGGCCATGATGTGGTCGTGGGCGTCGACGAAGCCGCGGACGTTGCCCTGGGCGTCGGTGCCCTTGAAGGGCTCGCCGGTGACGTTGATCCCGGAGTCCGGCGCGGGCCGCGCGGTCGGGTTCCACCAGCCGGGGTCGGCGGCGGCGCTGGAGGCCGGGCTCAGCGCCATCGCCAGCAGGGCGATCAGTAACGACAGGACCAGGGCCGGCCTGCGCCGGGTGTGCGATTGTCGAGTCAAGGTCATCACTCACGTCTTCGGTCGGCGGCCGGTGGTCTTCGGTCGGCGGGCGGGGTGCGCGGCGCCTGTTGTCATGTTCCGCGCAAACAATGCGACGAGGGTCCCGGCTGCCGGGTGGAGAGTCAAGGGTCCGGGACAAGTGACCTGATGGAGAGCTGACGGACCGTCGGACAGGTGGCCCGGCCACGAAGTGCGCCACGGTCATGGGGCAGGATGGCAGCCCGTTCGGAATGCGTACATCCGCATCCCAACGGGACTGCCTCCACGACGAACTGACAGGTGACAAGGTGACGACACCCCCGCCCCCCGCGATACCCCGACCGACGGCGCCCGCCACCGCCCGGGCCCAGCACGTCGCCGAGGCCCGCCGGTGACCCGGGACCTCGTCCTGCACGACTGGCTGATCGCGGGGATCGCGCTGGCCGCGGGCGCCGTCGGCGGGCTGCTCGTCCGGGCCCTCCTGCGATGGCTGCGAAAGCATGCGGAGCGCACCCGTTGGAGCGGCGACGACCTGATCGTCGACGCGCTGCGCACCTTCGCGCCGGGTGCGGCCCTCATCGCGGGCGCCGCGGTGGCCGCCTCGACCCTCCCGCTGACCACGCGGATCTCGGGATTCGTGAACCACTCCCTGACCGCCCTGCTCATCCTGCTGGCCACGCTCGGCACGGCCCGGGTGATCGCGGGTCTCGTCCAGTCGCTGGCCCAGTCGCGCACGGGCGTCGCCGGATCGGCCACGATCTTCGTCAACATCACGCGGGTCGTGGTCCTCGCGATGGGCGCCCTGGTCGCCCTCGAAACCATGGGCGTCTCCATCGCCCCGCTGCTCACCGCCCTCGGCGTGGGCGGCCTGGCCGTCGCCCTGGCGCTCCAGGACACCCTCGCCAACCTCTTCGCGGGCGTGCACATCCTCGCCTCGAAGACGGTGCAGCCGGGCGACTACATCCGGCTCAGCGGGGGTGAGGAGGGCTACGTCGTCGACATCAACTGGCGCAACACGGTGGTGCGCAACCTGTCGAACAACCTGGTCATCATCCCGAACGCGCGGCTCGCCCGCACGAACATGACCAACTACACGCAGCCCGAGCAGAAGCTGTCCCTGCTGGTCCAGGTGGGGGTGGGGTACGAGAGCGACCTGGAACACGTGGAACGGGTCACCCTGGAGGTGGTCGACAGCGTGATGGCCGACATCAACGGGGCGGTGCTCGACCACGAAGCGGCCGTGCGCTTCCACACCTTCGCGGACTCGCGGATCAACTTCACGGTGATCCTGGGCGTCGGTGAGTTCAGCGACCAGTACCGGATCAAGCACGAGTTCATCAAGCGCCTGCACCAGCGGTACCGGACCGAGGGCATCTCGATCCCCGCCCCGACCCGGACGGTCTCCCTCCAGGGGGACGCCCCGCAGCAGCCGGTGCCGGTGCCGGTGGCCGTGCCCGTGCCGGTACCCGTGCCGGTCCCGCACCCGCGCGAGGCCCCGCGCCCGGCGGTCACCAGTACGCCCTGAGCAGTCGGCCCCGAGCCGCCGGCCCCCGGTGGCCCGGGGGCCGGCTACCCGGCGTGGCGCAGCAGGGCCTCCGACAGCGCGACGAGCTCGTCCACGGCGGCGGGGGCGAGCGGGGCCGCGTACAGCTCCGCGCGCGCCGCGTCCAGCAGCCGGCGCGCCTCCTGGAGCGCGTACTCCCGCCCGCCCGCCTCCTCGACCAGCTCCGCCGCGCGCCGCGCACCGTCCTCCCCGGCCGGTCCCTCCTCGCCCAGCAGGCCGGCCAGCCGGGGGCCGACGGCCGGGTCCAGGGATATCGCGGCGAGGACCGGGAGGGTCTTCTTGCGGCGCAGCAGATCGCTGTGGACCGGCTTCCCGGTGGTCCGCGGGTCGCCCCAGACGCCCAGCAGGTCGTCCAGCCCCTGGAACGCGACGCCCCACTGACGCATCGCCCGGGACAGGGCGGCCACCGCCTCCGGCGACGCTCCGGCGAGCACCGCCCCCAAGGTCATGGCGGACGCGAGCAGGGAACCGGTCTTGCGGTCCGCCATCGCCCGGTACTCGGCGAGGTCCACGGCCCCCGGCCCGGTCCAGGGCCGGGTCTCGAACAGCAGGTCGTCGGCCTGCCCGTGCACCAGCTCGCCCAGGGTCACCGTGAGCTGCCGCAGTGCCTCCCCGCCCCGCTCGCCCGGGACCTCGGCCAGGGTGCGCACGGCGAGGGCGAAGAGCGCGTCGCCCGCCAGTACGGCGGGCCCGGTGCCGAAGGCCTTCCACGAGCTGGCGCGGTGCCGCCGCCGCTCGTCCCCGTCCATGATGTCGTCGTGCACCAGCGAGAAGGTGTGCACCAGCTCGATCGCCACGGCGGCCGGCACGGCCACCTCCCCGGCGGCGCCCACCGCCTCCGCACCCAGGACGGCGAGCGCCTGCCGTATCCCCTTGCTGCCCGGATCGTCGGTCGGGGTGCCGTCCTCGTCGCACCAGCCGAAGGCGTGGGAGGCGATCAGGCCGGGCGTCGGGTGCAGCTCCTGCACGGCCTTGCGGAGCGCGGGCTCGACCAGGCGCCGGGAGCGGAGCAGGGTCGCGGGGAGCGTGGGGGCGGGCG
This sequence comes from Streptomyces sp. NPDC051555, assembly GCF_044454405.1. Lineage (NCBI taxonomy): Bacteria > Bacillati > Actinomycetota > Actinomycetes > Kitasatosporales > Streptomycetaceae > Streptomyces > Streptomyces sp. NPDC051555. Next base: position 808,925 of record NZ_JBITDP010000002.1, on the reverse strand, counting down.
GACCGTTCTGCGCGGACATGGGCGGTGCTCCTGTCGTGGGCCGTGCGGGAGGGGCGGGCGGGCTCGGGTTCAGCGGACCGGGGCGGTGTCGGCGGCGCTCGTTCCCGGCCCCCCGGAGGCGATGCCCAGCTCCGCACGCGCCCGCTCGATCATGGCACGGGCGTGCTGGAGCCCGATGCCGACCAGCGCGACCTCCAGCTCGTCGAGGTCGGCCGCGGTCCGCTCCGCCGCACGCCCCTGCCGGGCCCGGGCCTTGGTCAGACCCAGCCCGGACAGGGCCTTCCCCCGCGGTTCGTCCATCTCGCGGAACTCCCGCAACGCCTCGGTGTAGCACTCCTCGGCCTCCGGATAGCGCCCGGCCCGGTAGAGGACGTTGCCGCGCATCTTCAGGTTGTAGGCCAGCGCGCTCACCAGCTGGATCTCCCGGCAGATCCGCTCCGCCTCGGACAGCAGGGCCAGGGCGGAGTCGGTCTCGCCCCGCGCGGAGCGGACGTCGGCTATCCCCCGCAGCGCCCAGGCCCGCCCCCGGTCGTCGCCCGCCGTCCCCGCGATCTCGGCCGCCTCCTCGAAGAGGGCCAGCGCGGTGTCGAAGGAGCCGGTGCCCCGGTGCATCTGCGCGATGCCCTCCAGCGCCCACACCGTGTGTCGTGCCTCACCCCGGCGGCGCGCCTCGGCCAGCAGCTTCTCGTGGAGCGCGGCGACGGCCGGGTAGTCGCCCTGGATCCGACCCGTCTCGGCGAGTCCGGCCAGCGAGTAGCCGCGGGCCACGACGTCCCCGCCGCGCTCGGCGAGTTCGGCGGCGAGCGCGAGCCTGCGCCGGGCCAGCGGGAGCGCGCCGCGCTGGCGGGCCAGGGTGCCGCCGCTCCACACGGCCCAGGCCATCGCGCCCTGGTCACCGGCTCCGCGGGCCGCCCGGTAGCTGTCCTTCCACGCCTGTTCGGCCTCCTCGACCCGGCCGAGGCGCCTGCTGGCCTCGGCGACGGCGAGCCCGGCGTGCGCCGATGCGGCGCCGCCCCCGCCCGCGTCGGCCCGCCGGCGCTCCTCCAGCGCCTTCTCCAGCACCTCCTCCAGTGAGGTGTTGACGGAGAGCTCCCCTAAGGAGCCCTGGTACTCGGGCGCGAATGCCTTGCCGTACATGGTCGTCTCGCTTCTCGATCGCCGAAGCGGAGCAGTGAACTCCAGGGAACGGTGCACCCCGTGGAGCGGTGAACTCCGCATTGATCAAGAAGGTAGGAGACGGGCCGGCCGGTGGAGTCCCCCTCTGAGCCGATGTGTCCGTACATCTGTAGCCGCACGAGGAGCGGCGGCCTCTACCCAAAGGACCATGCCGGCGGGTACGTCACCCCTCCTGGAGGTAGGCGGCGACGAGGGCGAGGTCGTTGGCGATGGACAGGATGCCGCTCGGGTCGGTCGTCGGTGTCGAGGCGCCGGTGACACCGGCGTAGAAGACCTCGAAGCGGCCGCCGCCCCGGTCCAGGTACCCCGCGATCGTGATCGCGCCGACGCCCAGCCGGTCGTTGAGCGCGTCGAACCCGACGGCGGCGCCCGTCTTGGCGAAGACCTTGCCGCGCGCGGGGCAGTCGCGGCAGTTGTCGGCCAGCAGGCCGTCGACGCCGAGGACGGGCAGCGCCTCCCGGAAGAGCCGCGCCTCGGGCGTGCGCGTCCAGTACGTCAGCATCTGCACCTCGGCCCGCGGCGTGGACCGGTCGACGGGGTTGCCGCCCCGACCGTCCAGGAGCTGGATCTGCCTCCGGTCGACCCCCGCCGCGTCCAGGAAGCGGGCCAGGACGGGGAACCCGTCGGCGCAGGCGCGGCTGCCCGTCGTGACCGCCATCAGGCAGATGCCCAGGTTGGCGCCCAGGTTGTGGCTGACCTTGAGGATGAGCTTGGCGTAATCCGCGTACGGCGGTGAGGTGTACACCGCCACGCGCGCCCGGCCGGCGTAGTCGGCGGGCAGGGCGGCGACCGGGTTGGGGCCCGTCGGTGTCGCGTCGACCTGGACCCCGGCCCGTTCGAGGGCCTCGATCAGCGCGGTCCGGCCGAAGGCCGCCGGGTCGGTGACGGGGGACACCCGGAGCACCGGGGCCGCGCCCAGCGCGACGGTGCCGGACAGCTGGATGCGGGTGCCGTTGTCGGAGGTCGTCACGGTGACGGCGGACTGCTTCCCGGCAGCCACCGTCCGCACCGTCGAGGTGACCCGGTACGGGGCCACCTTCGGCCGCCAGTCGAGCCGCGCGGGAGCGCCGGCGCGGTCCCCCGGAGCGGTGGTCAGGTCGATGAGGTTGTCGTTGATGATCAGCGGCGTCGGGGTGGGCACCAGCACCGGATCGGCGGCGAACAGCCGGTCGTCCACGATCACGTCGCCGCTCACGCGGGTGATGCCCGAGCGGCGCACCTGCCGGGCGATCAGGTCGATCCCCGCGAGCGGGTCCTGCGGGGTGAGCGTGGCGCCGGGGACGTCGTCGGCGTAGGTGTGGTCCAGGGAGGTGAAGGCGACCGTGCCGTCCGCGGTGGTCCGCCCGCCCATGGTGAGGTCGCCCTGGGCCACCAGGTCGAGGTCACCGTCCAGGGTCGCGCCGCGCCGCTCGCCGACCGCGTAGACCGGGGTCTCGAAGCGGTGGTCGGAGCCGAGGGTCCGCCAGGGCCCGGACACGCTGAACAGCTTGGCCGTGGACCCGGGGATGAAGAACTGTTCCGGGAAGGCGCTGCGGACCACCCGTCCGGTACCGGGGTCGCTCTGGAGCAGGCCCCACTGCGCGTTGCGGTACTCCGGCTTCCGCATGATCTCCGTGATCCGCGGGTCGAGCGGGGCGCCGCCGTCGTCGTCGGCTGCCACCGGGCCCGAAGCCAGCGCGACCAGCAGCAGGGCGGCGCATCCGGCTCCCGCACGGCCCCGCAAGGACGCCGCGCCCAGTCTTCGCACCACGGCATGCCCCGTTCGTCTCGGCGGACTCCGGCGCGACGCGCCCGGTCGACGCGGACCCGGCACTGCGTCCAGCGTGGCACGGCCCCGTCCGCCGCGCACGTCGCCCGCCCGTGCGGGACCGTCACCCACACGGGAAAAGGTTTGGACGGCCCGGGCGCACGCGCGGGAGACTGCGGTTCCGCGACCGCCGCACGATGACGCAGGGGGGCCATGGACACGTCCGCAGCACGAGGCGACCCACCCGCGAAGGGGCCGGTGCTCCTCGCACTCCGTTACTACGGGCGGGAGTTGGCGCGACGCCGGTGGCTGACCGCCCCCAGCATGCTGCTGCCCGCCGTCGGCAACATCGGCATCAACTACATCGCCCCGCTGATCGTCGCGAAGCTCGTGGGCCGCATCGCGGGGGACGACGTGCCCGGCCTCGCGGCGCTGCTCCCGTACGTCCTCGGCTTCGCTGGGGTGCTCCTGCTCTCCGAAACGATGTGGCGCATCGGGCTGCACTGCCTGAACCGGCTCGACGCGAGCGGCATCGAGAACCTGTACCTGATCGGCATGGACGAACTCTTCGCGAAGGACGCGGCCTTCTTCCACGACAACTTCGCCGGATCACTGACCAAGCGCGTGCTGAGCTTCGCCTCGCGATTCGAGGAACTGGTCGACACGCTGACCTTCGCGGTCGTGGGCCGGTTCGTGCCGCTGCTCTTCGGGTCGGTGGTGCTCTGGCACTACGATCCGCTGCTGGTCGTGGCCCTCCTGTCCATGATCACGCTGACCGGGGCCTGCGTCATTCCGCTCGTCCGCCGCCGCCAAGCGCTCGTCCGTCGGCGTGAGGAGGCGATCGCCAGGGTGTCGGGGCACGTCTCCGACACCCTCATGAACATGGACACGATCCACGCCTTCGCGGCGCAGGAGGGCGAGGCCGCCGAGCACCGCTCGCGGGTGGCCGAGTCGCGGGGCCACATGCTCCGGTCGTGGGACTACGGCAACCTGCGCATCGACACCGTCGTCGCGCCGCTGTCGGTGCTCACCAACGCCCTGGGCCTGCTGCTCGCGGTCGGGATCGCGGCGCGCGGGCACGGCGTGGAAGCGGTCGTGGTGGCCTTCACCTACTACTCCAACGCCACCCGGATCATGTTCGAATTCAACCAGGTCTACCGCCGCGTGGAGAGTTCGATGACGGAGGCCGCGCAGTTCACCGAACTGTTGCTGCAACCGCCCACCGTCGTCGATCCGCAGGTGCCGCAGCCGCCGCCGACCCGGTCCGCGGACATCCGGTTCGAGCGGGTGGACTTCGCCCACGCGGGCTCGGCCCCGCTCTTCGAGGGGCTCGACCTGGCGGTGCCCAGCGGGGCGAAGATCGGCTTCGTGGGGCGGTCCGGCGGGGGCAAGACCACCCTCACCCGGTTGCTGCTGCGGATGACGGACCTCGATGCCGGCCGGATCCTGGTCGGCGGGCAGGACATCAGCCGGATGCGGCAGCGGGACCTGCGCGGCCTGATGGCCTACGTGCCGCAGGACCCGGCCATGTTCCACCGCACGCTGCGGGAGAACATCACCTTCGCCCGCCCGGACGCCACCGAGGCCGAGGTCCGCCGCGCCGCCGACGCGGCGCACGTCTCGGAGTTCGCGGACGCCCTGCCCCTCGGCCTGGACACCATGGTCGGCGAGCGCGGCGTCAAGCTCTCCGGCGGACAGCGCCAACGCGTCGCGCTCGCCCGGGCGATCCTGCGCGACGCGCCGATCCTGCTGCTGGACGAGGCGACCAGCGCCCTGGACTCGGAGAGCGAGATCCTGGTCCAGGAAGCCCTGTGGCGCCTGATGGAGGGGCGGACGGCTCTCGTGGTCGCGCACCGCCTCAGCACGGTGGCCCACATGGACCGGCTCGTCGTCCTCGACCGGGGCAGGATCGTCGAGCAGGGCACGCACCAGGAGCTGCTCGGCTGCGACGGTGCCTACGCGAAGCTGTGGCAGCACCAGTCGGGCGGCTTCCTCGACGACAGCCCCGCCCGGTCAGACCTGCGCTGACCTGTGCTGAGGTGGGGGGGGCCCCCCCCCCCCGCCGGGGGGGGCCGCCCCCCCCGGGGCCCGGGCCGGGGGGGGGCGGCGGGGCGCGCCCCCGCGGGGCCGCCCCCGCCCCCCCCGCCGG